>PBPT01000041.1 GCA_002724735.1 Fidelibacterota bacterium | reverse complement strand
GGAACGGGGCTTAGGTATATGGAGATGACACATGAAAGTTACTTTCGTATATCGTGGCGTTGCTTACACAAGAGTAATCGGTTAGGCGATCTTGGGGAGGTTCGACTCCTCCCTACTCAATATGGCTTTTTGCCCGTACGCGGATACCAATTAGCCGTCTAGACGGTGGGATAGACCACAAATATCAATGAGTCCAATTAAGACTCGCAACTTTTTACGTAAAGAGACAAGTAAATATACCTTTAATTTTTAACTGAAAAATGGCTAACGCTAATCAAGTTGCCTTAGGTAGAAGTAATCTATCTACAGGTACTGGTTATGGTGGTGCTACCGATAAGTACGCCCTTTACCTGAAGCTGTTCAGTGGAGAAATGTTCAAAGGCTTCCAACACGAGACTATCGCTAGAGATCTCGTTACAAAGAGAACCTTAAAGAACGGCAAATCTCTACAGTTCATCTACACAGGGCGCATGACAAGTGACTTCCATACGCCAGGAACCCCCATTTTGGGTAATGCTGACAAGGCTCCTCCAGTTGCAGAGAAGACCATCGTAATGGATGATCTATTAATCAGCTCTGCATTCGTTTATGACCTAGATGAGACTCTTGCTCACTACGAATTAAGAGGAGAAATATCCAGAAAGATCGGATATGCTCTTGCTGAAAAATATGACAGACTAATCTTCCGTTCAATTACACGTGGAGCTAGATCTGCATCCCCAGTATCTGCAACAAACTTTGTAGAACCTGGCGGAACACAAATCAGAGTTGGTGCAACAACTAACGAATCTGACGCTTTCTCTGCTAGTGCACTAGTGGATGCATTCTATGATGCAGCTGCTGCAATGGACGAAAAAGGAGTCAGCTCTGACGGAAGATGCGCCGTCCTAAACCCTCGTCAATACTACGCTTTGATCCAAGATGTTGGTTCTAACGGTCTAGTAAACAGAGACGTTCAGGGTACTGCTTTACAAGGCGGTGGTGGCGTTATCGAGATCGCTGGAATACACATCTACAAATCTATGAATATTCCTTTCTTAGGTAAGTATGGTGTTAAGTACGGCGGTACAACAGGTGAGACAAGTCCTGGAAATACAGGATCTTTCATTGGACCTACACCTGAGAACGCAAACGCAACAGGCGGAGTTAACAATGACTACGGTACTAACGCTGAGTTAGGTGCTAAGTCTTGTGGACTTATCTTCCAAAAGGAAGCTGCTGGTGTTGTTGAAGCAATCGGACCACAAGTTCAAGTAACAAATGGAGATGTGTCTGTAATATACCAAGGTGATGTGATCTTAGGTCGCATGGCTATGGGTGCAGATTACTTAAATCCAGCTGCTGCTGTTGAATTATATGTTGGTGCTACTGCTCCTTCTGCATTCTAAATATGTTTTTTACGGGGTCTTCGGACCCCCTTTTTTTTATATATAAATATGACTACTCCCACAACAATAGATACCGAGACCGAACTCTCCGCCGTAAATACGATTTTGGGAGCTATTGGTCAATCTCCAGTTACAACACTTGGAACAATAACAACTAACGTAACTAATACAGCTGCTCAAATTGCTAACACTTATGAGAATCCAGAAATAGCATTTATATATCAAATACTTAGAGAGTGTAATATTGATGTTCAAAATGAAGGTTGGACATTTAATAGAGAGGATCACGTTAAGTTCTATCCTGACTCAACTACAAAAGAAATAAAAATACCTACGAATGTGTTACGTATGGATTCAGAAAATCCAGAAGATAAAACTGTAGCACCGATAAGAAGAGACGGAAAACTTTATGACAAGGTTAATCATACATTTATATGGGAAGACCCAGAGGTGTATTTAAATGTTGTCTACTTATTTAAATATGAAGATTTACCTTCAGTATTTAAAAGATACATAACTTATAAAGCAGCTGGTAGAGCAGCTACCCAGTTGGTAACTAATGCTCAATTAGTACAGCTTTTACAAGTACAAGAACAAAGTGCTAGAGCTTCATGTATGGAATATGAATGTAATCAAGGAGATTACAACATGTTAGGTATGCCACATGAAACTCATTACTCAACTTACAAACCTTTTAAAGCATTGCAGAGATAATGGCAACAGTTACACAGCAAATACCTAACTATATTTTAGGAATATCAGAACAACCAGATGAATTAAAACTAGCAGGGCAAGTAAATGATTTAGTAAATGCTATTCCTGATGTAACAAGAGGATGTATGAAGCGTCCAGGAAGTAAATTAATTAAAGAAATTACTCCTAATAGTGGTACTCTTAGCTGGTTTAGTATTTATACAGATGAAGATAATCAATATATAGGTAATGTAAGTACTACAGGTGTTATTCAGTTATGGAGAACTAGAGATGGTTTTTCGTATCACGATAATAATGGTCAAGGTACTAACCTTATTATTTATAAAGATAATGACGCTAATGGTTTACCAACTGTAAATAATAATACTCAAACATATTTATCTGGTTGGACTGAAGAAAGTCAAATACAGGCTTTAACTTTAAACCAGCAGACATTCTTAACTAATAGAACTAAGACTACACAAATGAAGTCAGGAGCGTCAGATAAGTCTCCAGCTTTAGTTAATGAAGCGATTATTGAAATAGATACTGTTTCTTATGGTAAACAATATGCTTTAAATATTTATGATCCAGCAAATCCAGGAACTCCAGTTCAAGAAACTAGAGCAACATCTATTGCTGCAAAAGAAAACTTTACTGAGTCAGGTGGAGCAGATGATGGATCATGCCAAGCTATGGGTAGAGAAGTTATTAATGCAACCGCTACTAATACAGCAAATTTAAGATATGAGATTGATGTTAGATGTACCCCAGTAGTTGACCCTAATAATTTAGGTGGCTCATCTTCTGGTCCACAATATAATGATTCTTACCAACCATACGCCAAACTACAATTCGGTGGAGAAGGTTGGGTAACAGGTAATACTCATAACTACACAACAAAGAAAGGTGGTTCTGGAACTATAGAAATAACCTCTCACGTAACAATATCAAGTTCATGCAACATAGCTAAAGTAAGACCTCCAGCTACATCATCAACTGCTGATGAAGGTATTCAAGCTGCTGGGATTTTAGGCAGTATGAAGACAACTTTAGATGCAATATCAGGTACTGGTATTACTGCGACTATTACTGGTAACTGCTTACATTTAACTAGATCTACACCTTTTGCCGTAAGTACACCTGAACCTCAGTTAATGACCATTATTGGTAATGAGTGTAATAACGTAGCAGAACTACCAACAAATTGTAGACACGATTATGTAGTCAAAGTAGTTAATAGTAGTGATGAAGATGATGACTATTATTTAAAATTTAAAGTACCTAATGTTGGTACAGCTAATCAAAACTATTTTGGTGAAGGTGTTTGGGAAGAATGCCCAGCTCCAAATATTGAGATTGAAATTGATAAGGATACAATGCCTATCAAAATTGTTAGAGAAGCAGCTGGTACAACTTATCCAGAAGGAAGATTTAGAGTACAAACAATTGACTATTCACTACGTGATGTTGGGGATGATAATACAAACCCAGTCCCAAGTTTCATTGGAAGCACATTAGAAAAAATGATGTTCTTCAGAAATAGATTAGTTGTTTTAAGTAAAGGTAATGTAATTTTATCTAAAACTAATGACTTTTTTAATTTCTTTAGTACAACAGCAATGTCTGAATCTACAGCTGACCCTATAGATTTACAAGCTAGTTCAACATTCCCGACAACATTATTTGATGGCATAGAAGTTAACGCTGGATTACTTATATTTAGTAGCAATCAACAATTTATGTTGACTACAGATAGTGATGCATTAACACCATCAACAGCCAAAATAAATTATCTAGCTTCTTATAATTACAATCCTAAAACTTCTCCTTTTTCATTAGGCACAACATCAGGGTTTATAAATAGCACTGGAAAAAATGCCAGAATTTTTGAAATGGCAAATATACAAAGAGAAGGTGAACCTACTGTATTACAACAAAGTAAACTTGTCTCTAAAAAATTACCAATAAATTTGACTAAACCCACAACATCAAAAGAAAACAGTTTATTACTGCTGGGTGCTTTAGGTTCAGATGAAGTATGGGGATTTAGATTTTATAATAATGGAGAAAAAAGAGTACAATCTGCATGGTTTAGATGGATTTTTACTGGAACATTAATACATCATGCATTGATAGATGACGTTTATTATATAGTTTTAAAAAGTGGTAATGCAACGGATGGTTACGATTACACCCTTGAAGCTATAGATGTAAAAGTTCAAGATGACACTTTTTTACTTTCCCAAAATTCTAATAATTATCCTGTATATTTAGATCGACATAAAGAAATAAGTGCATTACCTTCCAGTGCATATAATGCCACAACTAAAAAAACTACGGTAACAAAACCAATTGGATATAAAGGCAATTATACTATTTCATTGTTAGATAGAAATGCTGGGGATGATTTTGGTAGATATGCAGAAGGTACACCTGTTACAGGTACTAACAACCTAGAGTTTGATGGAGATTGGACAGGTAAAGTTTTACTATTTGGATTTAATAATGGCTTTTCAATTAACATTCCTACAGTTTTTGTAACACAAGCTGCTGGTGATAAAAGTAGGTCTGATACAAGATCATCATTAGTATTACACAGATTACATTTTAATTTTACTGAAATTGGCGAATGTGACATTGCGATTGAGCGTAAAGGTAGACCCCCAAGTAACTTAAGATTTACTGCTGCGGAAACAGACTCTTATAAACTTAACGAATATCCAGTAGTTGAAGATTATATTCAAACAATTCCTTTATATGAAAGAAATACAAATATAGGACTAAAAATATTATCAAGTGATCCTTTACCACTCATTCTTAACTCAATGAACTGGGAAGGAGATTATAACCCTAAATATTATAGACGTGTCTAAAGTAACTATACACCCAGCCACTAAAGAAGTGGCGTTAGAAGTGGCACACAATTTACGTTCAGATGATTATAGAGAATTAGTTGAGGGTCATGGATTAACTCCGGTTGTCCATGTTCCTCTTTTCTTAGATTCTGGCGACAATGTTTATTTCAATATGCCAAACGGCAAGACTGCTGGATTGGCTGGCGTATATCCAGACGGACGTATCTGGATGATATGTACAAATGTTATTCACGATTATCCCTATGCATTTTCTAGAAATGCCAAACGATGGGTTGATAAACGTACTGAACCATTATTATGGAATATTTGTGATAAACGCAATACAACTCACTTAAGATTATTAAAATTTTTGGGCTTTAAATTTCTTCGCGAAGTTTTACATGGTCCAAATTTATTACCATTTATCGAATTTTGTAAAATACCATGTGTGCTGGAATAGGAGGGGGCGGAGGAATGTCCCCAGGAATGGGTGCTGGACTTGGATTTGGATTAGATACGCTGGGACATCTCGGAGGTTATTTCGAGGATAGAAGAAATACCAGATACGCTAACCAAGAAATACAAAGACAGAACCAATTAAAAATAAACGCCTACAAAACTAAACAACGTAACGCAGAACTTGCATGGAAAAATGACAAGATGGATGCGGATATCGAAGTTGATAACAAATGGCGTGAATCACGAGATGCTATTGCTGAAGCTCAACTAAATGCTAAGAGATCAGCTGGAGAAGCTGCTATATCACAGCAAAGAATATTAGCAAAAGTACTAGCATCAAAAGGAACTAGAGAACAGGTCGGTAGAAGATCTGGAAGAAAAGGCATTGCTGAGGCAGGCGCAGAAATGGCAGCTATTGGAGCTAAAGCTGCATTTGATAGAAAATCAGAAATTTTATTCAGAGATAAAGCTGGGAAAAATGTAGCTGCCTTTGCTCAAGGTAAATACGTTGAGTACATAACTGGTAGACCTAGCCCTGAAGCTCCACCATTATTACAGGCGAAAAAATCAATGCCAAGTTTCTTTAATACAGCCGTAAAAATTGCATCGTCTGGACTTAACAGATATCAACAATGGCAAGATAACAAAGCTCCAAGTGCATATAACGACAGCCTGAAAATAGGTGGTGGTTCATCTGAAGACTACTCTGACGCATTTGAAACACAACCATCATGGGATTTTAATCCACAACAAACTCCTAGTACATCTTGGCAAACACTGGAACTTCCATCCTTTGGAGCATCTCCAGCAGATACGTTCTTACAACAAGATATGGATAATTTCTTTGATGCACAAAGAGCAACTAAAGCTTCTAATGCTTTAGGTAATGATTTAAGCCTTACATTTTTATAAATTATGTCACGTTATAGAGAAGTATTAAATAATTTGACAGCTGGTGAAGAACGAAATGTCAGTCGTCAAATACAATACGACAGCATAGCTCAACGAGATCGTGAAAAAGCGAGCTATGAAAAATTACAAGCTATTAAACAATTTTCTACTTCTTTAGATGGTTACATTAAAAGTAGAGTAGATCAACAAATTGAAGATGATAAAGAAAGAGGAAAGCTATTAGCGATAGAAGAAGATTTTGAATCGCAAGAAGCTATAGGTACAACTACAATTGATCCTCAAGATGAACAAGAATATTATGATAATAAAAAAACTGTTTTAGATAATAAAAAATTATTAAACGAAACAGCTAATGAAGTTGTAGAACAGGGAGGATCTTATCAAGATTCAAACGATGTAAGTAACTTATCAGGTTGGGCACTATATTCTTATGTTCAGCAAAAATCTAAGATAGCTGCTGATAATTATGAAGATTGGCTCAAAGGGGAGATGAATAATAATGAGGATTTAGAATTAGAACATAATGGTGTTACATTTACACCATCTACAGCTGAAACACTACAACAAAAACAAATTGCTCTTAAAGCATTAAGAAGAAAATATATCATTGACAATGAACTTCTTGATGTCAATAGATCTCTGTTAAATGATAAAGATGTAGGATTTTATGACAAAGTTCAATCAGCTCATAAAACACTTACAAAAGAATATGAAACAGAAAAAGATATTGATGATGGTATAAGAATTAGAACTGATGCTATAGACCAATTTATAGTTAATAAAGACTTTGCATTACTACTTAGTGAAATAAAAAGAACTGTTAAACCAGATGGAAGTGGTTACAACAGAAAAGAAGCACTAGATGAAACTTTTAAAATATTAAAAGACTTAGCTCTTACTGGAGATATAACTGTAGAGGAATTAGAAGCTTTACAAGAACAAGAAGTAACTATTAATGGTGAAACTTATAAAGCTGGTAGATGGAGAAAAAGATGGGCACAACTTGCTATTGATATAACCCAAGCACAAAAAGATGCTATGGATGCAGTGCAAAATGAGTTTGAGATGCAGGGTGATAACTACATAATGGATATACAGGCTAAAGAAAAGAAATTATTAGACGAGGGTAAAAGATTTTCTGAAGAAGAAATAAAGGAATTTATAATTAATTGGGACCCACGTTGGGGTAAACCAGATGGATATTTAACAGATTATCTAACAAATATGTCTACTGAAGATAAAATTGATGATGATGTTATTAAAATTCTTGAGGCAAAAATAAAGAATAAACAACCTATATATCAGACTGATGTCAACAAAATTACTGACTCAACTAAATGGGCTAAGTGGACAAAAGTAGCTAAAGACGTTGCTAATCAAGATTTAATTAAAGCAGAAGAAGAAAGAAGAGATCAGGCTGTTAAAGGTGTAATTGAAACAGCATTTTTTGACAAAGTCGAAAACCCAAAAGGTACTGCTTGGAGGGCTGCTAATACACAGGCAACTGAAGAATACAATCGCTTATTTGAACTAGAGCGACCTAATCACGAAACTTCAAGTGACGCACATGATGCTGTTATGAAGGAATTAAAACCTCGTATTGAAAAGGGAGATTTTAATGTATGGGATTGGGACAAACCAGAAAATGCAACAACAGATCAAACTTTTTTTAAAAATAAAAAGATAGCTTTAGCAGCTGTTGAAATTGATTCAAACATAATTAAAGACAGTGTAATTCCAGGAACTGAAGAAGCTTTAAAAACATACATAACATCTAAAGGTAAAACTGTTTCAAAAATGTATGAAGATCTTGCTAGGTCTATAAATAAAGGTAATCCTGATAATCCTATATCTCCATCAGGTCTTGCTTATTTACAAGCTAAGGCAGCTGGTAACGATGTAGAAAATATTAAGTCTGAGATAGATAAAGAAATAGATGAACTTCCTAAACATGTAAAACAAACTCTTTTAAGACACCCAGATCAATATAAAGTAGCAAGAGCAAAACTTGAATTACTTAAAGAAGATGGCGACATCTCGTATAACGATATTGAATATTTAATTGATGAAGTTATACAAATGGATATAGATAAAGACAATAAAACAAAACCTATAAATGAAGAATTAAAACCTCGTATTGGAGATTGGAAAGATATTAAAGGTATAGGTTATGTTGTCTGGGATGGAGAAGAATGGTTGAGAAAAGGTAATAAAGGTAGATACAAACAACCTTATTTAGGAAATGTCGAAAACTATAGAGATATTGATAACTATGTCAAACCATACGATGGAGTCTACAAAGGAGAGATACCTTTAGGAGCTTGGTACAAACTACCAAATGCTATTGGTTACGCTGTCTGGGATGGACAGAATTGGGTAAGAAGTGGAAACAAAACACGAGCTGCTCAATACGAAGGCGAAGTTACAGAACTCATAGATGTAGATGGAGAAGTAAAAAAACTCTATTGATAAAAAATGGAAAAATTGTATGAGGATTACGATCCTTCACAACTCAATACTGAAGCACTCGAAGAAGAAGCTGAAGTAATGGATCAAGTAATGGATCGAAGAGAAGAAATCGAAACCATACTTGAAGAAACACAAGAAACACAAGACGCGGAAGCAGCTCAAGCCATGGCTGAGGTTGAAGATCCACGCAATAAGAAGGGCTGGGGACTTAAAGCTATAGGTAAAGAACTTGGATCTGCCATAACTGGTGGTTTACAAGATACCGGCTCCTCTCTTGTTACTATCCCAGAAAGAGCTATTGATATGTTCAGTGGCGAAATGGTAGAGGAACAAAAAACTGATGAAGGATATAAAGCTGAATGGGATGATTGGTTTGTAGATGATGAAAACCCTATTGAAACTAAAACTTGGTGGGGAGGAGCCATACGTGGCTTAGTTCATTTTGGATCAATGGTTCCAGCTAGTGTCCTTGCATTAAAAGCTGCTGGATTAGGCGGACTTTTAGCTGGTACTGGAGTAGTTGGTGGAACCTTAGTTAGAGGTGCTGCCATTGGTGCTACGTCAGACCTTATGTCTAAGTACAGTCAGGAAAGCAATGCTTTAGGCATGGTACGAGACAGATTTGGTTGGATAGATACACCACTATCTACTAAAGATACAGACCACCCTGCTATGAAAACATTGAAGAATGTTGTTGAAGGTATGGGTATTGGTGCGTTTTTTGACGCTGCAAGTATCGTACTTGGAAAAGGAATTAAAAGAATAAAACCTGGAAAAAAAGGCAAAGTTATTGAAGTTGATGGTGTTGAAGATGCTGTACAGAAAGCAGCAAAAAGAAACGACAGTATCAATAAACAAAATGTCGAAATGGCTATGGATCAAGCCAAAGGTGAAGATTATGGTGCATATAAAAATAGAACCATGTCTAACAAATGGCAGGGTGCTACTACATCAATTGATGATCCATGGGACGTAGATCAATCACTCAAACGTATTAATAATGAATACGGTGCTGAAATGGGATCTGCTGGTTCTGTATATACACCAGCCGGATTGAAACGTATTCAGGTTAATGCAAACATGGCGACAAAAGACTTGAAAAAAGTCATGTCTCAATATATGAGTGATGCAAGAGTACAAGAAGCTGTGGCAAAAGCTACTTCAGAAAACAAAAAGTTATTTCAATCAGAAGGTTGGGGTAGTTCTATTAAATTAGCTCAAGACATATTTGAAGGTAGAAATCTAAGTGAACTAACTCCAGAAGAATTTTGGGCTCCTTTAGATTTCAACTCAAAACTTTTGGATATGCCAATTATTAGTTACGATCAAGTCAAAGCTTCTGAATTAGTAATAGGTTCATTATTAAGAGAAATAAGAGATTCTGGTATTACAAACAGAGAGTTATATGACATAGCTGATTTAAGAGATATAGACTCACCAGCTGCTGCAATGTACGACAAAGTTATTGCCGGCGTTATCCATGTCAAAATGGCTAAACAAACTCAATCTGCTGCATTTAGAGCATTAAATAATTCAGATTTAACTCCAGCACAACTTAAACAACAAGTAAGACAGACAGTACAAGCTGAAGCTGAACAATCAATTAAAGCCCATCAACTAGCTATGCAAATGGCTGGAGATGGAGATGATGATTTGTTTAAAGCTTATATGGAAGCAGTTTCCATGAGTGGTGACATACATAACCTTACTGACTTTGATAACTACATAATGAAAAAGTTTCTTGGTGGTAAGTTTAAAGATGCAAAAGGAAATCTAAAAAAAGAATCAGGTTTAATCGTTAAAGGTATGGGTCGAGTTATGACCAATAGCGTACTTAGTGGACCTAAAACTCCTATGCGAGCAATCTTAGGTACAGGTACTGCAACATTTTTAAGACCTTTATCTATGGCTTTAGGTGCTGCAATGCGTGGCGATGGTGCTACTATGCGTGCTTCTTTAGCATCAATGAATGCTATGCGTGAAGCTATACCAGAAGCTTGGACATTATTTAGAAAGAATTTAGATAGTTACTGGTCAGGTGATTTATCAACTATTAAAACTAGATTCCAAGAAGTTACTAAAGGTGATGAGCAATGGAAAATGTACACCGATTGGATTGAGAAAAAAATTGATGCTGGAGAAGCTACAGCTGGAGAACGATTTGCTTTTAACGTAGCTAATGCTATTAGATGGACTAATGATAATAAATTTTTAACTTACTCAACCAAAATAATGGGTGCGACTGATGACGCATTTGGACTGATATTAGCTAGAGCTAAAGCAAAAGAGAAAGCTATGCGTGAAGCAATGGATTTGTACAACACAGGACAGATCACAGAAATTTCACCTGAAATGCTTAAAAAATCTCAAGATGATTTCTTTAGTCAGATAATGGATGCTGATGGAAATATTACTGATGATGCAGCTTTATACAGTAAAAAAGAAGCAACTTTAACAAGTGATCTTCATGGATTTGCTAACAAACTAGATAAAGCATTTAGTGCTAATCCTTGGACTAAACCATTTCTATTGTTTGCAAGAACAGGTATAAACGGACTTGAATTAACTGCTAAACATACACCTATTTTCAACATGCTTGTTGAAGAAAGTAGAGATATATTTACAGCTACAAGTAAAAACTTAGATAACGTAAGACGCTACGGAATTACTAATGCTACTGAATTAGCTAATGCCAAAGCTCTTATGAGAGGAAGAATGGCTATGGGTTCTGGTTTAATACTCATGGCAAATATGCACTATATAAATGGTGGTTTAACAGGTAATGGTCCATCTAATAGACAACAACGTCAGTTATGGATAGATAGTGGTTGGAAACCTAGAAGTATAAAAATTGGAGATGCATGGGTAAGTTACGATGCATTTGAACCATTTAACTTAATACTTTCAACGATTGGTGATATTGGTGACCACATGAATCAAATGGGTCCTGAATGGACTGAGAAGCAATATAGAAAATTAGCTGTTGTAGTTATGCAGGGTTTATCTCAAAAATCTTATCTAGCTAGTATTCAGCAATTTGTTGATTTATTTGCTGGACGTGAAGGTCAGATGGAAAGAATCATTGCAAGTCTTGCCAACAACTCTTTGCCTTTATCTTCTTTAAGAAACGAGCTTGGTAAAGTAATTAATCCTTATATGAAAGAACTTAATTCTGGTATAGGTGATTCTATTAGAAACAGAAACTTGTTTATGGAAGGTTTAGCTGGAGAAGGTGCAGTACCTACTAAATATGACATGCTTACTGGTAGACCAATAAGAGATTGGGATTTCCCAACTCGTATGTTTAATGCTGTTAGTCCATTCAATATTAGCTTAGATTACAGTCCAGGACGGAAGTTATTGTTTGATAGTGGTTATGACTTAAGAACAACTACATTCTCATATACATTTGGTGGTGTAAACGTCAGCTTTAAAGATCATCCTCATATAAGATCAATGTTTCAAAAAGCAATTGGAGATCAAAACCTTCAATATGAATTAGATTTATTAGCTAAAGATCCACAAATTATTGCTTCTGTTAAACAGATGGAAGCTGATACATGGAACGGGAATAGAGAAAGAGATCCAATGAAAGCTTATTATCACAACGATATTATTAAAGCTTTATTTGATAGAGCTAAGAAAAAGGCATGGTCAAAGATTAAGAATGAGCCTGAAGTACTACAGCTACTTAGAGAAAGTAAAGACAGAAAGATTGATAATATTTCATCAAACAAAAAAACTAGAAATTATAAACAAGAACAGATAGACGTTCTTTTAAACAACAAAAACAAATAATCCGCCTAAAACATAACTCTTAGGAGAAAATGGCAATTACATACACCGACAATGGTGGAGGTGCAGCTAATGGTTCCAAGTTGGAATTTACGTTCACCTTCCCTGTCTTACAAACTGAAGATGTAAAAGTTGCACTAAATAACGTAGTGCAAGCGACAACTAAATATGCAGTTGATACTGCAAGTAATCCCACCAAAATAACTTTTAATAACACCAATATTAATGCAGTTGTACAAGAAGCTACTGGTGCTCCTAAAACAGGCGTAACTGTAAGAGTTTTTAGACAAACACAAGTTGGAAAGTCTACAGGTGATGATGATCCTAAAGCTGTATATGCATCTGGTTCATCTATTAGAGCTGTTGATTTAAACGCTAATACTGAGCAAGCCTTATATGCAATACATGAACTTCAAGATCAACCTTTGTCAGATGCTGATATTGAAGACGGAAGTATAACTTCTGCCAAAATTGCAGATGGAACTATAACCAATGTAGATATTAATGCTTCAGCAGCTATTGATGGTACTAAAATTTCACCTGATTTTGGTTCTCAGAATATAGTTACAACTGGAACAGTTAATAACGTAACACCTACAGAATTAGCAATATTAGATGGTGCAACTGTAACTACCGCAGAATTAAATACTTTAGACGGAGTTACAGCTACTAAAGATGAAATAAATATCTTAGACGGAGTTACAGCTACTAAAGATGAAATAAATATTCTTGATGGAGTAACTGCTACAACAGCAGAAATTAATCATGTTGATGGTGTTACTAGTGGAATCCAGGCACAGCTTGATGGTAAACAACCATTAGATTCTGAACTAACAGAACTAGCTACAATGGGTAGCGGAACTGCAAGTTCTTTAGCTGACTTAAGCTCTGCTGAAGTTCAAACACTAGATGGTATTACTGCATCTACAACAGAATTAAACTTGCTAGACGGTAAAAGCATAGTTACACAAATTACTGGAAGTGCAACTGATGTACAACTACCTTCAGCTCAAGCTGTAAACGAAAGAATTGTAGAGCTAGTAACAGAGGTTGGTGGTTTTACACCAATAGCAAATGAGACAAGTTTCCCTGCAACTAACCCAGACATTAATGATGGTGCTGGAACTATTGTCAGTATAAAAGCTTTAGCGAGTAATTTAGTTGCTAACTCAAGTGGAGTTGCAACAATTACAAACGGGGCTGGTACTGGAAATACAGTAACTATAAATGGATTAGGTAATGGTCAGACTATTATTGCTGGAAGAGGAATATTAGTAGAAACAACAACCACACTTCATACCTATACTTTTCATAGAGAAGCTGTTGACGGAGCTGGAATTACAAGTGCTTCAAATCTTGTAAGTGACTTTAATGATAGATATCAAATAAGTGCTAGTGCACCTTCATCTCATCCAGATGGTTCTGCATTACAGGATGGTGATTTATGGTTTGATACAGCTTCCAATATAATGAAAGTTTATGACTTAGGTAACACACAATATGATGCTGTTACTTCAGTTGGAGACTTTAAATTATTAACAGTAGTTCCTGATGGAGCTACATCGGGTAGTCCTTCATTTAACGGAAGTATTGTTTCTTATGATTTAAGAGATGGTACAAATGCTGCTTCTATTACTAGCGTTGGACAACTATTAGTCAGTCTTAATGGTGTTATACAAAAACCAAATGCTGGAACATATAACGCAAGTAATGAAGGATTTTATTTAGAAGGAACAAACGGAATTAAATTCTGTACAGCTCCTCCAAGTGGATCTAGTTTATTTATAACTTTAATTGGTGCAGCTACAGCGATAGGTACGCCAAATGACAACACAGTAACAGAAGCTAAATTAACATCTGATTCTGTAAGTGAATCTAAATTAAAAGTAAGTAATAGTCCAGTAGCTGGAAAGTTTTTACAGTACAAGGATAATACTGACCAGTTAACTTGGACAGATGTAGATCTTACAAATTTAAGTGCAAGCAACTTAACATCTGGGACAGTTCCTGATGCAAGAATAACAACATTAGCAGCTTCTAAATTAACTGGTGCACTTCCAGCTATTAGTGGAGCAAACTTAACTGATATAGATGCCGGAGCAACCGGAGCGGGAAACGATAAAATTTTCTGGGAAAATGGTAAGACAGTAACAACAAGTTATACCATTGGAACTACTTTTGGTGCAGCATGTAATGCCATGTCCGCTGGACCTATAACAATCAACAACAATGTGGTCGTAACTGTTGGTAGTGGCAATACTTGGACAATAGTT
>PBPT01000040.1 GCA_002724735.1 Fidelibacterota bacterium | reverse complement strand
AAAAAAATTTATTTCAATTATTCAAGATCAGTCAAATCGAATGAACTCTTTGATTGATGATCTATTAAGTTTAAGTTCCATCGAGAATAAAAAAACTAATGAGAATGACCAATTTTGTAATTTATTAAATACCGTTAAAATTGGAATAAACTCATTGGAGTCAAAAATTTTAAAGAAAAAAATAAATGTTGATATTAATTTAGACCAATCTCTTTTAGTTGGATGTCCTCATGAAGAATTTATTCAAGTGGTTGTCAATATCGTTAACAACGCTGTTAAATATTCAAAAGATGGTGCTAAAATTTTAATTAAAGCTCGTGAAAAAATGAATACTAGTAATATGACTGAATATGTCGAAATTTCCTTC
The DNA here is from genome assembly GCA_002724735.1 of Fidelibacterota bacterium. Taxonomy (GTDB): domain Bacteria; phylum Fidelibacterota; class Marinisomatia; order Marinisomatales; family TCS55; genus TMED108. The sequence continues at coordinate 10,085 of PBPT01000040.1, read as the reverse complement.
AAGGATAATGGCATAGGCATTGCAGAAGAGCACATCTCAAGGCTTACCGAGAGATTTTACAGAGTGGACAGTGCTCGATCCAAAGAGGTTGGTGGTACTGGATTAGGCCTTTCAATTGTGAAACATATTTTGAATAAAAACATGGGTTTTATTGACATAAAAAGTGAAGTTGGAAAAGGCTCAGAGTTTTTAATCACAATTCCAAAGCATGCTTAATAAAACTTTAACATATTTGTAACATAAGATTTACTTCTAATGGATATTTTTAGCTCAATTTAAACAACATAAAGGAACTTAACTATGAAAAAATCTATGTTAACTTTTCTTGCTCTAGCAGTAAGCGTACTTTTCTCTGCTGAAACTTTTGCAAGAGATCAAATTAATATTGTTGGCTCATCAACAGTATACCCATATGGAACAGTAAACGCACAAAGACTCGGCGAGTCAGGTTTTAAAACCCCCACTTACAACCCAATTGGAACTGGTGGTGGAATGAAAGCATTTTGTGCTGGTGTGGGAGTTGAATTTCCAGATATTACTGGAGCGTCACGACCAATGAAAGCTAAAGAAGCTAAATTATGTCTTGAAGCCGGTGTAACAAACGTAATTGAAGTGATGTGGGCTAATGACGGTATTACTTTTTCTCACTCCAACGAAGCAGAACCTTTTTCTCTAACAAGAGAAGAAATCTTTACAGCTATGGCTGCAAAAGTTGTTGTTGATGGTGAAGTGGTCGAAAATCCATATCAAACTTGGAACGAAATTAACCCAAGCCTTCCAGCATATAAAATTGAAGTATTAGTAGCTCCTCCAACCTCAGGAACAAGAGATGCATTTGATGGTAAAGTAATGGAAGCTGGATGTACATTAGAAGCAGTTACTGGCAGTGACGATGGATGTACTGATTACAGAGAAGATGGAAAAATCATCGAGATGGGTGAGAATGACACTCTTATTGTTCAAAAACTAGTTGAGGATCCAGAACGTTTTGGTTACTTTGGTTATTCTTATCTAAAAGACAACGGAGATAAATTACAACCATCTACTGTTGAGGGAGTAGTACCATCTGCTGAATCTATTGCAACTTATGAGTATCCAATGGCAAGACCTCTTTTCATATACTTAAAAGCAGATCACATCGGGGTTGTACCTGGCATTCAGGAGTTTGCACAAATGATGGTAAGTGATGAAGCAATTGGTGATAACGGTTACCTAACAAAAATTGGTGCTGCACCTATGGTACCAGACCTTATCAATAGAGTAAGAAACGTTACTGACAGCTTAGATGCAATGGGATTTGATATTGCAGCATGTGCTGAAAAAAAACATCCATTAAAAGATGCTGGTTACGCTTTTTCAAGCGGACTTTGTAAGTAAGCATTAATTAATTATCTTATTTTTAGGGGCAAGATTTCTTGCCCCTAAGACAAAATCAGTTTATAGAGGAATAGGACAGTATGCTTTATTTATCACTTGTTTTTGTTTTTATACTTTCTTACTCTTTTTACTTCTATGGTAAAAAAAGAGCATTAAGCCTAAAATTTAAAAAAAATGAAAATCTTTCCTCTCTTCCAGATTATTATGGATATTACGTTGTCCTTTTAGTTTTTTTTCCAGCAATAATTATTTGGTTCTTTTTACTTATTTTTAAATCAAACTTTCAAGAGATGTTTGTAATGTCCCCTGTGTTATTTCCAGATGTAGCTACATGGAGCTCTGGAAAATTCGGTTTAATTATGAATAAGATTAGCAACCTATCTATGATTGTTAATTTATCAGAAATTGATTTGACCGTAGGCGATAAATCAATTTTAAAAATGGCNAGTGAGAGTGAGATAATTGCAGCAAAAAATTTAGCAAATTTTGACAAGATCTACGGATGGTCGAATTTAACTCTATTTATTATTCTACCTGTGCTTTTAGGATTTTTGGCTACGAAATCAATATCAGGAAAACTAAATGCACAGCCAATTGTTGAGAAAATAATTTCATATGTTATCAAGGGCAGTTCTTATATTGCAATATTCATTACTTTTGGAATCTTCTTTTCTCTTGTTTTCGAGGCCATTAATTTTTTTCGGTACGTAAATTTTATGGACTTTTTCTTTAATACGGCATGGAATCCCAATAGAGCTTTTGTTATCAATGCATCAGAAGGCTTCGATCAAGAGGCTTTAAAAGAGGCTTTTGGTTTTGTACCTTTGCTTACCGGAACGCTTTTAATTGCATCTNTTGCCATGTTAGTCGCTGTTCCTTTAGGACTGCTAACAGCAATTTATTTAGCAGAGTATGCGTCATCAAAAGTAAGAGATATAGCTAAACCAATAATTGAAATTCTTGCTGGCATACCCACAGTTGTTTATGGATTTTTTGCTGCTTTATCACTGGCACCTTTCATAAAAGATGTCGGTGAAGGCGTTGGATTACCGGTGTCCGCTGAAAGTGCTCTAGCTGCAGGTTTAGCGATGGGTGTTATGATCATACCTTTTGTTTCCTCTCTTAGTGACGATGTCATAAAAGCAGTTCCTCAATCTTTAAGAGAGGGTTCTTATGCAATTGGAGCAACTAAATCAGAAACTATTAAAAAAGTAATTTTACCAGCAGCTCTAGCTGGAATAATGGGCTCATTTTTATTAGCTATATCTAGGGCAATAGGTGAGACAATGATTGTCGTTATGGCCGCCAGCCTAAGAGCAAATCTTACTTTTAATCCCTTGGAGCCAGCGACTACAATAACAACACAGATTGTTACAAGTTTGATAGGAGATGTCGAGTTTGATAATCCAAAAACCTTAGTTGCTTTTGCTTTAGGCCTAACTTTATTTGTAATGACATTAATTCTTAATATTGCTGCTATAACAATAGTAAAAAAGTACAGAGAAAAATATGAGTAGTTTAGAAAAGAGACTTGCAGCAGAGAAACGTTTCAAATTTTATGGAATGTTTGCGATGACTCTCTCTTTGTTCTTCGTGCTTATTTTAATGTATAAAATTTTTTCTACCGGCAGTGGTGCTTTTGTTAGAACAACTATTAATGCTGATGTTTATTTTGACCCAAATTTTATAGAGGTTTCTAGTAACTCCTCCAAAAAAGAAATAATGAAAGCATCTTATGTTGATCTTGCTGATCAAGTGATTAACCAAAACCATCCTGGATTAGATGAAGAAAATTTTATTAAAGTCAGAGAAATGTACACAAGAAAATTTGATTATCAGCTGAGAGATTATATTGCAAACAATCCAAATGTAATTGGAAAAACTGTCAATTTAGATATATCTGCCTCATCAGATCTTGACCAAATTGTCAAAGGAAACTATCCAAGAAATGTTCCCGAAGCACAACGAAAAATAAATGATTATCAACTTTCTATCTTAGACTCTTTAGACTCCAAAGGTAAAATGTCTAAGACATTCAATTTTTGGTTTTTCACAAATGGAGACTCAAGAGATCCAGAAACAGCCGGAATACTTGGAGCACTTATGGGGTCTTTTTATGCTTTATTGATCTGTTTTAGTTTTGCTTTTCCAATCGGACTTTTGGCTTCTGTGTACTTAGAGGAATTTGTTAAACCAGGAAAAATAACTGACATTATTGAAGTAAATATAAATAACCTTGCGGCGGTTCCCTCTATTGTTTACGGACTTTTAGGCTTAGGTATGCTAATTGGAGTTTTTGGGATGCCATATCAAGTCCCTTTAGTTGGAGGATTAGTTTTAGGTTTTATGACTTTACCAACAATTATTATAGCATCTAGGGCATCGCTCAGAGGCGTCCCCCCTTCAATTAGAGAGGGAGCACTTGCTGTGGGGGCTACTAAAATGCAAACTGTATTTCATCATGTAATCCCTTTATCTTTGCCAGGTACTCTTACTGGAACAATTATTGGAATGGCACAAGCTTTGGGTGAGACAGCCCCTTTATTATTGGTAGGTATGGTTGCTTTTGTGATGGAAATACCGGGAGGGGCATTCGACCCTGCCACTGGTCTTCCTTCACAAATATATCTATGGTCTGAGAGCGCTGAAAGAGGTTTCCTCGAAAAAACATCTGCAGGAATAATGCTACTTTTATCTTTTTTGATTATAATGAATACTGTGGCAGTGTTGGTAAGAAGAAAATTGGAGGTGAAATGGTAGATCAAAACAGCAATTATGCTTTGCAAACAAGTGAGGTATATGTCCACTATGGAAAAAAAATGGCAATCAATAACGTTGCTCTTAATTTTCCAAAAAATGAAGTAACTTCTCTTATAGGACCCTCAGGTTGTGGTAAGTCGACATTTTTGCGATGTTTAAACCGTATGAATGATGTAATAGATATTTGTAATGTTAAAGGTAAGTTTTTGTTGAATGGCAATGTTGATATATATAGCCCTGATATACAGGTAGAAACTCTTCGCGAAAAAGTTGGAATGGTTTTTCAAAAACCCAATCCTTTTCCAAAAACTATTTATGATAATGTTGCCTACGGACCAAAAATTCATGGTATTGCTTCTTCTCAAAATGAATTAGATGAAATAGTAAAAGACTCACTTCACAGAGCGGGTCTTTATGAAGAGGTAAAAGATAGAATGGATGATATTGCTACCGGTTTATCAGGAGGACAACAGCAAAGATTGTGCATTGCAAGAGCGATTGCTATAAGACCGGAAATCATTTTGATGGACGAACCTTGTTCTGCATTAGATCCAATAGCAACCGCAAAAATAGAAGATTTAATTAACGAATTGAAAGAAAATTACACAATTATTATAGTAACTCATTCTATGTCTCAAGCATCACGAGTATCATCTAAAACTGCGTTTTTTCATTTAGGTAACCTTGTCGAATATGGAGAAACTGGTAAGATATTTACAAAACCTGATAAAGAACAAACAAATGACTACATAACTGGAAGGTTTGGTTAAAATGGAAACAGCACACACAGATAAAAACTTTGAACAAAAGTTAAATCATCTTACAGATAATTTAATTAAAATGAGTAATATTGTTGAGAAACAAATTGAAATTGCAGTAAATGTTATTAAATCTAAAGACTCATCTGATGCACAGACAACACAGAATCTTGATGAACAAGTTGATGAAGTGGAAAGAGATGTTAGGGATTTAAGTTTCGAAATTATGACTTTACATAGACCCGTTGCCAGTGATTTAAGACTAGTTTTCACTGCCCTCAAAGTTTCAAAAGAGCTTGAGAGAATGGGAGATCACTCTAGAAATTTAGCAAAAAGAGCTATTTCAATTTCTTCTTCATTTGACGAGGATTTAACGGACCAAATGCATAATTTAGGTAAAGGTGTCCAAAAAATGGTTAATCAAACACTTGAGAGTTTTTTTAAAAAAGATGAGGTACAGGCAAGGATCTCATGGAATCAAGATGCAGAAATTGACAGGCAGTACAAATCTTTATTATCTGATTTAATAGAAAGAATGCACAATAAAGAAACAAGTGTTGTTGATGAAGGCACTAAGCCAATTTTAATTGCAAAGTCCTTAGAAAGAATAGGTGATCATGCTACTAACATAGCTGAAGAGGTCATTTTTAACATTACAGGTCATTATATTGATTTAAAAAAATCTGATTTTGAATGACAGACAAGATTTTAGTTGTAGAGGATGAAAAACCAATCTCAGAATTAATTGGATTTCATTTAGAACAACAAAACTACCAAATAAAATTTTCATACGACGGAGAATCTGCAATCCAAGAGATCGAACATTGGCTGCCTGATTTAATTTTATTAGATTGGATGCTACCAAATATATCGGGCATTGAAGTTTTAAAGAGAATTAAAAGAAAAGATAATCTAAAAAAAATTCCAATTATAATGTTAACAGCTAAAGGTCAAGAAGATGATAAAATTAGAGGTTTTGAATTAGGTGTAGAGGATTATGTAACCAAACCTTTTCTTCCAAGTGAGATCCTTGCTAGAATTAAATCATTACTTAAAAGAACAAAAGCAAGAGAAGAGAACGACTCACTCAAGTTTCATGATATAAACATTAATCTCACCAACAGAAGGGTAACAAGGGGTGAGAGAAAATTAAATTTAGGACCGACTGAATTTAATCTTTTAAAATTTTTTATTGAAAATAAAGGTAGAGTCTATTCTAGGCAGCAACTATTGGATAATGTTTGGTTAAATGACGCTTACGTTGAACCTAGAACAGTTGATGTTCACATAAGAAGACTCAGAAAAGAGCTGAATTTGACAGGAGAAAAAGATTTCATTCGAACAGTTAGATCCGCTGGCTACTCTATCGATTCAGAAAATTAAAATGATTAAAATTCTTGTACTTTGTACAGGTAACTCTTGTCGATCAATTATAACAGAGGGGCTTTTAAACCATTATGGTAAAGACTTTTTTAATGCTTATAGTGCAGGAAGCCACCCTGCAGGATATGTGCATCCATTAAGTATCAAAACATTAGAAAAAAATAAAATTTTCCTAGACAATTTTAAAAGTCAATCATGGAATGATTTTTCAGATATTAATTTTGATTTGGTTATTACTGTGTGTGATAATGCAGCTGGAGAAACTTGCCCCCTGTATCTCAAAAATACATTAAAGGCACATTGGGGTGTAGCTGATCCTGCAAAATTTAAAGGCACTGAAGAGGAAGCTGAGATAGAATTTTTAAAAGTATTCAATGTTCTTAAAAAAAGATGTCTTGCACTAGTTCAAAATTATAAGCAAAACAACTTATTAAATATCGATCAAATAAAAGAAATTGGAAATTTAATCTAAATTTAACTTTAATTTAATATAAATGATTATTTTATTAGGTGGAAGATTGGCATTTCCCCTGTGACTGAAACATAGACCTCCTCTACTTGTAGAAAAATCATGTCAATCTTCCCAAATTAATTAAATAAACCTAAGAATAAAACTATTCCATAGGCTGTTAGAGATAAAAAAATTGCAGCAGAGCCCAAATCTTTAGCTTTCTTTATTTTGTTTGACTTATCCATAGTAATTTTATCACAGGTATATTCTATTGCAGTGTTTAGAGCCTCAATACTAAGTATGAGCAAAGGTAAAATTATCAGCCAAAGTATGAACAAAAGAGCCGGTTGAAAAATTACGATGTATAGAGCAGACAAGGGAAACAATAATAGCTCTCTTCTTGCTGCTTTTTCTTGAAGGAGAATTTTTAGGCCTTCAATTGAACACCAAAAAGCATCTACTATATTTTTATTTTTAAAATCCATATCTGAAGTTTAACTACTTATGTGAAGTTTTTGTTAAATCTTGACTTTTTATTTTCAATTAACCTTTTTTTAACTCTCCATCTAAGATTGCTTCGAACAATATATCCAATACAGTTTTGAGACCCACATCGACACGGGTGATCCTCGAAACAAAACATGTCATATCCATAGTCGTAGGACAGCTCCTCGCCTTTCTTAATATCTTTAATTGCGCTAATCCATATTTTTCCTTTGATGATATCAGTTTCACAATTAGGGTTGCAGGAATGATTAATATATTTTGCTAAATTCCATGTTACTTTTCCATTGATGTCGTATTTTTGATTCAGTGTAAAAATGTAAACAGACCCGACTGTTTTAGCCCTTTTGTTTGCCTCTATGTGAACATCAGCAATCTTGTCGGATTGAGCTTTAGTTATCTTTAACCCGCGATATTCAATGATTCTAGTGCCAGCACAGATATCAGCTTTTGCAAAAAGACCAGATGCATGAATTTTAGAATTTTTTCTAATATAAAGCTTTTGTGAAGAGCCCATTTAATAAAACTTTAACAATCCTCAATACTATCAATCGTAGATATATCTATTTTTAGATTCTATGCAAATCAAAAAACATCGATCCATATTTATTTCAGACATTCATATTGGCATACGTGCTTCAAAAGTAAAGGAGCTCTTACACTTTTTAAAATATAATGATTGTGATCATCTTTATTTACTTGGAGATATTATAGACGGATGGCGTCTAAAAAAAAATTGGTTTTGGAATCCTGATTTTAATACTTTCATACAAAAAGTTTTACGAAAAGCACGCTCAGGTACCAAAGTCTATTATATACCTGGAAACCATGATGAAGTTTTTTCAGATTATTGTGGTTTTTCATTTGCAAACATTAAAGTTCGAAAAAATAGAATTCATACAACAGCGAACAATAAAAGACTTCTCTTAATGCATGGGCATGAATTTGATGGAATAGTTCTAAATTCAAAATGGTTAGCAAAGATAGGTGCCGTCCTTTATGACTACTCTGTTTGGTTTAATAATATTTTAAATTTCTGTCGAAGAAAACTTGGTCTTTCGTATTGGTCTTTATCAGGATATTTAAAAACACGAGTAAAAGATGCTCAACGATATATTGAAAATTTTGAAAATGCATGTCTTGAGAGAGTAAAAAAAAATAATTGTGATGGAATTGTTTGTGGTCATATTCACCATCCCCAAATAAAAAAAATTGGTGATAAGACATATCATAATCTAGGAGATTGGGTAGATAGCTGTAGTGCAATGGTTGAGGACTTTAAAGGCAACTTGGAGTTAGTCTTTTGGAATGAAAAAAAAATCCAGTCTTTAGAAAAACAAACTCTTAATAAGGTATCTGCAGCTTGAAATTATTATTAGTAACAGATGCATGGAAACCTCAGGTAAACGGCGTCGTCCGTTCTTATCTGAATACCATACCGGAATTGGAAAAAATGGGTATGCAGGTAGAAGTAATACACCCTGAGTTATTTAAAGTTCGCTTTGGCCTTCCTTCGTATAATGAGATTAAAGTTGTGATTACTCGCAAAAAAACATTGAAAAATATGATGGATCAGATCAATCCTGATCATATTCACATTGCTACAGAGGGGCCCCTAGGTTTTTTGGCCAGAAAAATATGTCTTTCAGAAAAAATTATTTTTACAACTTCATTTCATACTCGTTTCCCTGAGTATATTCAACAACGTATAAAAATACCTGCAAGTTTCTTTTATTTCTTCATAAAGCATTTTCACAATAAAGCGAAAAAAGTTCTTGTTCCTACCCCATCCATGCAGGCTGAATTAATAAATATGAATTTTAAAAATACCGTTGTTTGGTCAAGAGGTGTCGATCATCAAAAATTTGGCAACTATCAAAAATTAGACTTAGGCCCAGGACCAATATTTTCTTATATCGGTCGAGTGGCTACTGAAAAAAATATTCAAGCTTTTTTAGATTTAGATTTAGAAGGTACTAAAGTTGTCGTTGGCGATGGACCACAGTTAAATAAACTAAAAAAAAAATATACAGATATAAAATTTGTTGGTTACCAGTTTGGCCAGAATTTAGTGAATTACTATGCTAGTTCAGATGTAATGGTTTTCCCTAGCAAGACTGATACCTTTGGAAATGTGGTAACTGAGGCAAATGCAACCGGCACACCAGTCGCTGCTTATGATGTAACAGGTCCTAAAGATATTATTGTTAATGGGGTCAACGGTTTTATTGGTGATAACTTAAAAGATAATGTTTTGAATTGTTTGACTATCGATCGAAAAAAATGTCAAGAATATACAAAAAAATTTAACTGGTATGAGTGTTCCAAGGTTTTTTATGATAATATTGTGGCTTGAACTTTACACATACTCTATCTGATTCTAAAAATTGGATTATCAATCATAAAGACCAACTAGAGATTAATTGGAGTGAAAAAGATATTGAGCTTCACCTCAATAAAGAAACAAGTTTTAATATTTATCTTCTAGATCAAACTAACGTCAAAGGTGCTTTGATAGGACATTTTTTATATCAAGATCAAAAGGTCAGTGAATTTGAAATTTTACATATTGCTGTTTTGCCTGAATTTAGAAACCAAGGGTTGGGAAGAATGATTTTAGAAGAGCTTGAAAAACAACTCAAAAGTACTGGAAAATCATTTAAAATCTTTCTGGAAGCGAGTGCTATTAATAATTTTGCTATTAAACTTTATGAAAAATTAGGCTATAAAGCCTACAATGAAAGAAAAAACTATTATCGGAGTAAGTCTATAAACGCTCCAAATACGCAAGACGCAATTTTGTTTGCAAAATCCCTTAATGCCATCAAATAAGAAATTTTATATTAGAACAT
>PBPT01000039.1 GCA_002724735.1 Fidelibacterota bacterium | reverse complement strand
CGCATAATATTGGTAGCAAAAATTGTATAAGTATTTTTGTATGGATCATAATGATAACAATACAAAATAATTTTATCTAAAGTACTACCTATTTTCCCCTCTGATGCTTCTAAAATTCCCAATTTTAAATCCTTAACTGGATATTCAATTCCATATAGATATCGGGAAATTTTTCCTTCAGAACTTAGTAATGTTATGGCAGCTGGATGCATATATTCATCTCTCTGCGCATCGTAATAATATATATAACCAATGCTATCTGCAACTTTTTTTATATTTTCTTCAGTACCAGTTAGAAAGTGCCAATCATCTTTAATATTTTCTAATCCAAATCCTTTGATATAATTTTTCTTTTTTTGATTTGCAAAGAGAGTTTTTTCGTTTGGGTTAATGTCTATAGTTATTACTTGGAATTCATCTCCAGCATTCAAAGTTAAATTTTTTAAAGATTCTGCAAGACCATTAAGTACTAAAGTACATAACATCGGACATTCAAAATAATTCAATGTTAATACTGTAGGAATTTCTTTATTAAAAAAAGTTGATAGTTTCACTTCATTACCACTCTCATCAATGAACTTTGTGTCAAGTGGTATGAAGTCACCAAGATTTTCAACAACGTCTATTTGCTGTTCACTTGGAAATTCTTTTTTTAGGGTTTGGGCATGCGCAAAACTTATAAGTAAAAGTAAAATAGAAATACAAATACTATTTCTTTTCATTCAGAAGAATTTCCTTAGATCTTTCGATGGGAATTTGGTAAACGTCATCATCACCATCTTTTGATTTGTAACTGTTAAGATTCTCTTGCTCAAATTTTTTGAGTTCCTCCAAATTTGTCGAACGCTTACTCAACTTAAATTCGTATGTCGTGTCATCTAATACACGAATGTAATATTCGTACAATAGGTAAATAGTACCCAAAACTGTAATGATAAATAGGACTCCTCCAATTAGCACTGGTTTTACTGGAATATCTTTTTTTTCGTAACCTGAATTTTGATCCATAATTAGTGATTCCTATGATTAATTGAATGAATAAGTTCTGTGTCATTTAAAGGTACAAGATTTGACCTTGAAGTTATATACTTAAATCCACCAACGAAAATTAGTGAAAAACTTAGCATTGTAATCAAATCATAAATACCAAAGTAAAAATCTTGCTTATGAACGGTAGGCATTATTATAAAATTAATGTCAATATAGTGCATAAATAGAACCCAAATGGTCATAATCTGTAGCAATCTAATATTTCTTTTAGAGCCTCTAAAAATTAGGATGAAAAATGGTATGAAAAATTTACCAACAATTAATAAAACACTTATAATTTTCCAAGAACCAACCCATCTATGCAGATACCATATAGTTTCTTCAGGAATGTTACTATACCATATGAAGTAAAATTGCGCTCCAGCTATGTAACAGTAAAATACTGTAAAAGCAAATAAGTACTTTCCTAAGTCATGAAAATGCTCAATAGACACTATACCTCTCAAATATCCCTGATCTTGAAGTCTAATTATTGTAAATGTTAAAAAAGCTAAAAATGCTAAAAAAGCTCCTGCAAATGTGTAAACACCATACATTGTAGAATACCAATGTGGATCAAGACTCATTTGCCAATCCAACCCTGCAAATGTTAAGCTTATAAAGAAAAAAACACCCATAGGACTCATACAAAAATATCTTAATCTCTCTAAAATTTTTATGTCTCCACTTTTATCATGTTTCATTGAATTAAAGTATATAAATAGTGCTATTATATTCCATAAAGCAAAATATAAGAATGCTCTAAAAATAAATGAGTCTTCGTTTAAGTATGCCAATTTATGTTGAATTAAATAATCAGCCTCAAAATCGTGTGTTTTCCAATAATAGTGATTTGGAAGCCATTTAAATAATTTTTCCATACCAAAAATAATTGGAAGAAATGGTAGAGTAAATAATGGTATTAACATAATTGTATTTTCCATTATTCTTCTAATAGAAACGCTCCAAGTGGCAGAAAATGCATAATGTACCATAACAAAAAACATTCCACCAAGAATGATACTCAGCCAATAAAAATAAGAAGTCAGGTAAGAGAAATAGAATACTTTATCTGATGATCCAAAAAACCAAGTTAGAAGTAAAGCAATATAACCAACCGCTATTAAAATCAAATTATTTGATTTTTTTGAAACATAAGAATAAGTCTTTGGATCTAGATTCATCATTAGTTATCACTTACTTTGTTCTGTTCTTCTTCCGGTAGGTCTTCAAAAGAAGCATTTTGACTTCGTTGAAGTGCCCTAACATAATGAACAATAGACCAAACGTCTTCAGTATTTATCTGATAGCCGTAGGCTGGCATGCTCCTCAAACCATAAACAATCGTGTTGTACATTTCTCCATCAGCTTGATCTCTAATTCGCTGATCATGTAAATTTGCTGGAATTACTGGGTACTCGTATTGCGTAACAATGCCCTTTCCATTTCCTACCTGAGAGTGACAAACACTACAATAAATATTATACCTTTCCTGCCCTCTATTTAAAACATCAATTGATAATTCTATTGGATTTGACATTATATAAGAGCCATCATCATTTTTACCGCTAATGAATGAATGATTTTCAGCAATCATTCCTCTCGCTATGGTTCCTTCAACAGGTTTTCTCATAGTTGATCCATCGGAGAAAAAATTACTTTCTTCTAAAGAACGATATTTTTGTTGATTATCCATATTTGGATTTAAATGAATTGGAGTACTTTCAAACTTTGAACCTCTAAAACATCCAGTCAAAAAAAGTAAACAAATTAAGATAATATTAACTCTCATCAGTCAATACCTCAATTTCGGTTCCACCGATATTTTTTAAAAAATCGATTACATTATTTTCATTGTACTTTGGATCATCAACTTCAATACTTACATAAAATGCATCACTACTGACATCAGAAAACTTTTCAGAATAAAAAACAGGATGATGAAATCTTGGAATACGATTAAAAAACATCATTCCAAACACTGCGCCAAATGCACTAAATAAAACCATTAACTCAAATGTTATAATAGCGTATGCAGGATATGCAAAATATGGCTTTCCACTAATGTTCATTGGATATTCAATAGAGTGGATCCAAGTTTGTAAACCAAATCCAAATAATGCTCCAGTTAAACCCATTACTCCAATTACATAACCAAGTTTTGAGCGTTTTAACCCCATGGCTTCATCCATTCCATGGATTGGAAATGGTGAGTGACAATCAAATTTAGTAAATCCTTCATTTCTTACTTGTTCTGCAGCATGGACCAAAGACTGAGGATTATCAAATTTTGCTATAACACCATACTTACTCATGACTATCTCCATGATGTGGATCAGATTCAGGTAAAACTAATTTTGCTTCTGCAATTGAAACCATTGGTAAAAATCTTAAGAATAATAAAAATCCAGTAAAAAATAATCCGAATGTTCCTAAGTAAATAGCAACATCCCACATTGTTGGATTATACATTGCCCACGCTCCAGGCATAAAATCTCTGTGAAGAGTAATAACAACAATAACGAATCTTTCAAACCACATTCCAATATTTACGAGAATAGATGTTATAAAAAGGAAAGGTATATGTCTTCTATATTTTTCAAACCAAAAGAATTGAGGTACTACCACATTACAAAATATCATTGCCCAATAACCCCACCAGTAAGGTCCCAAAGCTCTATTAACAAATGCAAATGATTCGTATGGATTTCCACTATACCATGCAACAAAAAACTCCATGGAGTATGCATATCCAACCATGCAGCCAGTTAATAACATAATTTGAGCCATCTTATCTAAGTGCTCTACAGTTATAATATGCCCTAAGTTGTAAACTTTTCTTGCAATAATGGAAAGGGTCATAACCATCCCAAAGCCAGAATAAATTGCTCCAGCAACAAAATAAGGTGGAAAAATTGTTGTATGCCAACCTGGAATAACACTAGTAGCAAAATCAGAACTAACAACACTGTGAACAGATAAAACAAGTGGAGTTGAAATACCTGCAAGAACTAGATAGGCAAGTTCATAGTGCTGCCATTGACGATTACCACCTCTCCAACCGAGGGCAAAAAAACCATAAACTTTCTTTTTTAACCCTTTTGCTCTATCTCTTAATGTTGCTAAATCTGGTATCAAGCCAGTATACCAAAAAAGTAATGAAACAGTAAAATAAGTAAAAACAGCAAAGAAGTCCCAAATNAANGGACTACGCATATTTGGCCACATCCCCATTTGATTTGGAAGTGGTAAGAACCAATAAGCAACCCANATTCTACCAACATGAATTCCAGGAAAAACTAATGCACANATAACAGCAAATAAAGTCATAGTTTCTGCAAACCTATTGATCGCATTTCTCCAATTNTGACGGAATAAATGTAAAATNGCTGATATNAATGTACCNGCATGACCNATACCAACCCACCAAACAAAGTTAATAATGGCCCAACCCCAGAAAACAGGATTGTTAATACCCCATATTCCAGTTCCTTCCCAAATGAGAAATCCAACACTTCCAACAAATATAGATAAAAGAGAAAGTGACAATCCAAATAATAACCACCATTGGATTGGTGTCCTTTTTTGTTCAGGAACACCTGCAATATCATTAGTTATTGATGTGAAATCCTGATTGCCAGGAAGCAGTTTTTCTGCTCTAATCAAGGCTTTTGATTTGATTGACATCTACTAATAACTCCCATTTTGAGATTTCGATACAAGCATTGGGTTCTGATTTCTAATTTTTGCTAAATAAGTTGTTCGTGGAGCAGTACCCAAGTGTGCAAGCAGTGCATAATCACGATTTCTTCTTTTCGCTTTGCTTACCTCACTATTTGGATCATTTATATCTCCAAACTTTATTGCATCAGCAGGACATGATTGTTGACATGCAACTTGGAAGTCTCCATCTCTAATTTCTCTTCCTTCGTTTTCTGCAGTAATTCTTGCTGCGCTAATTCTTTGATAACAATATGTGCATTTCTCCATTACACCTCTAAATCTAATAGAAACATCTGGATTCATTGCCATTTGAACAACTTCAGGTAAATCTTTTGTATAATTGTAAAAGTTAAATTTTCTTACTTTGTAAGGACAATTATTTGCACAGTATCTAGTTCCAAGACATCTATTATATGTCATTTGATTAACACCATCTGAGGAGTGTGTTGTAGCTGCTACTGGACAAACAGATTCACAAGGAGCAAGCTCGCAATGAACACATGCCACAGATTGAGTAGAAACTTCAGGATTATCAGGATCTCCTGCAAAGTAATTATCTATTCTAATCCAATGCATTTCTCTACCATTCATAACCTGCTGCTTACCAACAACTGGTATATTATTTTCACTTTGACATGCAATGGAACAAGCATTACAAGAAGTACAACTAGTTAGATCAATCGACATACCCCATTGTGGTCCTTTTGAATAATCCCAATCAGGATTATACATAGAATGATCTGCCCAGCTTCTTTTCTTATCTGGTTTATGTTGTTCAACCTTTTTTTGAACCCAATCAGGATTATCTTTGTAATAATCTAATGTTGATTGTTTAACTAATTCTGGGATTCTTGATTGCGCTTCTTTATTAGCTAAATCATCAAAACCTGGCGCAGCGTATTTATCATCTTCTAATCCATGATGATCTTGCGTTGAAGCTAGTGGATATGTTTCATTTAATACCTTAATGGAACCATTTAAAATAAATGATGGATTAGTTGAATCCCTAAGTGGATAAACATTAAAACCTACTTCGTTTCCGATTCTTCCACTGAACTTTCTTCCNTATCCCAATTCAAGAGTNATTGATTTTTGATTTTGACCTGGTGTAATAAAGGCAGGAATTTTAATAGAATTATTTCCTACATTAATTTCTAACATTTGACCATTTTTAATATTTAATTTTTTAGCAACTTTCATACTGATTAATGCTGCATTATCCCAGGTTAAACTCGTGACAGGTTTTGGAATTTCTTGCAACCAACCGTTGTTAGCATACCTGCCATCATAAACTGATGAAGAAGGTGTGAAAACAATTTCAAACATATCATTATCTAAACTATAATCGTTTAATATTGCTGTAGATACTTTTGAAATAGGCTTAACATTAACTTTCTTTAAAATTGGTTTTTTGTAAAGTCCATCATGCAAAGCTTTTTCCCATTCTCTCTCAAAACTTCCACTTTTAATGATAGTTGATTTCCATACATTTTTTACAGTGTCGTATGCGCTCTGCTCTGCAGAATAAACTATTGGAGAAAGTACCTGGATGACACTTCTTGAATCAAATAATGGCATGATTTGAGGTTGAACTATGCTAACATGACCGTCATAAGTCATAGCATCTCCCCAACATTCAAAGTAATGGTTCATAGCAATATTCCATGAACAAAGTTTAGAAGTTTCATCAATGATATTTGTCAAATGCACAGCATTTTTAACTTTCTTTAAAGACTCAGCAAAACCAAAATCTGAAGGTGAGTCATAAACTGGATTAGCTCCTAGAATGACTAAATTATCAATTTTACCATTTTCCATATCTTTACATAGCGACTTTAAATTCTTTAAAGAAGAAATTTGAGACATGTTGAGAGGGTAATAATCAATTGGAGCTTTTAAGCTATAATTGATTAAAGTAATGAGCTGATGAAACTCTTTTGATAAAGAAGATCCTCCAATGATGATTGATTCTCCTTTACGATCGAAAAGATCCTTTGCAGCAGCTTTAATCCATAAATTATTTGCACTCTTTACTTTTTTAGCATCAATCTTTAATCCTAGCAATTTAAGCTCATATGCTAACTCAGCTAATAAATTTTCCATCTCATNCTGAGGAACATTAAGCCTATGATCTGCGCTAGTGCCTGTAGAAGAAATAGAGCTTTCAGCAACATATAGTCTATTCATGGTACTATTTTCATCAACAATATCTCTGTTTTGTGCAAACTTTCTTGTATGGTAGATATTGTTATCNTCAACACCTAAAAAATCTGAACCNANTGATACGATTANTTGAGCANTTTCTAATCTATAAAGTGGNTGTAATTTTTTTGAAAATGCTAATTNAATACCANNATATACATTTTCNTTATTGACCGGTTCATAAACTATCCAGTTTGCATTTGGTAAATTCTTTTTAAAATCATTTTGAATAGACTTTATTGTAGGAGATGATGACTCTTGCATTAAAACTGCTAAACCTTTTCCATTAGATTCATTAATACTTTTAGCAAATTTTAAATATTCATTCCAATCAACTTTTTTACCTTGAAATTTTACTCCTCTTGCTCTNTCAGGATCATACATTTCAAGAGTACTAGCCTGAGAAAATGAATTTGATTTTCCTAAAGTGGTAGGATGTTTTTCGTTACCCTCAATTTTCATTGGCCTGTGATCATGGTTTTCAATTACNACACCNAATGCGTTATTTTTAAATGGTATAGTGCTAGCATAGTAGTTTGGAATTCCAGGAATTGTACCAATTTCTGCTTCAACATAAGGAATTATTTTTTGTACAGGTTTTTTACACCCCTCTAAACCAGCTAATGCAACTGACGCTGCAATCAACGATAAAAAGTTTCTTCTAGATAAACCATTATCAATGTTATGCTCAGATTGCTTAAGAAATCTTTTGTAATCTTCTTCAGATGAAATATCCTTGAGACTCTTCCAATAACCAAATTCTTGATTATTTGTGTCCTNAAGCACATGGGAATTTGTTTTTACAAATTCTTTACTTTTTTTATTTATCTGTGACATTTTTGACAATCTCCAACAGGTCTTTCCTCACCATGTTCTGCTACCCATGATGAAACAAATTGATCATAATCTGCAGGTGGGGTCCAATACATATTGGTTACTTCACTTACAGGTCGTACTTCNGGTGCATCAGATCTATGACAATCTAAGCACCAATCCATACTTAAAGGTTGAACTTGATAAACAACTTCCATTTCTGCAATGTTTCCATGGCATGAGATACAAGCTACTCCGGAATTAACATGTACACTATGATTAAAATAAGCATATTCAGGAAGCATATGAACCTTGACCCATTCAATTGGCTTTCCAGTTTCCCAACTCTCTCTGACTAATTTTAATTTTTCACTGTCTGTTTTGACATATGTATGACAGCCCATACACGTTTCTGTTGGTGGTATTACTGCTGAATAACCTTGCTCTACACCAACATGACAATAACGGCAATCTATACCCATATCTCCAGCATGTAATTTATGGCTATAAGGAACTGGCTGTGTAGGTGCATATCCTACATCAGTATAGTATGGAGATCCGTAATACCAAATAAAAGAGGACAATGAGAAGACTAGCAGAAAAACTGCAATCAGGAAAATTCCTGGAAAATTATTTGTCCATCTTGGGAATAGCTGCATATAGTCCCTTTGCTATTGTTGTATTTTTACTCTTATTTATCTTTTGTAACCAGTAAAAAATTTTACTATTAAAAATATAAAAAATTAAGATATTTAATTTAGTTTTTATTGTTAACAAATGTTACAAATATCGTGTAAAACATTACGCCTATATTGGTCTCTAGTCAAGAGATAAAACTTAAGTATTAACTTTTTTTAATTAATTATGATAAATTCAAATTCATGAACGAATCATATAAAGTAATTTCTTCATCAATTCTTTTCTGGTTTTCACAAAAAAAATGGTTTGTATACAGCGTGCTTGTTTCAATATTTCTTTTAAATTTAACTACTCCTGTTGGATTAACTGTACCAGCATACCATAGCTTAATTATACTATTACTAGTATTTATGCTTGTAACATTTGAACCTATTCCCTTTCCAGCTATTGCACTGCTAACATTAGTTTTACAAGTTGTGTTAGGAGTTGCTCCTCCAAACGTAGTAGCCTCTTCATTTATGAATGATGCAGTATTATTTGTAATGGGATCACTAATGTTTGCAATTGCAATTGTCCATCAAGGACTTGATATNCGATTAGCAAAATTAATCATAAAAATTTTTGGAAAAAGTAAGAGATTATTTCTAGCAGGACTTATGACAATTTCAGCTATTTTGTCNTCTTTTTTAGGTGAGCATACTGTAATTGCAATTATGCTTCCTATTGGATTATCAGTTATAAAAAATATAGACACTCAACAATCAGATGGTAAAAATGCTGTGTTGCTCACTTTATTTTCGATCGCTTACGGTACAATAATTGGATCAATTGGTACTCCATCAGGTGGTGCCAGAAACGTAATTATGATTAACTATCTTCAAGAATTTAGTAATGTTAGCATAGATTATTGGAAGTGGATGAAACACGCCTATCCAATTCTAATGATTCAATTAATTGTAGCATATTTTGTTCTTCAATTTACTTTTCCGTCTTCATTAAACAATATTAAAATGCGAGGATTCAAAAAAAATGTTGGTAAAACTGATGTGAAAAAAAATATCAATCATCTTTTTTCATGTTTAATAATTATTGGAATTATCTTCAGTTGGTTTACTTTTAATGATATCTATGGATTGGGAATTATTGCGCTAGCTGGAGCATTGATATTTATGATTTTTGGAATGATTTCATGGGAAGAAATAAACAAAAATACAAATTGGGGAGTCATTCTACTTTTTGCAGCCACAATTTCTTTAGGTTTTCAAATTAATGAAACAGGCGCTTCATCATGGCTTGTGATAAAGTTCAATGAACTATTAGCTACTTTACCTTCAAATTCAATTAATGTAAGTTGGTCAATAATGGCAGTTTTATCTGGTTTGACTGCTAACTTTTTCACTAGCTCAGCCACAGTATCATTAATTGGCCCGATGGCAATAGAACTTCATCCAACAGATATTTCTTTTGCTCTTTCTTCAGCTATAGCCTCNGGATTTTCATTCCTAACTGTGATATCATCGCCAACAGCAATGATTTTATATTCAACTGGTTTAGTTTCAACTAGGATGTTTTTTAGAGTAGGGATATTGATGTTTTGTATATCGATTATTATTTTATATTTAATGTCACAATTTTATTGGGTAACACTATGAAAATTTTAATTGCGATCGGTGGAAGAGAATATTCAAAACCTACTTTGGATCTTGGAATGAAAATTGCTAATTCATTTAAATCATCAACAACAATAGCATATGTAGGTAAGAAAATAAGTCAATTTTCAGAAAAAGATGTAAGCGTGGTGCATCAAAATTTAGATGAAAGGGAACTATATAGACCTGGAATTAGAACACTTGAATGGGCTTATGATTTCTTGATATCAAAAGAATACATTCAGGAAAAAGTTGCGAATAAGTTTGATGATTATCTCCTTGTTGATGAAGAAAATTCGAGAATGAAAGTCTTATTAAAAGGACAACAATCAGATAAAATTGATTTAATTATGCGTACCGGTGAAATCATTGAACAACTTAAAAATGAAGTAGAAACTAATAATCATGATATAACTATAATTGGAGGTGGAGGTAATACTGGTATTCATCAAAAATTGATTCAATTTATTGATAGTTCTGTTTTTGTTGTAAAAAATTACTCAGTGAAAAAAAAGTATAAAATACTTCTACCAGTAAATGATTCAAAAGGTTCAGATATGGCAATAGAAACTGCTATAAATTTCGCAAAATCTTATAAACTTAATGTCGAAATAGTCTCAGTACCAGAAGGAAATAAAACTATTGATGAAGTAGAAAATATTCTTAAAAAAACAAAAGAAAAATTTTCAAAAAATAGAATTAGAACTTCAACAAAATTAATTGATGGAACACCGGTAAATTCAATTATTGATTACGCAAAAGATAATAGCATTATCATTCTTGGGGTATCTCCAAAAAACTCAATAATGAAATACTTTTTTGGAAGTAAACCTTTAAGTATTGCTCAGAAATGTAATTGTCCTGTCCTTATTACGAAGTAAGGACTTCAACTACTCTATCATAATCAGGTTCATGTCCTGTTTGATCAACAAGTTGCGAGTATATAATCTTATGATCTGAATCAGTAACAAGAACTGACCTTGCTAATAAACCCTGAAATTTTCCATTAGTGTGAAGAACACCATATTCATTGGCAAAATTTTCATTTCTCATATCTGATAAGAAAACTACATCATTGATATTATGATTTAGACAAAACTGTTTATGACTAAATCCTAAATCTCTAGAAATACATAAAACAACTGTATTTTCAAACTGGCTTGCTAACGCATTAAATTTTACTGCTGCAGCTGAACATACTGGAGTACTCATGCTAGGAAAAATATTTAAAACTAATCTTTTACCTTTAAACTGCTCCAAACTAACATTCTGTAGATCACCATCTGCTAATAAAAAATCTGGTAATTGACTTCCAACAGAAGGTAAATCTCCGTTTAGTGTTACTTCAAATTCACCTAATTTTACTTTTGCCATATTTTTCCCTATTTATTTTTATTATATCAATTAAATTGGAATTAAATTTATGAATTAAAAATTGATTAAAAGGAGTTTTTTATGAATGAAGCAAAAAAATTTAATCTTCCCCCACTACCTTTTGGAGAAAATGAATTATCACCTATCATATCATCTGATACCATTCAACTTCACTATGGTAAACATCATCTAGCATATTTTAATATGCTAAATACTTTAGCTGAAGGAACTAAATACAATGATATGAGCCTTGAAGAAGTAGTTGTAGAAAGCTTTAAAAATAAAGATCAGAAAATTTTCAATAATG
>PBPT01000038.1 GCA_002724735.1 Fidelibacterota bacterium | reverse complement strand
TCAGTAAATAATAACCCACTAAAGGAGGTCTCATTATGGCTGAAGTTGTAGCAAAAACAGGAGTCCAAAAAGAATCTGGATATTTATACTATCTTGACAAAAATGGTAACGTATCTCGTTCAAAGATGGCTCGCGCAGGTAAAGGTGGCGGAAATGCAGAAAAAGTAGCCGATGCTGGTGTAACCAGAGAGTCTGGCTATCTTTACTACATTGATAAGAATGGTGACGTTGCTCGCTCTCCAATGGCAAGAGGACGCAAGAAATAAATCATTCAAATCCTCGACAAAAAGCCTCCGCTATTTGTGGAGGCTTTTTTGTTTTTGGCATGAATTTTAGTTAAAATCGATAAAATTAAGAAAAAATGATTTTGTATTTATTTCTAGTGATTGATTGTTAAATTATTAATGTATTCTTTCAATTAAAAAAAGGAAAGAGATAAAAAACATGACTTTATCCCTGGGTCCTAATTTGCGAGAGTATTAGCTTATTGAAAGCTGAATTAACCATATTTTTAATAATAGCAATCATATTTTTAGGCGCTTGAGCCAAAAACTTTCAGATATTGCCTTTTTTGAAAAGCGGAAATGGTTAATTTCACAAAAATAGTCTTTAAAGAACCAGGGGTAAAATGTAGTTTTTGCCACATACTAAATGACTACTCAAGCGATAAGAGAGCAAATAAAGTTGTTGCGCGCCAGATGATAAATATAAATCATAACGCAATCATCATATTAAGAAATTTGTATTTCACACAAGTTTTTTACTGGTTTTTCCACAATCGTAATCGTATTTCTGAGCGAAATCTTTCAATTAACAAGCTAACACCATGAAGTATACCTCTACCGTTTTACTCACTTTCATTGCACTTAATATTTCAGGCTGTTCATTAAATCCTACTAGGCTTATAAACCGAGACAAAAAACCTAAAGCACCTCAAGTGATTCAAGAAACAACGCCTCCTATCACAGCGTCAACAGCAGCCAAAAAACCTCACATCAAGCGTAGCTCTTCGCAAAGTCGTCCAAGGTTAATGGTTGAGCCCCTACCAGAAGGATGGACTGTTGATAGACACCCTGTAGCAAAATGGGGCATGTCGTTGCCAACAGTTATGTCCAATGTTTTGGACTCCGCTCAATCCGTTGAATATTGGGAAGAAGTAATTGATTTACCAACGGGATATAAACTTCCACTTAAAAGAGCCAAAGTATATTTTCAAATAGTCACAAGACTAACTATTGAGTCGGTCGAATTACATTTTATGAATATCAATCATATTTACAGCTCTACAAACCATGAACCCTCCCATTACATAATGAATGGTATTGTAAGGGGTGTTGAGTTAAAACCAACTGGTTTTCCACAACTTACTGCTGATGACATTATCAAATATAAATTTTTGATGACCTATGGAACTCCAAAAGAGTTCTCAGAAGGATTTCATCACTATGAGAATAAAAATACAGTCTTAAAAGTTAGAGATCTTGACTCAAGGCACGTCCAGATTCAAATGAACAGTCCAGCTGTTGATAAAAAGCTCCTTGTAGCAATTGATGATATGTACTCAGAGGAAGGAATAGAGTATCAGAAAAAGCTACTTTTA
Organism: Fidelibacterota bacterium; assembly: GCA_002724735.1. Classification (GTDB taxonomy): domain Bacteria; phylum Fidelibacterota; class Marinisomatia; order Marinisomatales; family TCS55; genus TMED108. The sequence continues at coordinate 18,373 of PBPT01000038.1, read as the reverse complement.
AGGTCGATAGATTTTTAACCTTCATACTTTTATGACATTCCGGGGTTTAATTCTTCTTGTCCCTGTAGTGGCATGTAGCCAAAATCTCACTGTTTCAGAAATAGCTCACAAGGGAAATACATTTACAAAAGATTATATAATTTCAAGGGAAATTCAGCACAGAGTTGGAATTCCGCTTGACAGTATAATTGCAGAAGAGGATAAAAACAGACTATTAAATCTTGGGATTTTTGCAGACGTTTCATGGCGAGCAATACCTCTTGAGAACAGAACGATCAAGCTCGAATATAAAATTGTGGAAAACGATGATTTCTTTGGTGGAAGATTTATTGGCCTTGGAGCTCCTGTCTTTGATGAGAAAACAGGATGGTCTTTTAGTGGCGGTGGATTTTTGAGAAACTTCAGAGGAAGAAACGAACAAGTTGGTTTTGGATTTTCAACAGGTGGATTAAATATGGTGGCATTTGCATATTCTAATCCTTGGATTACTGGAGATCATATTTCCTTTAATTCTGACATAGTTAAAAATCAGTATGATCACCCTTTTATTTTTTCAACTATTGAAATTCAAAGTTTTGAAATGAATATTGGCAGATATTTTGGTAATCAGAGAAAAACCTCCCTTGGCTTTGAATTAGAGGAGTATCTTTTCAAAAGTGATACAACCTTATCTAAGTATCAGTTAATTGCCCCTCAAGGTTCTTTTGCATATGATACTCGAGATTTATATGACAATCCTCGTAAAGGAATATTGCTGAGACAAATGTTTTACAGTAGGTTTGATCTAAAGGGTGAGCTTGAAGAAAATATAACCTGGATTCAAGCATTTAGTATTTATAAGCAGTTAGGAAACTCTACAAGCAAAAGACCATGGATTTTAGCATGGGGTTTGTCCACTCAAATGAATATTGGTATAAAAGACCAAAGATTTATTTCTGCAATGGGAAGCGGAAGAACAGTTCGTGGATTTAGTTACCCCACAAGATTAAATTACTATGACAATGAGCAGTCGTATCGATTTGGCTTTAATAATTATTCTACTTCATTAGAACTTCGAAAGATTGCAGTTCCTAGAACAGTAATGTTTGATCGATACGAATTTGGTGCAACAGTAGCAGGATTTATTGATTATGGAACAACAACTCAAAACGAATTTTCAAAACTCTTAAACTCCAAAGGAATATTGGGTGTTGGTTTATCATTTCAATTTCAAGGTCCTTGGCCTAGCATCCTTCGCCTGGACTACGGTTGGGGGTTTTATGATGGAGAAAATAAAGGAAGAGCCATGCACTTAGACATCGGGCACAAAATTTAAAATGAGAAAAGAAAACTTCAGAAATATTGCGATCATTGCTCACGTTGACCACGGTAAGACCACCCTTGTGAATGGAATGCTTAAACAAAGCGGGGCATTTAAACAACATCAAGAGGTCGAAGATAGAGTTATGGATTCGATGGATCTTGAAAAGGAGCGCGGAATTACAATTACAGCAAAAAATACAGCTATTTTTTATAAAGATATAAAAATAAATATTCTTGACACGCCTGGTCATGCTGATTTTGGTGGTGAAGTTGAAAGAAGTTTAAACCTAGTTGATGGAGCATTATTACTAGTTGATGCTAGTGAGGGCCCGCTTCCGCAGACTAGATTTGTTTTAAAGAAAGCTTTGGCTAAAAAACTTCCTATTATTGTTGTAATAAATAAAATAGATAGAGCAGATGCTCGCATTGAAGAAGTGATCAATGAAGTTTACGATCTTTTTATTGATTTGGACGCATCTGATGAACAGATTGAATTTCCAATAATATACTCTGATGCTAAATCAGGTATCGCACGAAATGAAATATCAGATGATTCATCTGATCTGCTTCCTTTGTTTGAGTCAATTATTTTAAATATTAAAGGTCCTCATGTTGAGAAAGGCGATACTGCACAATTTTTAATAACCAGCCTTGATTATGATCCATATGTTGGTCAAATAGCTGTGGGTCGATTGAACAATGGCATCCTTTCACTGAATTCAAATTATGCCTTGTGTATGAAAGACGAAACTAGAACCCATCAAAAATTCTCAGCCCTGTACACATTTAAAGGCCTAAATAAAGTTCCTGTAGACAAGGTTGAAGCAGGAGATATTATTGCTTTTTCAGGAATAGATAATATTAATATTGGCGACACGGTCTCAGATAATGACAATCCAAAACCCTTGCCCCGCATTGAAGTTGATAAGCCAACTGTATCTATGTTGTTCTATGTTAACAATAGTCCATTTGCTGGTCAAGATGGAGATTATCTTACATCAAGACATCTTTCTGAAAGACTAAATAAAGAAGTCCTCGGAAATGTGTCTTTACAAGTTGCAGCTACAAATCGACCAGATATTTTTGAGGTCCGCGGAAGGGGAGAACTACAAATGGCTGTACTTATTGAAACAATGCGTAGAGAGGGTTATGAATTCATGGTTTCAAAACCAAAGGTGATTACTCAAAAAGAAGGAGATAAAATTTTAGAGCCAATGGAAAAGCTATTTTTAGATATTCCTGAAGACAAAGTAGGCGTTTTAACAGAAAAGTTATCATTACGAAAAGGCAAAATGACAAATATGCAAAACCTTGGTAGCGGTCGAGTAAATTTAGAATTTCTTATTCCTTCTAGAGGTTTAATTGGGTTCAGAACACAATTCTTGACTGATACTCAAGGCGCAGGAATTATGAATACTTTATTTGAAGGATATCACCCATGGTTTGGAGCAATACCCCAGCGTATAACTGGCGCATTGGTTGCAGATCGAAATGGTAAGGTTACAACCTATGCTTCTGTTGCCATGGCTGATAGAGGTGAATTATTTACATCAGTTGGTGCAGAGGTTTATAATGGCATGATAATTGGTGAAAGGAATAGGGAGGGTGATTTAAATGTGAATATTTGCAAAGAAAAGAAATTGACTAATATGAGGGCTGCAGGTTCTGATAATACGGTAAATCTTCGTCCACCTCGACAATTATCTCTGGATCAATTTGTGGAGTTTATTGCAGAAGATGAACTGGTGGAGGTCACACCAAAAAACATTCGATTAAGAAAAATGGAACTTGATCCAAATAAAAGAGCCTCCATAAAAAGAAAAGAAAAATATTCTAGATCTTAAAATTGTCACGCAATATCAATTTTTAAATTTATATTCTACTCAAATTTTTTTGCTAAAAAATGAAATATATTAAATATTATTTGTCGCCAGTTACTATTTTGACTGCAATGATTTGCGTTCTGCAAGGAGCCCATGCCCCTACACTATTTTTTATTGGATTTTCCTTGTTTGTTATTTTAGGTGATTTTTTACTTAACGATGATTCAGTTGAGCATGAATACAGCTACCCGTTTCTTTTAAACCTCCCAATGTATTTAAATCTTCCACTATTATCTCTTTTCATTTTTCTATCAACCCTTCTCCTCAGCAGTACCATTTCGAACGTATTTTTACAATTTTTAAGCCCAACTGTCGAAACTTTATTTTTAAACATAAAACAATCTTTAACTTTAATAGATAAGTTTTCACTCATGTTACTTTCAGGTCTTTATATTGGAATTATGGGAACCGTAACCGGTCATGAACTTGTACATCGAACAAAAAATAAATTTGACATGTTTGTTGGCAATTGGTTATTAGCATTTTCATGGGATTGCACATTTGCTGTTGAGCATGTTTATGGACATCATAAGAATGTTGCTACTCCAATAGATCCAGCTACAGGCAAAAGAGGAGAAAATATATATAAATTTGTTTTACGAGCTATTTTTTCCGAGCACAAAGATGCATGGAAAATTGAAATTAACAGACTAAAGCTTTCAAGAAAGAATTTGTTTAGTGCTAAAAATAGAATGCTAATTGGTTATTTTAGAAGCATTACAATCTCTTCCATAGCGTTTATGATTGCAGGTTATTCAGGCTTAGGGCTATTTCTTTTAATGGCATTTGTTGCAAAATGTTTTCTAGAGTTAATTAACTTTGCAGAACACTATGGTTTGGTTAGGGAAGAAGGTAAGCCGGTATATCCACGACATTCGTGGAATTCAAATGCAACGCTAAGCAGTCTCTATTTATTTAATGTTACAAGGCATTCATCTCATCATGAAAAGTCCCACTTAAAATATTGGGAATTAAAATCTTATCCGAACTCTCCTTTCATGCCCTATGGATATCTTGCTATGTTATATCTAGCTATCATTGCACCATTCCTCTTTCACCGTGCAATGGCAAAAAAACTAATTAATTGGGATATAAATTATGCTACAGATGAGGAAAAGATATTAGCTAACAAGCAGAATAAAAGAAGTGGAGTACCTCTTTTAATGAATTCGACACATTCGTAATTGCAAATATAGTTTAGTATGTAAAGTGTTTAATCTTTTCTCCTTCATCACCAATTCGAGTCATTGCTTCAATACCCATTTTTAAGTGAAGATCTACATATTTACGAGTAACCTCTGCGTCTTTTTCTTTAGTTTTGACACCCTCTGGAGTCATTGGTGTATCACTTACCAATAATAAGGCCCCTCGGTTTATTTCATTTGCAAATCCTGTTATAAACACCGTAGCTGTTTCCATATCAATACCCATTGCTCTAACTTTTCTTAAGTATTTTTTAAATTCTTCATCGTGCTCCCAAACTCTTCGATTGGTGGAGTAAACGACACCAGTGCGATATTCAATTTCGTTGTCAACTAATATCCCTGAAACATATTTGTGTAATTTAAATGAAGGCATTGCTGGAACTTCTTTTGGGAAATAATCATTGCTTGTACCCTCGCCACGAATCGCAGCTGTAGGAAGAATAAAATGCCCAATATCAGTTGATTTCTTCAATCCGCCACATTTGCCTAAAAATAGGACACCTTTTGGACGTATTGAAGATAGTAAATCCATTATTGTTGCAGCGTTTGCACTGCCAATTCCAAAATTAATTATACTTAATCCTTCACGATTGATTGCAGATGTCATTGGACCACCAAGACCGTTAATTTTAACATCAAATTCATCTGAAAACTTTTCAACATAGTTCTGAAAATTTGTTAAAAGGATCCAATCACCATATTTTTTTGGATCAGTACCTGTATATCTAGCAAGCCAATCGAGTGTAATATCTTTTTTATTTTTCATTTATTTAATCCTTCCTAAATAACATTGCCTTTTTAAATTGATTTTCATCTCCATTCCTGATTCGTTGAATATTACTTCGATGCGTATAAATGATAAACCATGGAATTAATAAGCTAAATATCATTATTGATAAGGGCGCTGGGTAGACATTTAAAAATGGCGGAATAACAAGCAAAAGAATAGGCAATGAGCACGAAGCGATTATTGACGCCAATGAAACATAACCTGTCATGATTAGTGTTATAATAGCAATTAATAAACAAAAGGGAAAAACAGTTGGAAAAAGAGCGATTATCATACCTCCGAGCGTTCCAACGCCCTTACCCCCTTTGAACTTAGCAAAAATTGTATATGTATGTCCAAGCACTGCGGCAAACCCCGATATGATTTGTACTACTCCTAAATCTGAAATAGGTCCAAATAGATAAAATTTTGGAGCCAAAATTGCAACGGGAATCCATCCTTTTAGCATGTCAATGATGATTACAAATAAACCAGGTTTCCATCCAAGTATTCTAAATACATTCGTTCCACCAGCATTCCCACTTCCATGGTCTCTAATGTCAATACCTTTAATAATTCTACCTATAATTATGCTTGTAGGAGTTGACCCTAATAAGTAACAAATAAAGATAAAAATTATAAAGAAAAGATAGTTTGGCATTATTTCGAAAGCTTATCTGCGATCGAAATATTATCATCAATAATACCACCTGACACAATGGTTCTCAAACCTGCCTCAACAGATATCTCTGGATCCGTAGCATCTTTTTTAGGAACTATAATAAATACTCCAGAAGTTGGGTTTGGAGTAGTAGGAACAAATAAATGATAGAATATTTCACCGTCTTTATTTTTTGATTCGTTGGTTACAAAAGCCATTGTCCATAAACCTTTTCTAGGGTATTCTATTAGCACAACTTTTTGAAAAGATTTAGCAGTGGATCCAGAAAAAGCACCTGTAATTTGTTTAATAGAATTGTAAATAGTACTTACAATAGGAACTCGTGCGACCAAAAGCTCACTCCATCTTAAAATTGTTCTTCCCAAAACATTTGTTACGAGTAGTCCAATCACAAAAATGAATGAAATGGTTAATATAATTCCTAAGCCAGGTATATGAATACCGAGTAAGATCAAAATAGGCTCAGCGAAACGATCGAGAAATTCAAAAAGAATTTTAATAATCCAATATGTGGCCATAATTGGCATTAGCGCAATTAGGCCTGCAAGAATACGTCTTTTAATCATTTGCCACATGAAACAAAGTTAAATGACACCTTCATTCTTGAGAAGATATTTTTTAATCTTTAATCCCCCTCCGTATCCACCTAAAGCCCCGCTGTGAGAAATAACTCTATGGCAAGGAATAATAATAGGGATAGTATTGTTTGCGTTTGCCGAACCCACAGCACGAAAGGCTTTTGGGTTATTAATTCGATCAGCAATTTCTTTATAACTCCTAACTTTACCATAGGGTATTTTTAATACTTCTTGNATTACTTTTAAATAAAATGGAGGAACTGATATATCAAGCTGAATTTTAAATCTATATCTTTTTTCACAAAAATATTCCTCTAGTTGTTGTTTTATAAATTCAAGNGCAGTGTTGTCTTCGATTAATTCATTACAATCTTGTTTAGAATTTGTTTCATGAAAAAACCTTAAAATGTCTTGTTCAAAAACAATATGCTTCAAGCCTTTTCTAGATCGAACAAGCAGTAATTTTCCTATAGGACTTTGTAGATATGAATATTTAAAATTTTCCAAATTATAATTCTAAGGTTTTGATGGTGAGCTAACCAAATACCCTCCTAAAATAATAAGTACTGATCCCCAAATAGCTATCATTGGCAAACTTTCACCAAGAAAAACCCATCCTACAAAAGTTGCTATAATGGGTGGATAGAATGCAGTATAGCTAATTTGAGTCACAGGAATATAATTGAAAAGCCAAATATAAATGCCCCATGTTACAACCGTACCNGGTATTGTGAGGAAAAATATTGCAAATATGTTTGAGCTATCTAACGGTATTGAAGCTGACCGCTCAAAAATTAAAGCAAATATAAGAAATAACAGTCCAGATATCGTCATTCCAAAAGCATTTAAGTGATATGAATTGATAGTGGTCTTTTGCATTTTTAAATAAACATTTGGCCAAGCAGCAAGAACAACAGAAATCAAAATAGCAATAATCCCAAACGTTGTTTGACCCTCACCCAACAATTTTCCCTTTGAAAACAATAATATAGTGCCTACTAAACCAGTTAGCATTCCAAAAAATTTCTTTAGGTTTAAACGGTCATTTGGAATGCAAAAATGAGCCATAAAAGCAACGCATATTGGAAGCAAGCTCCAAATGATTGCTCCAAGGTTTGAAAACACAAATTTTGCTCCCCAGTATGTTAAATAGTAGCAAAGAGAAAAGTTAAATAAAGTAAAAAGAATGTATACGTTTTTCAATTTTGAGTTAAGATGTACTTTTTCTCCTTTAAGAAAAAAAAGAACCCAAAAGACTAAACCAGCTAAAAGAAATCTTGTCGCTAATCCTATAAAAATTGGCATCTGAGCCAAGCTGATTTTTAAATACATCCAAGTAAATCCCCAAAGAATGCACATCAAAGCGTATAATAAATATATTTTTGTTCTCATAAAAAAAAAGCCCTGACCTCCAGAGCTTTCTCAGATAATTAATGAAATTCTAGTTATCATTTTTTTGCATTTTCATGGAGATATATTACGAGTGGACTAGCAATGTAAATTGAAGAATACGTACCAACAATAACGCCAACAATCATAGCAAAAGCAAAATTATGTATTACCTCTCCCCCAAAAAGCCACAAAATCATTACCACGACAAAAGTAGTTAGTGAAGTAATAATAGTTCGAGATAACGATTCGTTAATACTTCTGTTAACAATAATGGTGTAAGAGTCGCGTTTGGATGATTTTAAATTTTCTCGTATTCTATCAAATATTACGATGGTATCATTTAATGAATATCCCACAATAGTTAAGAAAGCAGCAATGATTGGAAGACTGATTTCGTATGAAAGCAGGGAGAAAATACCAAGAGTAATGAAAACATCATGCGTTAGCGCTGCAATCGCACCTAGAGCAAACTTGAATTCGAAGCGGATAGAAATATAAAGCAGAATTAGCGCGAGTGCTGAGAAGATTGCCATAACTGCTTTACCACTAAGTTCTGATCCAATTTTGGGACTTATAACCCCTTTGCTAAGCACAAATTCAGAGATAGTCTCAGGTGCTTTTTCAGGAAACGATTCAAACAAATGTACTGCTATTTTTTGGGCAAAGTTTGATGGAGAATTTTCAATATGGGGTACGCGTACTGAAACCGAGGAATTATTACCAAAATGCTTAACCTCTTCTTTGCTGAAATCAAATGCTTGACCATCAATATTTAGATTGCCCATTTTGGATCGAACGTCTTCTACTTTTACATCTTCAGTATACTCTACCGCAACGAAAGTTCCCCCTTTAAAATCAATACTTAACTTTGGACCTTTATTAATTGCAAGTGATACAATTCCAGCTAACAAGAGAATAGCTGACAAAGAGAGCGCAAGCATTTTCTTATTCATGAAATCAAAATTTGAATTCTTTAATAATCTCATATGCTTATTTTTGTAAAACTCTTACGATTGATGAACACATTAAAAATAGATCGTGTGACAAAAATAGCTGTAAACATTGATATCAAGATGCCCCAAAAAAGAACAGTTGCAAAGCCTCGAATCGGACCGGTTCCAAACTGCCATAAAACTAGGGCGGCGATCAGCGTTGTCATGTTGGCATCAACAATCGTGGTTAATGCACGATTATAGCCTCCGTCAATGGCTGCTTTAGCTGTTTTCCCCTTATCAAGCTCTTCGCGAATACGCTCAAAAATAATAACATTAGCATCAATAGACATACCAACGGTTAAAATCAGACCCGCAATTCCAGGTAGCGTAAGCGTTGCTTGTAGTGAAGCAAGTATTGCTAAAACAAGTACAATATTCCATATTAACGCAAAGTCTGCAATACCACCTGAGGCGCGATAATAAAATATCATGAAAACTAAAACAATGGCTAGTCCAATTAAAACAGACTGAGTGCCGCTTTTAACAGATTCAGCACCAAGTGAGGGGCCAACGACCCTTTCTTCAATAATTTTTACAGGAGCAGGTAGAGCTCCAGCTCTCAAAACAATTGCAATATCTTTCGCTTCATCGATATTTGCAAAACCTTCGATTAGAGTTCCACCACCTGATATTTTTTCGCGAATATTTGGAGCCATATGAACTTTCTTATCTAACACAATTGCAACTTGTCTACCAATATTCGATCCTGTCATAATAGACCATTTGCGAGCTCCATCAGAGTTCATTGAAAGATTAACGATAGGCTGGCCAGCAGAAGTAGTTCCTTGCGGACCTAGATTGGCTTTTGCCTCTTCCACTACACCACCAGTAAGCTCTGCTTTATCATCAAGAAGATAAAGTGGAAACATTCTTTCAACCGATCCATCGTTAAGAACATACTCTTCAGCTTTTGGACCAAAAAGAAATTCACCGCCAATCGATGCCAGTCTTTCTTTTACATCTGCTCTTTCAATCATTTTTTTGACCGCAAATGTATTTTTTTCTGGCACTCCAATTGAATTTCCTAAGCTGCGAAGCATGGATGAGAAAGGTCTTTCAGCAAAAATATCATCATTTACGGTTACAGAGTCAGTAATTGCAGACTGATCTGAAGCCCCAAATAGTTCACTTACAGATACGGATTGATCGTTTTCTGATGCCACATCACTAGGTTCATCGTTAAGGCTACTAGTGGATTTAATTTCATTTGCTAAAGAAGAAACGGATTTATCTTTTTTAAGAATCTGATCAACTTTGATCATAAGGTCATTTGTGGTGGTAATATCTTTAACAATATAAAACTCTAGCAAGGCAGTACTTTCGAGCAAGGAGCGTGCACGCTCGGAATTTTGAACACCAGCAAGTTCGACGATTATTCGTTGAGTGCCTTGTTTTTGAATTGTGGGTTCAGCTACGCCAAATTGATCGATTCGGTTTTGTAATATTTCAAGAACGCGATCGATAGCATCCTCAGCTTCTGTTTTTAGACTAGCAATGATAACATCAGTGTTGGATCCATAGTCGTAGTAGTAACGCGAGAGCTTAATTTTATTCTCGTTTACCAAATTTGAAAATGTCACAAAGAAGTCAGTTTCAGGGGAAAGTAACGTTTTTTGCCGAATTTGCTCAAAAACAGAACTAAGTTTTCGATCTTTGTTAATTGCTATATTTTCAATTAACGTTGGGACATCAACTTCAAGCGCAATGTACATTCCCCCTTTGAGGTCTAGGCCTTGTTTAATAGCGCGTGATTCAAGAGTTTCGAGATTTCCCTGCTCAGAAAGGGCGACTCTTTCATCATTCGATAGAGTTTGAAGTTTAAAGGTTGGCCATAAAGACCATATTCCCCAAATGAGAACCAATCCAATTAATAAGAATCTTGGTGAAAATTTGCTTTGCATTTAGTTTAAATCTACTGCTTTAAAGTCGGGAATATACTCTCGTAATTATGTAACCAACAAGTGTCTGAATTTTTAAACAAGCTTAAACTTTTTACCTACTTTTTTAAAGGCAGCCAACGCTTCCTCTAAATGCAATTCAGACATACCAGCTGAAATTTGAACTCTTAACCTTGCTTGATCTTTTGGCACAACAGGATAGAAAAAGCCAATAACGTAAATCCCCTCATCCAAAAGGGCAGAAGCCATTTTTTGAGATGTCAAGGCATCGTAAGTCATAATTGGGACAATGGGATGTTCACCTTTCTTTATATCAAAACCAATACTTTCAATCTCATTACGAAAAAAACGAGTATTTTTTTCAAGTGTATCTCTTAGTTCTGTTGTTTGAGAAATCATGTTAAAGGCTTCAATCCCTGCTGCAGCGATCGCTGGGGCAAGGGTGTTTGAAAAAAGGTAAGGCCTAGAACGCTGACGAAGTAAATCAATGAACACTTTTTTTCCTGTCGTAAATCCTCCAGAAGCGCCTCCAAGTGCTTTGCCAAGCGTTGAAGTCCATAAATCAATTTTGTCCATAACTCCATAATACTCCGCTGAGCCTCTTCCCGTATTTCCAATGAATCCTGTGGCATGGCTATCATCAACCATAACAAATGCATTGTATTTCTCAGCAAGCTTTGTGATGTCATTTAGTTTTGCTATTGTGCCATCCATTGAAAAGACACCATCTGTTGCTATTAATCGTATCTTAGCATCTTGTGATTTGATTAATTGATTTTCTAATTCATCCATGTTGCTATTAGCGTATCTAAAGCGTTGGGCTTTACAAAGCCTGATACCATCTATTATTGAAGCATGATTTAGAGAATCTGATATAACGGCGTCTTCGGGTCCCAATAGAGTTTCAAAAAGACCGCCGTTTGCATCAAAACATGATGTATATAATATTGTATCGTCTGTTCCAAAAAAATTTGAAATAGTTTTTTCTAGTTCTTTATGGACAGTTTGTGTGCCGCAAATAAACCTTACTGAAGCCATGCCAAACCCATATTTATCAAGTGCGTTTTTTGCTGAGTTAATTAAATTTGGATGGTTTGCTAGTCCCAAGTAGTTATTAGCACAGAAGTTGAGTACGCTTACTCCTTTATCGGTTTCAATATTTATGCTTTGAGGAGTGGAGATCGATCTTTCCTTCTTGTATAAACCTTCATCTTTAATAGTTGAGATTAGTTCGTTAAAAACGTCTACCATTCTAGAACAACCTTGCCGCAATTGCCGTCTTTTATTACTTCAAAGGCTTTTTCAAAATCATCAATTTTGAAACGATGAGTCAGAACTTTTGAAATTGATAACCCACTCCTAATCATTTGCGTCATTTTATACCAAGTGTCATACATCTCCCTCCCGTAAATACCTTTTAAGTTAAGACCCTTAAAAATAATTTCATTCCAATTCACTTTAGTGGATTCAGGAAGAAGCCCTAAAAGAGCGATGCTCCCACCATTATACATCAGAGAAATCATTTCATTAAAGGCTTCAGAATTCCCAGACATCTCTAGTCCAACATCAAATCCTTGAGAAATGTTCAGCTCACTGAAAAGATCTTTAATATTTTTTTTACGTGGATTGACTGTCCGAGTTGCGCCAAGATCTTTGGCTATATTTAATCGGTAATCGTTAACATCAGAAATAACAATATTTCGGGCTCCTGAGAATTTACAGATTGCAGTAGCCATCATGCCTATTGGACCGGCTCCACAAATCAACACATCCTCACCAGTCAAATTAAATGTTAGAGCGGTATGAACCGCATTACCAAGTGGATCAAAAAAGGATGCTATTTCAGAAGGTATTTCGTTATGTAAGGGCCAAACGTTTGATTCTGGAATTACAAGATATTCAGCAAATGCTCCATCGCAATGAACACCTATTCCTATTGTTTCAGGACACAAATGCTTTTTTCCTGCTCTGCAATTTCGACAATTTCCACACGTTAAGTGTCCCTCTCCAGAAACACGATCTCCTTCTTTATAGTGCGTTACTTGAGAACCTATTTCCTTCACAACTCCGCAAAATTCATGACCAACAACCAAAGGAAGTTTTAAATTTTTTTGAGCCCATTCATCCCAGTCAAAAATATGCTTATCCGTACCACAGATTGCAGTATGAGTAATTTGAATTTTTACATCTGCTGGTCCACATTTGGGATTTGGAACTTCCTCCATCCAAATGCCTACTTTTGGAGAATGCTTAACTAATGCCTTCATAACTNTTGTTTAATCATTAATTGCTCAAAAAAATTTAATGGGTTATACTTACTATCTACAATGTAATTAACTNAGAGGTTAAAGAAAATTTATGAGAATCCAAACACAGTTACTTATTATAAATTTTATTGGAGGTATTGCTGTATTAGGGGGATATGTAGTTGCGCTGATAAATCATCCTCATACGCGTAACGACCTTTGGGGAGGAGTTCCTGAAAGTTTAAGGCCATGGATAACATCTTTCATGTTTGTTTCAGCTTTTGGCTATTGTACTGCAATGTATTATCTTGTCTGTAAAGATGGAATGCAACTTGATTTTTTTAGAGGAAAGGTAAGTGATAATTTTTTTCTTGGTGTTGTTATTATTTTTTTAGTTTCTGCATCTATGTGGATTCATACAACGTTTGCTTACATGCATTCCCCATCTAAACTACTATGGAGTTTCGTTCAAGCCGAGCTTTGGATAACAGGTTTATCAATTTTTTTGCTTTTTTTCATAATTTTGACAGCCAGTGGAGTTAAAAATCATTATTTACATTTCGCATCTTTAGTTGGCCTAGGTGCAATTACATTTCACTGTCTTTTTTTAGACGCATTTTTGTGGATAAACAGATTTCCTATTAAACATTAATTTTGGCAAAAAGTTGTCTGAACTAAAAAAATCTTTAAAACTGTTTGATGGCATTGCATTGCTGATTGGCATCACTATTGGTTCGGCAATTTTTGCGACCCCACAATTAATAGCAACCTATATCTCTTCATTTTCCAGCATTATCTTGCTTTGGATTTGTGTGAGCTTTTTAGTTTTAATTGGTTCATTAATTTATGCTGAGTTGGGCACCCGCTTTCCAAGGACAGGCGGAGAATACGTTTATATTTCTAAAGCTTTTGGACCTTTTTGGGGATTCATTTTTGGGTGGGCTCAGCTTTTAATAATTCGAACAAGCCCCGCTGCTGGAATAAGTTTAATTACTGCAAATTACATTGGATACTTCGTTGAAATAGATCAACTTCAGAAGAACCTCATTGCAATTTGTATCATTATTTTTTTTGGTTTTGTCAATTATATTGGTGTTGATAGAGCAAGTATGTACAATAAATTTTCATCTTTAACTAAAATTGTTGGCATCGCACTTTTTGCACTCATTGGTTTAATGGTATTTGATGAAAATATGTCGGCATTAAGCTTATCTACCGAACCTGTTCAAAGCATGGGTCATTTGGGAAATGTTGTAGCTGCAACTATATTAATCTTATTTTCATATCTAGGTTGGGACAGGGTTGGTTATGTAGCTGGTGAAATGAAAAATCCAAAGAAGGTAATTCCAAAAACAATGTTTTATGGAATATCTACTGTCGCAATAATATATATCGCAGCTAATTTTTTATATCATGGTGTTTTGGGTCATAAAGGTGTTATTAATAGTCAAATTGTTGCATCTGATACCGCCTCTATAATTTTTGGATCTAATGGAGCCGCGTTAATATCACTTTTGGTAATTATATCTGCTACGGGAAGCATCAATGGGACCATGATGTCAGCAAGTAGGTTATATTTTGCTATGGCAAAGGATGGTTTACTTTTTAGATCATTTAAACATGTCCATCCAAAATATAAAACACCAACAAATGCAATCATTGCTCATTGTATTTGGGGAATTGTGATACTTATTTTGAGGCAAAATTTTGAAACAATTGTTTCTGGGATGGTCTTTGTAATTTTAATTTTTTACATAGCTACAACGTTAGCATTTTTTAAATTTCGAAGATTTAACATTGGTGAAGTAGGATACAAAGTTCCGTTTTACCCTTACTTACCTTTATTTTATCTTATAATTTTGACCAGTTTGGTTGGTTTACGCATATATTATCAATTTCAACTTTCAATACAAGATTTAAGTTTTGTTCTTTCTGGTGTTCCGGTATATTTTCTTTTTTTTAAGCACAAAGTTAATGGCTAACTTTAGCTCCATTATTTTTTATTTAATTCATGAGTAAGATCGTTTCTCTAACAAACCAAAAAGGCGGAGTGGGNAAAACCACAACCTCAGTAAATTTGGCTGTAAGCTTTGCAGTGTCAGAAGTTAAAACTTTATTAATCGATTTGGATCCTCAGTCAAATGCTACAACCGGCTTGGAGGCTTTGATTGAAGATCGACAAGGNACTGTTTACGATTTAATCATTGGAAAGGATAAAATATCTAATGTTATCAGTTCCACACGTTTGGATTGTCTTGATATAATTTCATCCACTAACAATCTTGTGGGTGCTGAGGTTGAACTTGTAAATCTAATGGCGAGGGAAAGGCAATTAGAAAAAGCCTTAAAAACCGTCCATAAAAAATATGATTACATATTAATTGATTGCCCACCTTCTCTAGGACTTTTAACACTCAATGCTCTAACATGTTCAAATTCAATCATTATTCCGATTCAGTGCGAATATTATGCTCTTGAAGGATTAGGTCAACTACTAAACACCTTCAGGTTGGTTCAAAAAAATCTTAATCCAAAACTAGAGATTGAAGGGGTTTTGTTAACTATGTATGATTCTAGATTAAATTTATCTAGCCAGGTTGCTGATGAGGTGAGAGGTTTTTTTAAGGAAAAGATTTTTGATACGGTAATTCATCGAAACGTTCGTTTGAGCGAAGCCCCAAGTTTTGGAAAACCTGCTTTGCTCTACGATGCAAATTCAACTGGTGCGCAAAATTATCTTTCGTTGGTTGAGGAGATTTTAAAACATGGCAACTAAAAGATTAGGAAAAGGTCTTGAGGCATTGATTGGAGTATCACCCCCAAATGAAATAAAGTCTAAAGGGGGTTCCTCAAAAGGAGTTGCCACTGTTTTAATATCAAAAATCAAGACAAATCCTTATCAACCCAGAAAAGAATTTAATAAAGATTCTCTAGAGGACTTGGCAAGTTCGATCAAACAAAAAGGTGTAATTAGCCCAATAACCTTGCGAGAAAAAGATGGTGGGTACGAGTTAATTGCCGGAGAGAGGCGCCTCAGAGCATCAAAGATAAACAAACTCAAAGAGATTCCAGCCTATATTATTGAAGTAAAGAATGACTCTGATATGATGCAAATAGCACTGATTGAAAATATTCAGAGAGATAATCTCAACCCGATTGAAGAATCTGAAGCTTATGCTCTTTTAAAAGATGAGTTTAAACTTACACAATCTGATATTGCTAGCAAAGTTGGGAAAAGCAGATCAACCATCACCAATTCATTAAGGTTGTTGCAATTACCAACCGAGGCACTTAAATATCTTAGAACAAATAAAATAAGCGCAGGTCATGCGCGGGCTATTTTAGCATGTAAAACAAAGCCTGCCATGCTTAAGCTTTTGAAAATGATAATTAATGATAATTTATCTGTGAGATCAGCAGAAAAAATGTCTAAAGGCCGCGCAAAATTAAAATCGAGTCATCGAGTTTCTAAGTTAGCAAAAAATAAAACCGTTCGCTCTATCGAAAACGAGCTAATTTCAATTTTAGGTACCAAGGTACACTTAAATTCAAACGCTAACAAGACAGGATCAATACTTATTGAATAT
Source organism: Fidelibacterota bacterium (assembly GCA_002724735.1). Classification (GTDB taxonomy): domain Bacteria; phylum Fidelibacterota; class Marinisomatia; order Marinisomatales; family TCS55; genus TMED108. The sequence continues at coordinate 1,836 of PBPT01000038.1, read as the reverse complement.
TTCAGTGATGACGATTTGGACAGAATTCTTGATTTAATCAGAAGCATAGATGATTAAAAATGAAACCAAGTAGATATACTTTTTTAGTGGTACCTGACCACGATGGAGATAGTAAAAGATTTTCGATTTCAAGAAAAGGAACTTTGTTTTTAATTTTTTCNTCGATCTCAGTCTGTATTNCTNTTGTAATATCATATGTTTATCTTATTCCNCTCTCGCTTGATTATAATCGAATGAGTTTTCGTTATAATGAAGTCATTGGTGANCGTATTGAGGTGCTTGAGCTNTACAGAGACTTAGAGCGCATGAAACAAATGGAAATTGTTGTTCAAAAAGCGCTGGGAATGGATTTAGGGGAAAACGATTCAATTAATTCTGGCTTATCAAAAATGATGGATGATTANCCAATCAATTTATCTTATCTTGATAACGTCCCTTCACTNCTACCCACTTCAGGAGTTTTAACTCAAAAAATGATTGTTTCTAAAGAGGAGGAANTTCGTAAGCATTATGGAGTCGACATTGCGGTCCCGATTGGTGAGCCTGTGATGGCCTCGGCATCTGGTCAAGTAGTTTTTGCGGGTTGGACTACGGAACTTGGAAATTTAGTGGTCCTTTACCATGGCAATGAATATTTTACATATTATGGACACAACGATTTAATTTTAGTAAAAGCGTATGAAAAAGTTAAGCGTGGTGATGTAATTTCAACCTCAGGAAATTCAGGAATCAGTTCTGGTCCTCATCTTCATTTTGAAATTTGGAAAGATGGAGAGCCTGCTGATCCATTGTTATATTTTCCTGAATTAAACCAAACAAATATTAGCGTAAAATAGATTATGGGAAAAAACGATTATAAAGATGTTCATACGATGATAGGAACAGATGCAGTGATTCAAGGAAATGTTACATGCCAGGGTGGTGTTGCAGTTTATGGAAAGGTTTTTGGAGATGTAGTCTCTGAGGGTCCAGTACGTATTGCCAGAGGAGGTGAGGTTCATGGCAATGTACAAGCCAATGATTCTCAAATAGGCGGAATGGTTGATGGAAATGTCAGAGTTGAGAATAGAGCCGTTCTTGGATCTGAGTGCAACCTGAAAGGCGATATAGTTTATCGTACACTCGTCATTGAGGAAGGTGCTCAATTTCAAGGTCATTGTGTCATGGTTGAAAATGAAAAGCCATCAAGTAGTGATTCTTAATTAAATTAGTCTATGCCTAAGAAAAGCGACGATTTCATTCAGAAAGTTTTGAGTGAATTTCAACGCATAGTTCAGTTATCTGCTCCTGCTGCAAATGCAGCTTATACGCTTATAGGTTCCATTCTATTTTTTTCTCTATTAGGCTATTTTTTTGATTCAATAATGAAATCTGAGCCAATTTTGATGGTATTTGGTATAGTACTTGGTTTGGTGGTTGGACTTTTTCAACTTTACAAATTCATGAATAAAAAATGAAGCCATTGTATAAATCCTTTGCCTTTTTCTTTTTAATTCTCTTGCTTGGATTTTTTATTTCACCAACTAATAAAACTGAGATTTTTTTTGGAGCATTAACCCCATTTATAGCATCAATAATTGAAGTGTTCTTTTTATTGAGAGCTGTAAAAGTTGATCTAATGATGACGACAAAAATTTTGATGATAGGATTTGTTTTAAAAATGGTTTTCTTTGCGCCATATTTATTAGGAATTATTTACTTTTATTCTTTTGACACTCACTCATTTGTGTTTAGTTTTTTGGGCTCTTTTATAGCGTTTCATACGCTAGAAGCAGTGTTGCTAAATACATTTTTCAACAAAAAAATAGAAGTATAAATGATTTTAGGCGGTAAAGA
>PBPT01000037.1 GCA_002724735.1 Fidelibacterota bacterium | reverse complement strand
GTCCGGATCCTAAACAATTAAACTTGTTTGCTAAAAGTGCATGGAGTGTAGTATATAATAACGTGTTATCTGGATTATCCGCTTTCAGAGCTGCTGCTGGTAATGGTACACAGCTTATACTGAGACCTATGACAGCAGTGCTCGGGCATGGTTTTTATGGTGCGTTCGATGACTTTGCCGGATTGAAGCGTACATTTTACTACAACGGTGCTGTTTTCGAGACCAACCGTAGAGCTTTGTCAGATGCATTTACTATGATGAAGAAAGCTCATCAAGATCCTGACATGATGGTTAAAGCATATCGTAAAGACTTTGTGTTTAAAACCGATAGAGCTTGGGATATCATGGAAGATATGCGTAAAGTATATGAAGCTGAAGGTAACTATGGTAGAATATTACAACTAGATACAGCTGTTCGTTTGAAACAGTTAGGTCAGTTTAAGTGGATGAGATATGGTATGACAGGGATGGTATTTCCTGATGTATTTACATCGACTCATTTAGCACACTATCTATCACGTACTAGAGCTTACGATGATGTCTTTAGTGATAAAGGTTTTGCTGATTGGACAGAGATAATGAAAGCTGAGAAGATTCATTATAAGTCAATGTTTGACGATAATGGTCTAATCAAAGATCAAGTACTACGAGCTACTGCTGGAGAAGTACAACTTAACTTAGATGACGGTTTAGCACGTTGGATTAACCAAGGTACTACTGCATATCCTTTTGTTAAGTTCTTAATGATGTTCCCACGTACAAGTAGTAACTATATCAAAGCTGCATCTTCGTGGACTCCTATCACTCTAATACCCGGAATCAATAAGTATAGTAAAACTCTATATGCAAAAACAGATGATGACATCGCTGCTGCTTTACTAGAACACGGCATTGATATGGCTAGAACACCTAATGCTCGAGTTATATGGGAAAACCTAAGAGCTGAGTATACAGGTAGAATGGCGTTTAGTAGCATGTTAGTTGGTACACTATGGCAATATGCTATGGGTGGTAACATACGTGGTAACGGACACTATAACGCATCACGTAGAAACAAAGAACGTAACCAGATGGGTTATGAGCCTAAGACTGTACGAATTGGTAATTCTTGGGTAAGCTATGAAGGTATTATAGGCATCGAGCATGTGCTAGCACCTTTAGGTGATATGGCATACTATGCTAGAGATTTAGATGAATCATATTTAGAAAGTTTTATGTCTAAATTGACATGGACTGTAGCTGCTACATTTTTAAATCAGACACCTTTACAAGGTTTAGAACCACTAATATCAGTAACTAACGGTGACTTAACAGGTTGGAGTAGACTTACTGCTAACACTCTTAGATCTTTCTTACCACTATCTGGTGGAGCTGGTGTACTTAGCAACGCTATTACATCATCACAGAAAGATATAGAAGCAGAAGTTGTTAGTGTTGTCAAAAACAGATTACCATTATTCTCAAGTACACTTCCAGAACAGATAGATATATGGACAGGTNAACCACTTAATGATGTTGATAATCCATTTTTAAGANTNCTTAATGCTATCAGTCCTGTACAAGTAAGTGGTACAAGAGAACCTTGGAGAGTATGGTTACAAGAAACAGGCTGGAACGGGCTGNCAATGTTAAAGAAAGATTCTACAGGATCTTATGAATACACACCAGCAGAACGTGAACTAATTAATAAATATATTGGTGAACAGCAAATGTTTAGACANCTTGAGCGTATTATTAATAATCCAAGNTANCAANAAGAAATCGAACAACTTAAATTATATCGTCAAAATAATTCTGACTTTAGNGAAGAACGGGTTAAATTACATACAGANAAATTACCTGTATTTAAGGANATCAATAATATTGTTAGAAATGCACAAAAAATAGCAGAGCTTAGATTATTAAGAGAAAGACCTGATATCGAATCAGTTATTTTAAATCAACAACGAGCTAACGAAAGTATGCAAGAAGGCGACATAGAGGGTGCAGTTCGAGCACAAAAACAAAACGAAGCCACTCAAAATTTAATTAACATGAGGAAATAGCAACTATGAGTGCTGTTACANNNAACGATTACATCGGTAATGGNTCCACCACCAATTACCCTTTTACATTTACATATCTTAAGGCATCAGACATTAAAGCGTCTATAGATGCAGTCGACACAACAGCTTTTACATTAGCTAATGCAACGACAGTACAATTTAATACTGCTCCAGCTAACGGAGCCAAAATCAAAATATTTAGAGAAACCGGTGTTGACACACTAACAGCAACTTTTTATCCCGGATCAGCAATTAAGTCAGAAGATCTTAACGATAACTTTACACAAAACTTATTTGTTACACAAGAGGTAAACCAACGTTATCTTAGTACTCTAGGTGGTACTATGACTGGTGATCTAAATTTAGGAGAAGATGCAAGTATAACTTTTGAAGGTGCAACAGATGATGACCACGAAACAAGGTTAACTGTAGTCGATCCGACAGCTGATAGAACATTATCATTACCTAACGTATCAGGTAACTTAGTTTCTACAGGTGACACTGGGACTGTTGCTACAGCAATGATAGCTGATGGTGCAGTTATAGAAGCAAAAATAGGAACTGCGGCAGTTACAGAAAATAAAATTCAAGGAGCCTCTGTTACAGTAACTAAAATAGGAGCGTTAGCAGTTACAACTCCTAAAATAGCTAACGATGCAGTTAACAGTACAAAGATAGCTGACGATTCGATTGACTCAGAACACTATGTTGACGGATCTATAGATACACAACATATAGCTAATGCACAAATTATTACTTCCAAAATAGCAGACGATGCAGTTACAACTGCAAAAATAAGTGCAGGTGCAGTCGGAACTACAGAAATAAATACAAATGCAGTAACAACAGCTAAGTTAGCCAATGATGCAGTCACAAATACTCAACTAGCAGACGATGCAGTATCGACTGAAAACATACAAAACGGCGATGTTACAGAAGCAAAAATAGCTGACAACGCAGTTACAGTAAATAAGATTGGTACAAACGCAGTTACGACTACAAAGATTGCAGCAAACGCAATAACTAATTCTTTAATTGCTTCTAACGCAGTTGAAAATGCTAATATAGCGGACAATCAAATAACAGCTGCAAAATTAAACCCAGCTACAGTTATTACAGCTAGTGAACAAGGATCTGCTACAACTAACGATACATCTTTCTTAACTTCAGCAGCAGCTGACGCTAGATTTTTTAATATCAGCACTGGTGATACAATTAAAGATGGTCAAACATTTCCAGACAACGATACAACTATTGCTACAACCGCAGCTATCAACGATAGAATTATTGACTTAGTTGATGAAGTTGGTGGTTTTGATATTATTCCTAACCAAAGTAGTTTTCCTAATACAAACCCTCAAGGGGCTACAGGACAATCAGCTGTTATAAGTGTTAAAGAAATTACAGGTAGTGCATTAGTTCCTAGTGGTACAAACGTATCTATAGCTAACGGTAACTTAGCTAATAATGCTACTATTATAATTACAGGTGTACCTACAACTTTACCTGTTGGGTTTGGATTCTTAGTAGAATCTACATCTACAACACATACATACACTTTTCACAGATTAGTACCAAAAGCTACAGAAGTTACAACCGTAGCAAGTAATATATCAAATATAAACTCTGTTGTAAGTAATATTACTAATATAAACGCAGTTGCAAATAATGAAACTAATATAAACGCAGTTAATAGTAATTCATCTAACATTAACTCAGCGGTTAGCAACGCATCTAACATTAACAGTGCAGTTAGTAACGCAAGTAATATAAACTCTGCTGTAAGTAATGCGTCTAATATTACCACCGTAGCGACTAATAATACAAACGTCACTACTGTTGCTACAAATATAAGTAATGTAAACTCTGTTGCAGGTGCTTTAGATGCTACTCAAACATATACAGTTACTGTACAAAGCGTAAGTGGTAGTAATAAGTACTTTATTGACGGAACACAGAATCCTGTTTTAACTTTAGCTAGAGGATCAACTTATATATTTGATTTGTCTGCAAGCAGTAACTCTGGTCATCCTTTACTAATTAGAACTGCTGCTGATGCTGCATATACTTCAGGTGTAACAACGAGTGGTACAGCTGGTAGTTCAGGTGCTACCGTAACTTTTGTTGTACCAGATAACGCTCCTAGCTCATTAAAATATTACTGTTCATCACACGGTAATGCAATGGGTAATACGATTACAGTTGTTGATGACCGTATCGATGTAGTAGCAACTAATATTACAAATGTTAATAACACTGGAAACTCAATAGCAAATGTTAATACTGTTGCTAACAATATAACTAAGGTTACTCATGTTTCAGATAATATTAGTGACGTAAGTAATTTTTCTGACAAATATCAGATTGCTTCTAGTAACCCATCAACCAGAGCTGACAGTTCAAGTTTACAAGAAGGTGATTTATATTTCAACACTTCCGCTAATGAACTTAAGGTTTATAACGGTGGTGCTTGGCAAGGTGGTGTAACAGCTACAGGTAACTTTGCAGTTACAACTGGTAATACATTTACTGGTAGTAACATATATAATGATAACCAAAAAGCTATATTTGGTACAAACTCTGACGGACTTGAAATATTTCACGATGGATCACACAGCAGAATTAAAGATACTGGTACTGGTGGTCTTATACTTTCCTCTAATCAATTTCAAGTTACAAATGCAGCAGTAACTGAAAATTTAATAAAAGGTTTTGAAAATGGAGCCGTAGAACTGTATCACGATAACAGTAAAAAGCTTGAGACTACAAGCACAGGCGTACAGGTAACAGGTAACGTTGTAGTATCAGGAATGGTCGACGGTAGAGACGTAGCTGCTGACGGTACTAAATTAGATACCATTGAAACTTCGGCTACAGCAGATCAGACAGCAGCAGAAATCAAAACTTTATTTCAATCTAGTAAATTAACTAACGCAGAGATTGCTGATGATACAATTGGTGCAGCTCAACTTGCACATACCGCTGTTACAGCTGGTAGCTATGGTTCTGCTACAGCAATACCTGCTATTACAGTTGATGCTCAAGGTCGTATTACAGCTGCAAGTACAAATTCAGTTAACACAACTACAAACTTAGCAACTACAACTGCAACAGGTTCTGTAACTGTGACAAGTAGTACAGGAAACAATGCAACCATAAGCGAAGCTACAAGCTCTGCTGCTGGTGTTATGTCAACAGCACACCACGACAAACTTGATGGTATTGCAGCTGGTGCAAACTTAGTTCAGTATACAAGTCAATTAGTTAATAACTCTGGTTTTATTACAAGTTTTACTAACAACTATCTTTCTGGTGGATCATTCAGTGGTGGTACTTTAACTCTAAACAGATCTGGTTTAGGTAATGTAACTATTACTGGTATCGGAACAAGTACATTTAACGGTGATTATAATAGTTTATCTAATAAACCAACAATACCTTCAAATAATAACCAGTTAACTAACGGTGCTGGTTATATAACAACATCTGGTAGTGCAGGTACACTACAGGGTATGTATCGTTCATTTACGGGTGGTAAGACTTTTTATGATTCAATTCCATGGATTTCAACTGGAGGTGTTATGGAATTGGGACACCGTATTGACTTTCATACTTCTGACAGTAACGCAACTGACTTTGCACCTAGTTTAGGTACAGCTGGTGGACAATTACGAGTTAATGGTCTTAACGTGTTGTATTCTGATGATAACGAGGTTTATAGTTTTGGTTATGTAGGCGGAGCAGGTCAATATTTATACTTTGCAAGTGCTGGTGGAACTAAAGGTGTTAATATTTGGAACTCAGATGCATCACTAAAAGAAAATATAGTTGATTCTGATTATGATGCAATATCAACAATTAAAGGACTTAAATTTAGAGACTTTGATTGGAAAGAATCAGAAGGAGGTCATCACGTAGATTGTGGTGTGGTTGCACAAGAAGTAGAAACAGTAGACTCTTCTTTAGTAATAACTCCTCCAGACGTTACATACCTTAATCCAAATTATCAAGAGCCAAGTAAAGGTACAAAGAGTATTGATACAGGCAGAATGGTAAGTATATCTGCTAAAGCATTACAAGATATAATTGCAAAAGTAGAAGTTTTAGAAGCAAAAGTTGCTGCATTAGAGGCTGGCTAAATGGAAATACCCACCATGATTCTACCCGATGCTGTTGACTTTCCTAATTTCGAGTTTGAACTACCTATAGGAAACATACCACAGTATACTCCTTTGGTAGTTCCACCAAGCGATTTGCGATCTCCGTCAGGAGTTGTACCGCAAACAAGTACAAGTGAAAGTCAGACACCATCTGGTATGTCACAAGTTAATATACCTATCATGAATGTAAAGGTACCAGTACCAGAAAGCGAAATATTGATTACAGCTGGAACTACAGCAGTAATCTCAGTAGCTGCCACCCTTTCTGCTACAGCAGCTTTTAAGTGGTTAGTTAAGATTCTAAAACCTATATTAAAAATGTTATGGAAAAAGATAAGTGGAAACAAAAAACCTAAAACCTGACGAACCAAAGAAAGGTTTACTAACAAAATTAAAAGAAAATGTTGATGACCACGATGAACAAATGCAGATCCTTGGTGCAATGGTACG
>PBPT01000036.1 GCA_002724735.1 Fidelibacterota bacterium | reverse complement strand
TTATTTTACGTTGGAGTCACACGGGCGATGAGCAAGGTTTATCTAATGTATGCTAATAACAGAAGACGAATGGGCTCTGATGAACTATATCGAATCGTCTCAAGATTCATAGATGAAGTACCCGAAGAAAATATCGAAAAAATATCATTTACATCTGCCTTGACAAGAAAAGTCATTGGCGGAAAAGCTGGAAAGAATACCAAAACAGCAGTGAGCAGAACAGTCGTCCTATTTGATGATTTCCAAGTGGGTGATTACGTTGAACATGCAATTTTTGGTGTTGGCAAGGTAATGGCATTGAGCGGTCAAGGTGAAAACCAGCGCGTAGGTATCGAATTCAAAGATGGTATGAAGAAAAAACTTGTTGTCAAATTTGCTAATTTAAAAAAAGTCGATGCCCCATAACTCTAAAGGATTCAATAGTATTTTAATTTTAAATAATTTCTTAAAATATAAATATCAATGACTACAAAAAATTCACTTTCGAAAGCACTTAAAAAAGAAGGTCTTAGATTCACCAGTCAGCGCCAAGCTGTTTGGGATGAAATTAAATCAAACGATGATCATAGAGATGCAGAGCAAATTTATAGTGCACTACGAAAAAATAACTTAAATGTTTCAAGGGCTACAGTTTACCGCACAATCGATGTGCTCGTAAAAAATAGATTAGTAAGGAAGATGGATTTAGGGGATGGGAGAAGCTTGTTCGAGCCTCGCTTAGATGATGAACACCATGATCACATGATTTGCTTAGAGACGGGCGACATAATTGAGTTTTATAATAAAGAACTTGAAGATCTTCAGGATACTATTGCTAAAAAATATGGTTATAAAGTAATAAGGCATGTTCATCAGCTCTTTGTAAAGCCCATCAAATAATTTCAACTCTTTGTATCTAATACTTACAGTTTTTTTATTCTTTTTTAATACTGTTGAATTAATCATTGGTGAAGAAAAAGTTGATCCAGGAATAGTTTTCATTTTTGAAGGAGCTGTAAAAGATAATATATATCCTAGCTCATCTCACCTTTCGGAAAGTCAAGCTGATGTACATATTGAAGCACGGGTTAATTGGGATAATGAAAAAATACCCGAAGGTGCTGTCGCTGGTGGATTTATTCCATATTTGCATATTACAGCCCTAATTCAAAATTCAAAAACAGGCTTAAAAACTTTTGTCGATTTAAAACCTCACATCAATCTGATTGATAATTTTCATTATGCCAGAAATATTGCATTACCAGGCTCAATTATTGATCTCTATAACGTGCAATTTAAAGTATCACCCCCATCAAATACTGAATTAGCGTTGCATAACGACTGGTTAAAAAAATATGGAAAAAACTTTTTGAGTAAGTACACATTTGACTACAAAGGTGTAAATTTTAAAGAAATTGCTGAGGCAAGAAGAAATTAGTTACATTCTAATATATTACTATTTAAATCTATGAGTATTATTGATGAATTAAAAAGAAGGAAGGTTTTTCGCGTTGTTTCAACCTATGCTGTTGTCTCATGGGTGATTATGCAAATTGGCGAAGTTGTTTTCCCTGCTCTTAATCTACCAGACTGGGTACTGTCAACTGTTGTTATCTTATTATTAATTGGATTTCCTATTGTAGCTATATTTGCTTGGATATTTGATGCTACACCTGATGGAATTAAGGTCACTAAAGCCAAAATAGCTAATAGTAGCTCATCAACTAAAAATGTCTCTGAAAAAATTCCTTTTTATCTGCAAAAAAGAAATACATTTCTTGTTTTAGGTATAGTTTTTGGATTGCTTATTGGCAATATCAACCTTTTTGAAAGTAATAATAAAATAGTTAATTATTCTGGTGAGAAGATTCCAATTGCAATTGCTGATTTCGAAAATAAAACCAATGACCCTTCACTCGATGGGTTATCAGGCTTATTGATTACATCATTAGAGCAGTCTGATTATTTATCTGTAATGACAAGATCAAGGATGTTTGATGTTCTAAAGCAACTTGGGAAGCCTAATGCAAAAATTATTGATGAAAAAATTGGATCTGAAATATGTAGTAATGCTAGCATTGGCTCTCTCGTTTTAGCATCAATTATGCAGTTTGGAGATTTGTATTCAATAGATTTAAAAATCTTAGATACTAAAACGAATGAGTATATTTTCACTAAAAATGTGAAAGCTGATGGAAAAAGAAACATACCTAGTCTAATTGATGATATTTCAAAATTTACAAGAATTAGCTTAGCTGAAAAGGCGGAGGAGGTTGAGAAAAATCAAAAACAAGTAGCATCTATCACAACAAAAAATCTAGAGGCCTATAGATTTTATGACATTGGCGAAAAGGCATTATTTAAAAAAAAATGGCGTGAAGCTAGAGAAAATTTTGAAAAAGCAGTAGAAATTGATTCGAATTTTGCTTTAGCCTTATATCAATTAGCATATATACATCAATGGTTTTTTAATTCTGAAAAAGCTGATTATTATATTGCGCGATCTGTAGAAAATATAGAAACTGTTCCTGATAAGGAGAGGTTATACATTAGAGCGCAATCTATTCAGGATTTTTCATCTAGAATACCAGTTTATCAAGAAATCATCAACAAATACCCTAATGAAAAACAAGCATATTTTGAAATTGGAGATATGTACTTTCACAATGGACCAGCAACACAATCAATATCCTATTTTGAAAAAAGTTTAGAATTGGATCCTTCTTATGAAAACGCGATTGAGCATCTTGGTTGGATCTATTTAGATGTTCAGGATTATGAGAAATATACAGAATTATACAGAAATTCTCTTTCTATTTATCCAGATGACAATCAATATAAAAGAAAAGAACTTTATTCTCATTTATATTCTGGAAAATATGATATATTTTTTAATCGCCTTAGAGAAATTGAAGAGAAAGACATTCAGTTTTTAAATACAGACGAGGCTTATGGTGATGGATATCTTTTTTCAGGCAATTTCAAAGAATCTCTAAAAAAATATGAAAGTCTTATTTCAAGCAATGAGACTAAACTAGCCGGTTACTCCAAATTAAGAAATTNTCATACATATAGAGCTGATTATAAAAATTTTANTAAATANTCTGATCTTATTCTTACCTATCATACTGCTAAAAATAATTATAGAGCATATGTTGGGGAACTATCTAGAAGAGCTTTTTCATTAATACATGTTTTTGATAGAAGAGGTGAAGCAAAAAAAATAATTTCCGAAATTAACATAATTTTTGATGATAAAAATAAAAACGTTAGATTTAATGATTTAGGCATATACTCAACAATTTACCTAATAGACNCCCATAAGGAGTTAAAAAATTGGAAAATAGCTAAAGAATATGATAATAAGTCTTTTAGGAACTTGGATTCTAATATTAAGCTGGATGAAGCTCTTAGAGCCAAACAAAGCGGTAATCTTGACGATGCTATAAATTATTACAAAGAAGGCTTAGATTTGTCATGGATGATGTTTAAAAATCAAGCATATTATGAATTGTCAAAACTATACTACGAGACTGGAGATTATAAAAATGCTATCAAGGTTAGCGACGAAATTAAAATAATGACCCACCAAACATCAAGGCAGTTTTATTATGCAAAATATTTTCTTTACTCAGGACTAGCTAACTACAAACTCAAGAATTATCGATTAGCAAAGTCTAACCTTGATATTTTTTTAAAAATATATGAACCTGCTTCTGAGTCATTAAAGTATAAAAAAATGGCACTTGACGCGATTTCTGAAATGAACAGGTTGAGATCTTAAGAAATTTTCTTAATCATAGATAATTTATTGCCTAGTTCTTCCATTTCAACAAAGCCCATGTTTTTATATAGGTCTTGAGCAGTTTTATCTTTCTTCATAACAGTAATAGTTAGAGCGTTTAATTTATTGTTGATAGACATGTTTTCAATATAATCTATAATTTTACCTCTGTACCCATTACCTCTATAATCTGGGTCAAGAAAGATTTGTGCAATGTGAGNGAGGTTGTTCTTTTCTATAAATTTTACTCCGCCATAACCTATGATCCAATTGTCTTTTGAAAGCATTACGGTTTGTATTTTATTTAATTTATAATTGACATTAATCCATTTTTTCATATCAAAAGGATATCGCATTTCTGAATCTGTAAAATTGAGCTCTTTGGGGTTTGCGAACCAATTTTTTAATGCGGATTCAAGTTTTCTAAGCTCATCCAAATTACTATAGTTTAATTCTTTAATTGAAAGCGACACGTGTATTTGTAAATGTAATTATTGTTGTAACTTTAATTATTAAATATACCCATAATGATGAAAATAATTCCTATATCAAAATTTAAAGAAGGTCAAACTGTGCAGGGTTTTTATCTCTGTGTTGAAAAAAAAATACGCCATACTAGAACTGGAGATTTATTCATTGATATTTTATTGAGAGATCAAACTGGCAAGGNTCAGGCAAAAATTTGGAAAAAGGTAAAGGAGTTAGATAAAAAGTTTTCTGTAGGCGATGCTGTTGCAGTTAAGGGAGCAGTTGAAGTATTTGTTGATGAATTTCAGTTAGTCATAGAACATATAAATAAAGCAACGGTACAAAGATATGCCAGATATGGCTTCAATCCTGCCCTTGTTGTGCCTACATCTCCATACGATGCGCAAAAAATGTGGAAAGAGATCNTTGGTGTTATTCGTTCAATTAAAAATCCTTTGATTAAAAAATTAATTTTTAATGTCTACACTGAAAATAAACAAAAACTTTTAAAGTTTCCNGCCACTGTAATGCATCAATACAGCTATAGATCTGGATTTTTAGAGCAATCAATNTCTNTNGTTAGAACAGGNAAGTTTATGGCTAAGCATTATAAACTTGACCTTGATATAGTGATTGCAGGATTATTGCTTTTTGATATAGGTAAGCTAGATTCAATTGATTCAAATTATCAGCCTAATCTTTCAAAGGCTGGTAATCTTTTGGGTCATGTTGCACTAGGCAGAAATAAAATTATGTCAGCCGCGAAAAAGATAAAAAACTTTCCAAATGAATTGTTGCTTCAAATTGAACATATGATGTTGGCTCAGCACAACTTTAACCATGGACAGAGCATCGTTACCCCCATGTTTAAGGAAGCATTGCTTGTTTGTATGTTGACTGGTCTTGACAGTCAAATGAGTATCATGAAAAAAATCATTGAAGAAGATGCTGATAATCAAGACTTTACTTCGCACTACAATTTTTTTAGAACACCCATTTATAAAAAAGATTAGATGGAGTTAATCAATTTAGTTCGCGCTGCCATTTTTTGTGCTATGGCAATAGCGGTGGGCTACTCCTTGATGATGGTTCCAAATATTGAACTTATAACTGTAACTATTTTTTTATCTGGCTTAACACTTAATGCGCTCTGGGGTGCACTCGTAGGATTTATTGCCATGGGGATTTATTCAGGGCTTAATCCGCTAGGCTCTGGTTTGGGTTTTCCTCCTTTATTTTTTGCCCAACTGATGTCAATGTCGCTTTGCGGCGTCATTGGAGGATTTTTAAAACCCTTTTTAGTTACAAATCGCTATAATATTTCTCGCTTGGTTTTATTGGGGCTTTCCGGTTTCGTGGTAACCTTGATTTATGACGTTTTAACTTTGATATCTTATCCTATTTTTTCAGGATTAGGAGTTGTGGGT
>PBPT01000035.1 GCA_002724735.1 Fidelibacterota bacterium | reverse complement strand
GGATTAACAGTTAGAAAAGAATTTAGTCTTGTAAGACTAACTGGACACGATTTCTTACAAGTTGGTACTGGTGGAACAGACACCACAAACTGGCCAAATAATCCAACACAAAATCCGAATCAATCGTATCAAGTAATGACAAATGAGACCGATCCTGGTCGTGTTTATTACACAGCAACAGATGATTTAGGTAACTTCTATGTTGGAGACCAGTTTAAAGTAGACCAAGCAACGGGTAATGTTACGTTGGATGCATCTGCATTTAATTTATCTGGTCTTGAGTCATTAAGATTAGGATCTGTTGGTGGTTTGATTGGTGCTTCTGTAAATGAATTCTCTACTGACGGAACATTATCACAAAATAGTAATTCAAAAGTTCCAACACAGAACGCAGTTAAAACATATGTTGATGCACAGATTGCTGGACTTAACGCTGATAAAATACAAGAAGGAGATACGAGTGTAGAAACGATTGACTCTGGTTCAGATGGTAATATACAATTTAAAATAAATGCTGGATTGAAACTTCAGATTGATAGCACTGGACATACAATACCTGGTGCTGATAATGCATCTGACTTAGGTTCATCAACAAAGAGATGGAGAAACATATACGCTGCTGATATGCATTACTCAAACAAAGGAGATAAAAATTCTGTTGATGGAACTTGGGGAAGTTACACAATTCAGGAAGGTGAAAACGATTTATTCTTACTAAATAATCGTAATGGCAAAAAATATAAGTTTAATTTGACGGAGGTTAACTGATGCCTGTATTTGTTGGAGCTGGAACATCGAGTTTTATGAAAGGTAGTGATGGTGTGGGTGTATCTACCATGACTACAACTGAAAGAAATGCTCTTACTGGTGTTAAAAAGGGACAGTTTATTTTTAATGAAACAGTAAACTTAGCACAGTATTATGATGGTACTGCTTGGAAATCAATTGATAGTCCACCATCCATTACAAATTTTACTATTGATGGTGGTAGTAGTGTTACATCTGCAAAAGTTGATAGAACCGCTGGCGGTAATTCAACGATTGTCATTGCTGGATCAAATTTTGATACAACAGCGGGAACTGTTACTTTTGTACCAGAATCTGGTGGTGCCACTGTAAATGTTCAATCAATCGTAAGAAATAGTGTCAATCAATTTACAGTCACAGTACAAAGATCAGATTTTATAGAGGCGAATGACCCATATACAATAAGACTTGCAAATGGTTCTGGTCTTTCAGCATCATTGGCAGGTGCAATAGATGTAAACGTTCCACCAGTTTTCGCTCAATCAGCAGATACTAATTTAGCAACTATTTTTAATGGTGGTGCAGCGTTGAGTGGTAGCACTGCAAATGCATCAGCAACAGACGCTGATGGAGATACGATTACATATTCAATACTCTCTGGTTCACTTCCAAGTGGATTAACTTTAGGTTCTTCAACTGGTTACATTACAGGTTCTGTTTCAGGTGTTGCGGTTCAAGAATACGTTTTTACCGTTCAAGCAGCAACTTCTGTAAGTAATTCTACAAGACAATTTAAAATAACCGTAAGTTCATATCCTCAAGGAGGAACCCAAACAACTAACGGTGGATATACTTATCATACATTTACATCATCAGGAATATTTCAAGTTTATACAGGATTTGCTCCTAATATTGAAGTATTCATGATGGGTGCTGGTGGTGGAGGAGGATCTTGGGTACCTGGTGGAGGTGGTGCTGGTGGATGTGTTAACTTAGACAGTCCTGCTTCTTATACAACCTCTGTACAACAATATACCGTAACAGTTGGTGCTGGTGGACTTGGCCAACTTAATCCAGGTGGATATAGCTGGCAATCAGCACAACAAGCTTCAATTACTGGTGGTGATACAAGTATAAGAGAAGCTGGTGGTACATATGTTCTGACTGCAATAGGTGGTGGTCGTGGTGGTTCATATAATCAGGGTGGCAGTACTGGGGTGCAAAATGGTGGATGTGGTGGAGGAAAAGGAATATCTAGTGGACCTAATGGATCTGGTGTCCAAACATCTGCAACGACATCACCTTTAGGAACTCCAGTTTCTGCAAATAGTAGAACCTATGGAATAGGATATGATGGTGGTAGTTCATCATCTAACGAAGGTTACGGACAACAAGGTGGTGGTGGACTTAACAACTCTACAAGAGGTAGTGGAAACGGTAAACATGGTGCAAACTTTTCTTGGATTAGTTTTTTAAATAAAGGTACAAATTCATCAAATAATCCAAACGCTGGTGGATATTTTGGTGGCGGTGGTGGTGCAGGTCATCACTCTGGTGGTGGTGTTGGTTCAGGTGGTGCTGGTGGTGGTGCCCAAGGTCGTTCAAACTCAGCCACAAAAGCACAAAGTGGATTCACAAACACTGGTGGCGGTGGAGGTGGAGGTGGACGTCCTGGTGGAGAACCCTCTGAAGGTGGAAATGGTGGATCTGGAATTGTAATTATTAGGTATACTTCTCCATAGGTAAAAAAAATTATGTCACATTTCGCAAAAGTAGAAAGAGTTGGTATAGGTTCAACCTCATTAGGCATTGTTAAAGAAGTTATTGTTGCAGAACAAGATTTTGTTGATCATATGATAGCTAATTTCCCAGAGGATAATACATATTGGGTTCAGACATCATATAATACACTTGGAGGTAAGCATANTTTAGGTGGAACNCCATTAAGAAAAAATTACGCATCTCCTGGNAGCATATATGATCCAGTAAGAGATGCCTTTTATAGTGCGAAACCATACCCAAGTTATGTATTTGATGAATCAACTTGTATGTGGAATCCACCTGTAGGAATTCCTACCACATCATTACCAGATAATCAATTTTACATATGGGATGAATTTAAAAAAGAATGGGTGGTAGAAACACATGGTAATGAATGGTTTAGTATTGTTGGATTGTCCAGTGGTGCGTAGTAGACTAATTTAGAAATATGTGATATAATATCATTGTTATTATTTTGTAATGGATATTAAAGTTATTGATAATTTTTTATCAAAATCTTATCATGAAAAATTATTTAANATTTTGACAAGTGCAGACTTCNCGTGGTATTTTATTAACAATATTACTCAGACTGNTAGTTCTGATTTACGAGAATTTGGTTTTAATCATACCTTTTGGGATACTGATGGACAAAGAGAAAATTTTTATAGTTNNTTTTGGAAACCAGCATTATATCAGATGATGGATGTTATAGAATGTGATTTAATTTTAAGATCAAGATGTGATATGACAACTCATACAGATGGCAATTTTTTACATTCTCCTCATATTGACTTTGACTTTCCACATTTTTCTACCATTTTTTATATTAATGATTGNGATGGAGACACTNTTTTTTATGATAAGAGAACNANGAACACAGATGAGATTCAGTTTTTAGANTTAAATGAAATTAAAAGAGTAACNCCTAAAGCAAATAGATTAATTATTTTTGATGGAGATATAATTCATACAGGTAGTTCTCCCTCTAAAAATAAAAAAAGAATATTAATTAATTCAAATTTTTTAAAAAAAGGTGATTCATGACAAGTGGTGTAGAAGTAAGGATTACAGGAATTTTTCCAGTACCAATATATCAAACAACTTTAAGTAGAGAGTTAAGCACGGAGGAAAATAATTTTTTAAATAATTTAGAAAAAACAAAAAATGCATATAATTTTAATTCAAAAAATAATTATGTCTTAGATGAAAAACCTTTAGCATCTCTTAAAGAGGATTTGTTTTTAAGAGTAGAAGACTACTTTCAAAAAATAGTAACACCAAAAAATAATATTACACCCTACATAACTCAGTCATGGGTTAATTGGACTAAAGCTGGTGAAGAGCATCATAAACATGCTCATTCTAATTCTCTGTTTTCTGGTGTTTTATATATTGATGCTGTTAAAGAATTTGATAGTATTGTATTTTTTAAAAAACACACATATGAATCTTTAAGTATTGAACCTACTGAATATCATTTATTTAATTCAGATTCATGGAATTTCAAAATTAACACAGGAGATATAATATTGTTTCCATCTTCACTAGGACACGCAGTTGAAAGTAAAATTGGAGATAATTTAAGAACTAGTTTGTCATTTAATACTTTTATTAAAGGTACAATAGGTAAAAAAAATAGTTTAACAGAACTTAAATTATGAAAAAAAACCTAAAGGATTACATTGTTAAACAATCATCTTTTTTAGAAAATGATTTTTGTGATGAAACAATTATTAAACTTAATGAATTGGAAAAATTAAGATGGGGAAAACACCATTACCATCAAAAAGAGACTGGTAAATTTATATCAAATGGAGAACAAGAATTAGATATTCTCTATGCAATAGAACTAGATAACACTCAAATTATAATGGATAAATTATGGCAAGGCATAGCTAATTATGTTGATTCTTTTGAATTTCATTGGTTTCAATATTGGTCTGGTTACTCACTAATCAGATATAATCGATATTCAGAAAATCAAAAAATGGAAATGCATTGTGATCATATACAAACTTTATTTGATGGTAAACATAAAGGAATTCCAACTCTTAGTTGTGTAGGTTTACTAAATGATGATTATGATGGTGGTGAATTTTTCATCTTAGATGATTTTAAAATTGATTTAAAAAAAGGTGATTTACTTATATTTCCCTCAAATTTTATGTTCCCACATCGAGTTGAACCAGTTTTAAGTGGAATTAGGTATTCATACATAAGTTGGGTTTGGTGATGCTTAGTATAAATAATATGAAAGGTTTAATGTAGTAATGCCATATCTTGGTAATCATCACATAGTTGGAGACAGCGTAAATAATTTTAAGGTATTAGATGACATCTCAACTTATACCGCAACTTTTGATGGTTCAGCAACAAGTGTTGTATCGACTGCGAATGAAACTATAAGAATTCTAAAACATCGTTTTGTACAGGGACAGAGAGTTACATATAATAATGGTGGAGGAAGTAATATTGGTGGTCTTACAAGTGGGACTGCTTACTACGTAATTGAAGATACTGCACATACAATTAAACTTGCAACTAACGCATCTAACGCAGCAAGTCTAACAGCAATTAATTTGAATGCTGTTGGTGGTGGAGCATCTCATACATTAAACGCTGCATTTGATGGTGTAAATACTAAGTTTAGAATTACTCATGGCAGTGGAAATCGTCCTCGTTTTCATCACGCAACACAATTAAACATAGCAATTAATAATGTAATTCAAAGACCAAATAACAGTCTTAACTTTACTGAAGGTTATGCAGTTGAAGTTCGTGACATAATTGTTTTCAAAACTGCACCTACATCAAATGATATTTTCTTTGGAAGTTTAACTGGAGAGACTAGAGGAACATTTGATATACAAGATAATGTAATTGATACTCACACAGCTGATGGTAGCACTACAGTTTTTAATTTATCCCAAATTGCACCTAATTCGCAAAGTTTACTTGTAACATTAAATGGTGTGGTTCAACATCCAACCACTGCTGGAGTAACTGGATCATATGAAGTAGTAGGTGGTTCGTCAAACACTATTGAATTTACCACAGCACCAGTTGCTGGAGTTGATATACAAATAAGACATATTGGTTTTGCTGGTGCATCAACTGGTGATGTTACTGGTTTTTATGGAAGAACTGGAAATGTTGGATTGACCACTGCTGATAATATAACGGTTGGTGATATTACTGCAACAAGTGCAGATTTTTCAGGTAATGTCTCAGTAGGTGGAGTGCTAACATATGAGGATGTAACGAATGTAGACTCAGTTGGTGTTGGTACATTTCGTGATGGCATCAAAGTTGGNAGTGGTGTTACAATCGAACCGAATGGTAATGCATCATTTGGTGGTGTCGGTGTTGTTACTTTTTCATCTTCTGGAACAACAATATATGGTCAAGCTGGTTCAATCAGAGTTGGAACAGCACTAACTCTTGGTCATACTGAGGGTATAGTATATCATACACAGAATTTACACTCTCAAGGATTTGAGGTAAATCAAGTAAATGCTTCAGGAATTATAACTGCATCACAATTCAAAGGTGATGGTTCAGAACTTACTGGTGTAAGTGGATTCTCGACTGCATTGAGTAACGATACAACATCATTGTTAAATAATGTATTTAAAACATCAGTGCAACATAATGTTGCAGCAGGAACATCTGTAACAATTCAATCAGATGCAGGATGTGGTAACATTGCATTTACAAGATTAGATCGAATAAATGTTGGTACAGGTGCCACATTACACATTGGTGCAGGTACAACGTTCATAATGAATGTTCTAAAAGTATTCTCATAAATAAACTATAGGAAAAGGAACTTATTAAAAAATGTCAGAAATTAGGGTAAATACTTTTAAAGCAGAGGACGGTATAAGTGCTCCTTCGTTTCCTAATGGAATTCAAGTTACTGGAGTAGTAACTGCAACATCATTAGCTAGTAGTGTTCCATTTTTAAATGTAGGTTCAAATATAAAACTAGGAGCAGCAGGTGTAACAACCGCAACAACATTTGTTGGAGCATTAACAGGTAATGCAACTGGTCTTTCTGGAACACCTAATATTACAGTTGGATCTGTTGTAGCATCAACAGGAACTTTTTCTGGTAATGTATCTATTGGTGGAACATTAACATACGAAGATGTAACGAATATAGATTCAGTTGGTATTGTCACTGCAAGAGAAGGAATATTCATACCTGACAGTAAAGAAATTAAATTGGGAAATACTAATGGTTCTCCAGATCTAAAAATTAACCACGATGGGGGTCATTCCAACATACATCATATTGGTACTGGTAATTTCCACATTAGAGGTAATGACTCAGATCAAATTAAAATACAGGCAACATCTGGTGAACAGTCTATTATTTGTAAACCTGATGGAGCCGTTGAGATATACCACGACAACAGTAAAAAGTTAGAGACAACAAGTTCGGGCGTGACCGTAACAGGATCAGTAACCGATGATAAGGGTAATGTTAGATCTATACCTAAAATTGATAAATCCAGTGCACATACTTTAGTAGCTACTGATGCTGGTAAAGCTATACGTATTTCAACAGGTGGAGTTACTGTTAATGAATCCGTAATGTCTGCTGGTGATGCTGTTACTATTATCAATAATAGTGGCTCAAACCAAACCATTACTCAAGGTTCAAACGTAAATTTGTACAATACTGCTGACGGTACAACAGGCAACAGAACTTTAGCTGGTAGAGGTATGTGTACACTTTACTTTGTTTCTGATGGTGATGCTTACATATCAGGTTCAGGAATTACCTAATGTCAACTCAACAAATATTACTTGGTGGTGGAAAACCACCATTGGGATCTGAAAACAATCCTGCCACAAGTGCAAAAGAACTTTTAACTGTTAGTGCTTCAAGCGGAAATTATTATTTTACCACTCCAAGTGGAGTAAAACAACTTTATGCCGATATGTCTACCGATGGTGGTGGATGGACAATGTTTGCAAGAACACAAATAACAAATAATGGTAGTTTCAATATTAGATCTGATTATGGAATATCTGGCACTACACCCTCTACAGAATTTTGTGCATATAGTTATAAAAATAATAGAGATGGATCTTCCAGCACTAGTGAATGTGAATATTTAATTAATATGAATAATGGTTCATATGTATTTAAAATATCAACATTATATCTCAAAGGTTCTAACACATATCAAAATAGAAATGGTACTTGGATAAATGGAACTAGCACATTGAATAATTATATATCACAATCAGAATTTAATAATAATGCTGTTGCCTATTGGGATGGTTCTTCTGGAGGTGTTGGATATGCTGGTGGTGGTAAGTCAGATGTTGGACAAGCATGTAAGAGAGATGAGATATATGTATACAGTTGGTCGTCCAATTTTAATATTAATACATTCTCATTTAATACTCCTCATAATGGTAGTAGATGCTCTGACTGGTGTGGTGGTGCTGGATCATATCGTCTCAGCAAAGTACTTGCTCCCTATCTACAAAAACGTCAAACTTGTTTTAGTGGATATTCACCAGGCACGATAGCTAGTGAAAATATAACCAGTTGTACTTTATTTTTTAGAGAAAAATAATAAGACTTGACAGAAATGAAAATAACAAGTATAATATTACTTGTTAGGTTCTATGAATGAAAAAAATCTATATTTACAATACTTCTCCAGAGATGGAAGATACTTTATTTTTTCCTGAGCCAGCAGTAAAGTTAACTCCGAAATGGTGGAAAAAAATTCCATTTCTTAATGATTTTAAAGATAATAGTAGATTAGGATACGGTGTAGATAATAATTTTTTGAATGATTTTAAGAAAAGTAAAAATGATTTAAAATCTCCTACAATCAAAGGATGTCCTGCGGTTCTAGATAGCATTTCAAGTGGATACATTCTAAGAGCTTGGTGTGATATTGTGGTTAGTGTTAATGATATCTACGAAATAAATGTTAGTGAAGTTCCAAGGTTTAATGATGTTTATCCAGAAAAAGGACTTCCATCATATTTTGATTCACAAGAAATGTTTACAAGTCAAGAAATTATTAAACAAAAATCAATACCAAAAGTAATATCTCCATTTTATGTTAAAGGTGATCCTGGTGTAAGTTTGTTAGTCACACATCCAATGTATCATTTCAATCAAAATTGGAGCACAATGCCTGGTATTGTTTGTATTGATAAATATCCAATTCAACTTAAATGGATGTTTCATTGGATTGGAGAACCAGGAAATCATGTTATTGAATATGGAACTCCACTTCTACAAATTATACCTATAGTAAGGCAAAAAGTGAAACTAGAAAAAACAAATGAAAAAATAGAAAGTTATTTTCCAAAATGTCCAATACTTCAAGCTCAAAAATTTATTAAATCATCTTGGGAATATTTGTACAAAACAAACAAGTAATGAATGATATTGAAATTATTGATAATTTTTTAGACTCTTCTGAATTTGAAGAACTAAAAACTAAGATGTATAGTCAACATATGCTTTGGTCTTATAGTAATATTTTAACTAAAGATAATTTTATTGATATAATATGTAATGATTTAGATAATCATATAATGACTCATCTTATGTACGATCAGTTTTGCCCATTAAGTGATTTTTTTTATTGGATGAAACCTATATTTGATAGTGCTAAAATGGATATAAAATCTCTAGTACGAGTCAAGGCAAACTTATATTTAAGAACGAATGAAAGAATAGTTCATGGATATCACACAGATTATCCATTTGAATGCAAAACCGCTATATTTTCTTTAAACTCTAATGATGGATTGACCAAGTTTGAAAATGGTCAAGAGGTAGAAAGTGTAGAGAATCGAATGGTAATATTTAATGGATTATTAAAACACACTGGTACAACCTGCACAAATCAGAAAACAAGAATGAATATAAATTTCAATTACTTTTGATATCATAAATAACTAAAAAATATTGTATAAATGGCGATAGTAATTAGTGGTGTCAATAATAATGATAAGATAACAGCATCAGATGGCACGATTGATTTATTGTCTGGTGTAAATTATACTGGCATAATAACTGCACCTGCTTTTACAACTCCTGGTAATTTAACAGCTGGTCATCTTAATATTGGTAGTGGTATTCAATTAGGGAACGCAGGTGTCGCAACTGCAACAACTTTCGTTGGTAACTTAACAGGTAATGTAAATGCTACATCAAATCTTCTTCTTCAGATTGGTGGTAGTGAAAAATTTAGAGTCGGTAGTTCAGGTCAGTTAGGAATCGGTGGTGCAAACTATGGAACTTCAGGTCAGGTATTATCAAGTGGTGGTTCAGGAAGTGCAGCGACTTGGCAAACAATTGATTTAAGTAATTTAAGTGCTACTAATTTAACATCTGGAACAATACCTGATGCAAGATTTCCAGCTACTTTACCAGCGGTTAGTGGTGCAAACTTAACTAACGTTGCATCGACTTCTGATATTAACACTCTGGAAAATAATGTTGCTATTCTAGGATTTAAAGTAGCAACAAACGGAAGTTTGGCAAGATATAGTTTAGTTAATCAAGTCATAGATGAATTTAATAATGCAACTGGAATAGACACAAGTGCGAGTTCACAATACGTTTTAGAAAGTGGTTATATTTTTGGAGGTACATCTACTTCAGGTAACGCAACTGGAGGAA
>PBPT01000034.1 GCA_002724735.1 Fidelibacterota bacterium | reverse complement strand
CCATGAAAATATCGAAGAAATTGATACTGCTAGTAGGGGGCCAATTGCGGAACCCAAAGATCCAAACATTGCATGTAATCCCATCCCTTTAGATACACTTTTTAAATTTTGAGAAATGATAGTTAATCCCGTTGGATGATATATACTGCAAAAAAGGCCTAAGAGACTCAATCCAATGATTAAACCTAAAAAGCTTGAAGATATTGTAATAATAATTGATGATAGAGCAGAGCCAATTTGATAGGTGATTAGTAAGTTTCTTCCTCCAAAACGACGATCCAACCACCCTGCTGGAATTGCACCCAGACCAAACAAAAAAGCGCTTAAAGACACAGCAAATCCATAGATATCCAAACCTGCTGGGTAATCTTTTTGAATGATTAGAATGAGACTTGGCAAAGATAACATCATTGCGTGGACAAGTAAATGACTCGATCCTGTAATGGCGATGATGATTTTTTCAAATCTGCTCATAAATAAAAAACCCTCATTACGGCGCAATAATGAGGGTAGTGTTTAAAGTTTTTTGTTAAGGCTATTTTTTTTCAGCAATGCGGATAGCTTTTGCACCGGTCAACTTTCTCATATAATTAAGCTTTGCTCTTCGAACCTTTCCACGTCTTTTTACAGTGATACTGCTTATCATGGGTGAATGGAGTGGAAAAATTCTTTCGACTCCGATTCCGCCAGAAATTTTTCTAACAATAAAAGTTCCTGATATATCGCTTCCCTTTTTACCAATAACTATTCCCTCAAACTTCTGAATTCTTTCTTTTCCACCTTCAACAACCCTAACATCTACCGAAACTGTATCCCCAGCATAGAAGTCAGGAATATCGGTTTTTAAGTAATCTTGAACTATTGGTTTGATTTTATTAGACATTGCTTACTCCAAATTGTTATTATATTTTTTCCAAATATCAGGTCGTTTCAATTTTGTAACTTCAATACGCTGATTTTCTTTCCAGCTTTTAATCAATCCATGATTACCAGATAAGAGAACTTTAGGGACCCGCATTCCCTTAATTTCTCTAGGTTGAGTGTAAAATGGTGTATCAAGTAATTCAGAGGAAAAAGTATCTGTTTTTGAAGATTCACTATCATTTAAAACTCCAGGCTGGAGCCTAACAATACTATCGATCATCATCATTGCTGGAATTTCACCACACGACATTACAAAATCTCCAATTGAATATTCATCCGTAACATATTTATCAATGACACGTTGGTCAATACCTTTATAGTGCCCGCAAATTACTACTAATTTTTCAACTTTTGTGTAATCCTGAGCAATCTTTTGATTCCAAATTTTGCCTTGTGGTGAAGGAAAAAGCACATTTAATCCCTCAATTCCATCAAGTTTGTCAATTGCATCATCCAGAGCTTTAAACAAGGGCTTTGCCATCATTACCATGCCAGGTCCACCTCCAAAAGGTGTATCATCAATTTGACGATATTTTCCATTTGAATAATCCCTGAGGTTAAAAATTTGTAAATCAACGATATCTAGCTCAATAGCTTTTCTTGCCATAGTATGGCTTAAAAAAGATTGAATCATTTCTGGAATTGGGGTAATTATTATTATTTTTTGCTTCAATTTAACAGTCCTTCAACTGGCGAAATTGTGACAATCTTAGAATTTAAATCAACGGATTCTATGAATTCAGGAACAACAGGGATTAAAACTTCCTTATTGTCCAAATTAGAAAGCACATAAACATCATGAGCAGGTAAACTCATCATATCAACAAGAGATCCTATAGTTTCTCCATAATTAGTAACTACTGATGAGCCGATTAAGTCTGGTGAGATTAGGTTGATAGGATCTTCTTCATCTACAGAAGCAAATAACAATTTTCCAATCATAGCTTCTGCATCGTTTCTTGTAGTTAATCCTTCAAAAAGGAAGCGAGGTTTTTTTTCAGATCCCGAAACATTAGAAATTTTAACATCATTCGTTAAATTTTTGTCAAACCCGACATATAGATCGTTATCAACGTACTCATTAAATTGCCGGATTAAAGGGCGAATATTAACCTCACCCTTTAATCCAGTAGCTTTAGTTATTTTTGCAATAGCAAAAAGGTTATTCTTCATTTACGTCAATAACTTCTAATCGAGCACGTTTTCCGCCCTCTTTTGCATTAATTGCAAAAAGAATTGTGCGTAGAGCAGAGACATTTCTACCTTTTTTTCCAATAACTTTGCCATAGTCTCCATCGCCAACTGTTAGTTCATAAATTATAGTCTGATCTGACTCGACTGCTTCAACATTAACCTCATCAGGTTTGTCAACTAACTTTTTTACGACTGTTTCAATAAGTGACTGCATAATTAATCTCCCTTCGATCTTTTATTATTTATTAGAACTATCTTTTTTAGAATCTTTTTCTTCCTCAGCGGGTGCTCCCTCCTCTGCAGGAGCTTCTTCCTCTGCTTGAGCTTCCTCTTCAGCGGATGCTTCCTCCTCTGCAGGAGCTTCTTCCTCTGCTTGAGCTTCCTCTTCAGCGGGTTTTTCTTCCTCTTCAGCGGATGCTTCCTCCTCTACTGGAGCTTCTTCTTCAGCGGGAGCTTCTTCCTCTGCTG
Organism: Fidelibacterota bacterium; assembly: GCA_002724735.1. Classification (GTDB taxonomy): domain Bacteria; phylum Fidelibacterota; class Marinisomatia; order Marinisomatales; family TCS55; genus TMED108. The sequence continues at coordinate 24,887 of PBPT01000034.1, read as the reverse complement.
GAGCTTCTTCCTCTTCAGCGGATGCTTCCTCCTCTGCTGGAGCTTCTTCTTGAGCGGGAGCTTCTTCCTCTGCTGGAGCTTCTTCCTCTACTGTAGCTTCTTCTTCAGCCGGTGCTTCCTCCTCTGCTGGAGCTTCTTCTTGAGCGGGAGCTTCTTCTTGAGCGGGAGTTTCTTCCTCTACTGTAGCTTCTTCTTCAGCCGGTGCTTCCTCCTCTGCTGGAGCTTCTTCCTCTACTGTAGCTTCTTCTTCTAAAACTTTTTTCTTCTCGGCTTTTTTCAATTTGGCTTTTTTAGCTTTTTCTGATCTTCTTTTAAGAGTTTCTTCACGATCAGCAGCCCATTTTTTCATTTCCTTCTCAATATCTTTATCATCTAACCCTTGTTGAATGAGATGCCACCTGTGAGCTAAACCACTTCTTTTCATGAGACTATGGAGCGCATCGGATGGTTGCGCACCGGTTTTGAGCCAGTGAACAATTCTGTCCTCATCAAGGGAGTATGCTTTATTAGCATCGATAGGATTGTACCAACCTAATTCTTCAATAGCAGCACCATCACGTTTGTTGCGGGAATCCATCACAACTACTCGATAAAAAGGTCTATTTCTACGACCTATTCGTTTCAATCTTATTTTCGTCGCCAAATCTTCATCTCCTTAAAGTTATATTTAAATAATTAGCTGTTCAAACAAACAATAAATAATTTGATTATTTTAGTATTAATACAGCCTGGAAAATTAACTATCCTTTTTAAGTTTTTCAACTACTGAAAACAAATCATATTTAGTAATATTTTTAATGAAATTTTCCATTTTAAATACAAAAAAGGGTGATTTGGATCAAATTCATGCTCTAAACCAACTCTCTCTTCCAGCTGTAAGCAGTGTAACAATTAATGAAATGAATAAATTTCTTCAGATTGCAGATTATTTTAGAACTCTCACAATTAACAACGAGTTTGCAGGGTTTCTGATCGCACTTTTTCCAGGTAAAGATTATAAAAGTCTAAACTATAAATGGTTTGAAAAGAGGTATAAGTCCTTCATTTACGTAGATCGGATAGTCATTAAATCTAAGCATAGAGGAAAAGGTCTTGGAAAAGCATTTTATAGTGATTTAACCAAATTTTCTCAGCACAAAATAAATTACATTACCTGTGAAGTAAATATTAAACCAAAAAATAGGGATTCAATTATTTTCCATAAAAAATACGGCTTTAATGAGGTAGGAACTCAAAAAACTGAAAATGGCAAGAAAGAAGTTTCTCTAATGAAATTAGAAATAGCCTAAATATATAAATTTTTAGTATTTATATTTTTTCTGAGCTTTGAGCAAATATAGATCTGCTTTTTCAACCTTCCCATCTTGTGCCAATGATACTATTCTCAATCCTTCAAGCAACGGAATTTGAGTATTATCATAATTTGAATAAAATGCATCAAGAGCTTTTGAAATCAAAGCAACATCATAACCGGCCTTTTTTGACCGATGTTCATCAATTATTTCATAAAATCGCTCTACATAATAAGGCTCAACCCAAAATGGATTTTGATTGTACTGTTTCTTTATTTCCTGCTTGTGATGGTATTTAAGTTTAGCACCGGTAGCATAAACTCCATTAATAAAAGAAATTTTTTCTTTTGTTTCGAGCGAATTCCAATACAATGCTGGTGTTTTTTTTTGAGAAAAACCAAATGATAAAAGAATTACTATAGAGAATATTTTGCTATTCATTTTCTAATTCATCAAATTCGTTTATTATGGGTACCCTTCGCCCCATTCCAAAAGCTTTTGAGGTCACGCGAAGACCTGGTGCAGCTTGTCTTCTTTTGAATTCATTTATTCTAATTCTTTTAGAAATATTCATAACGATATTTTTATCAGAACCATTTTCAATTAATTGTGATGGTGATTGTTCGTTATCTATCAAAGATGAGACCATAGGACTGATTAGATCATAATCAAAAGGGTCAACTTGATCAGGTCTTAGTTCAGCAGATGGTGGTTTTCTTATTGAATTTTCAGGAATTAAGTGTTCATCTCTACTATTAATCCATTTTGAAAGATTATAAACATCGCTTTTTGACAGATCAGATATTACAGAAAGCCCACCATTCATATCTCCATAAAGCGTACAATATCCCATTGCCAATTCAGTCTTATTTCCTGTCGATAATACCAACCAGTTGTGTTTGTTTGATAAAGCCATAAGAATACTACCTCTGATTCTTGACTGAATGTTTTCTTCTGCAAGGCCAATATTTTCGTTATCAAGATCCTCAATTAATAAGCTTTCATAGGATTTAACCACAGAATTAATTGGTATTTTACGAAAATCAATTTTTAGATTTTTTGCTAATTCTTCAGCATCGTCAAGACTATGTTGACTTGAAAATCTTGAAGGCATCGCTATTCCATGAACATTTTTAGCACCCAATGCTTCAACCGCAATGCACGCCGTTAAACTTGAATCAATACCCCCACTAAGGCCAATGACAGCATTACTATGCCCTGTTTTTTTAAAATAGTCTTTCACCCCCAACACCAAAGCGTCGTATGTCATTTTTTCACGAGGATGAACTTTCATTTCTACTGTTCTGTTTTTGCTGATATCTGCTATCAATAAATCTTCTGAAAAAGGCTTACCTTGTGAAATTAAATCGCCTTTTGAATTAAAAATTAGTGACTGTCCATCAAAAATTAGCTCGTCCTGTGAACCAACTAAATTGCAATACACAAAAGGAATGGATATATCATTAATTTTTTCTTTTATGAGTTGAGATCTTTCTATAAGCCTGTCTTCACCAAATGGAGATGCAGATATATTAATTATGATATCTGCATTCTTTTTTTTAAGCTCTTTAGTTATGTTGATACCATAATTTGTGTCCCAAAGGTCTTCACAAATTTGCAATCCCAGATTAACTCGTTTACCATTGATAAAAATTGATAATACTTTTGGTAAAGTGCCTTTCTTGAAATATCTATCTTCATCAAACACGTCATATGTTGGTAGAAGAATTTTTTTATAACAACCAACTATTTTACCATTTTGCCCCAAGAACGAACAATTAAACAATTCATTGTCTTCATACAATGTGCTTCCAATCACAACTGGGACAGTGCATCCTTGAATAAAATCCATAAGAGCATCATTACATTTCTCAAGAAATTTTTGTCTTAGTAATAGATCCTGCGGTGGATATCCAGAAATAGCAAGTTCAGGGAAAACGACAAGGTCTGCTTCTTTATCAAGAGATTTACTGTAAAAGCTTTTGATAAGTTGTTGATTTTGAACAATTGCGCCGACAGTAGGATTTATTTGGCAGATTGCTATCTTCATAAAAAACTAAGGTTCAATTCTATACATAGTTCTTGGATAAGGTATAGTTTCTCGAACATGTTTTGTTCCGCATATCCAACCTACTGTTCTCTCAATGCCTAACCCATATCCTGAATGGGGAACGGAGCCGTACTTTCTTAGATCTAAATACCACTGGAATGGCTCAATAGGTAGATTGTGTTCTTTAATCCTTGATAAAAGAATATCGTGATCATCCTCTCTCTGTCCACCCCCTATGATCTCACCATACCCTTCAGGCGCGATCATATCTACACCAAGTGCTAATTTCTCATTGTTTGGATCTCTTTTCATATAAAACGCCTTAATTTCAGATGGCCATCTATGAATCATTACAGGTCTGTCAAATTCTTCTGATATAACTGTTTCATCCGTTCCTCCAAAATCAGTGCCATATTCAAAATTCACACCTTTATTTTCTAAAATCTTAACTGCTTCATCATATGTTATTCTGGGAAATGGTGCTAAAGTATTTTCAAGTATGCTTGTATCTCTATCCAGGACTTTCAATTCTTTTTCACAGTGCTCTAGGCACCATTGCACAACGTAACTAACGTGCTTCTCCGCCCAATTCATATTTTCATCAAGGTCACAAAAAGCCATCTCTGGTTCTACCATCCAAAACTCAGTGAGATGCCTGCGAGTTTTGGATTTTTCAGCTCTAAAAGTCGGTCCAAAAACATATATATTTCCAAAGGCCATGGCGCTGGCTTCACCATAAAGCTGTCCGCTTTGAGTCAAATAAGCGGACCGATCAAAATACTCAAGCTCAAAAAGAGTACTGGTTCCTTCAACTGCGTTAGCTGTAAGAATTGGGGAGTCAAGCAAAATAAAATCATTGTTATCGAAGAAATCTCGAGTTGCTTTTATTACTTGGTGTCGAATTCTTAGAATAGCGTTTTGATTTTTTGAGCGTAACCATAAATGCCTATTGCTCATTAAAAAATCTGCTCCATGATCTTTTTTTGAAATTGGATATTCATCTGAAATTTGATGAACTTTAATTTTAGAGACTCCTACTTCAAATCCACCGATTGATCTCTTTTCCGTGCGAACTACTCCAGTTACGGTTACAGAAGACTCTTGGGTTAGCGATGACTCAAGTTGAAAAGTTTCTGGGCTCGTCTCTTTATCTACTACAACGCATTGAACTAATCCAGTACCGTCCCTTAGAATTAAAAACCAAATTTTGCCAATTGATCTCATGTTATAAACCCAGCCATTGAGGGTTACCTCTTCTCCGTTATATTTACTTAATTTCGAAATTGTTGTTTTCATTTTTTTTCCTAATTAATTACCACGAGGTCATAATCTCGTTAAGTACATCCTCTGCTATTTTATTTACAGCAACTTTTGTAGCAAATTCTCTTGGGTCTCCAAACTCATCATTGTCCTCAGAGTCGATCAAGCCGTCCCCGTCATTATCAATTCCATCAGAACTTATGTCTCCTGAAAGACCGTAAGCACCCCAACCAGAAAAATTCTTTTGTATTAAAATTTCATCGTTTATTAAATCAATCCATTCGATTTTCATATGAACGGTAAAACGGTATTCAGTTACAGCCTCCTGCTGAGTGAAAGTGTAGGGTGCGTCTGTAACGCGCATGATTGTACCATTTAAGACGGAAGTGGCAATTGTCTCATCCGTCACTCTTAAAATGTTTTCTTCGTTAAACTTAGTCAGCAAATTTTCAGTAACTGATTCGCTCATTCCGAATTCGGCAGTTTGATTTTCTACAATGGGAATTGCTACAGAATTTATGTGAGAAGGAATACTTCCAGCCAAAGAATAATAAATGCAGGAGAATAAATAGAATGGGCTCAATAATAGGGTTGTCTTCTTCATTGATTTTTAATTTTTTTTTCAAGTCCATATTGATTGATCTTTCTGTACAAGGTTCTCTCACTCATGCCTAATGACTTTGCAGAGGCTCTGCGATTATTACTATAAAACTTCAACGTTCTTATAATTGCTTCTTTTTCTAAATCCTCAATCGTCATGTCGCCAATCGAACTATTTTTAATAAAATATTCAGAATCTTCATTAATATGAAGATTGTTAGAATCCACACCACTACTTCTATCAAGCAAAGGCGGAGGTAAGTTTTCTATAGGAGATTGAGACGGGGATGCTAGTTTTTTTAAAAATTCTACGTCTTGCCGTAAAAGAAAAAGTTGGCGCAAAATTAGTTCTCTTTCAGCTGAATCAGAAGGCTGGTTGGTTATAACAGGGAGAGCATCGTTTTTTGAAAATTCGTCACTCTTTAAACCTAATTGCTGTTCCACCATTTGACTGGTTATTCTTTCCCCTTTTTCAAGAACTATAATGCTTTCAACAAAGTTTTTTAACTCCCTAATGTTCCCTTTCCATCTAAAATTTTTCATTGAACGAATTGCCTCAGGCATGAATCCTCTATATGGCATATCATTTGATCTAGTAAACTCAAGAGCAAATCGTTCCACTAAAAGGGAAATATCCTCAAGGCGGTCATTTAAAGGCGGTAAAGGTATAGAAACGGTGTTAAGTCTGTAATACAAATCCTGACGAAAAAGACCTTTTGAAACCAAACCAGCTAGATCTTTATTTGTAGCAGCTAAAATACGAACATCAGTCTTTTTTGCTTTTGATCCACCAACTGGAATAAACTCTCCACTCTCAATAACCCTTAAAAGCTTTACTTGGGTTTCTAGAGGTGTCTCCCCAATTTCATCAAGAAAAATTGTGCTGTTGTCAGCAGATTCAAAATAGCCTTTTCTATCGCCTCTAGCATCTGTGTATGCTCCTTTAACATGCCCAAACAACTCGCTTTCAATAATACCTTCAGGAATGGCGCCACAATTAACGGTTATCATTGACTGATGGCTTCGCTTGCTGTTCTGATGAATGGCTTTCGCAATAATTTCTTTTCCTGTACCTGATTCTCCAGTAATCAAAATAGAAATATCAACTGGGGATACTTGGGCCACCATTTCCAAAACTTGCTGAATTGCTTCAGAGCGACCAACAATACCTGATTTTTTCTGTATAGTTTCTATATTCATTATTTTAATTAAAAATTCCGGAAAGTTCTTGCTCTAATTTTTTGATTTCATCTCTTAATTTTGCCGCTCTTTCAAAATCTAGTCGCTCAGCAGACTCTAGCATTTCCTGTCTCATCATGTCCAGTGCAAGCTTTTTATCCATCTTGCTAAAATCATCGCCTCTCTTATTTTTATAAACTATCTCTTCATCGTGGCTTATAGAATCTGCCACTGATGTTGTGCCTAAAATATCCTCCGTAGATTTTTCAACCGTTGCAGGTCTAATGTTATGCTTCTTATTGTATTCTAGTTGAATTTTTCTTCTTCTTTTTGACTCTTGTATTAAATAATTCATTGCTTCCGATATTCTGTCTGCATAGAGAATAACGCGCCCATCGACATTTCTTGCTGCGCGACCTGCAACCTGCATTAATGAACTTTTTGATCGCAGAAAACCTTCTTTGTCTGCATCAATAACCGCTACCAGAGACACCTCAGGCAGGTCGAGACCTTCTCTTAAAAGATTTATGCCTACCAAAACATCAAATTCACCTAATCTTAAATCGCGAAGGATTTGAACACGTTCAAGCGTATCAATTTCACTATGTAAATATCTGACTTTTAAGTTTACACCACTCAGGTATTCTGACAGATCTTCAGCCATTCGCTTTGTTAGAGTAGTAACAAGAGTTCTTTCATTTTTGGATGATCTTTTGTTTATTTCACCAATCAAATCGTCAATTTGCCCATGGCTTTTTCTTACTTCAACAAGTGGATCTAACAGACCTGTTGGTCTAATTACCTGCTCTACGACAATACCTTTTGACATCTCAAGCTCTCTATCAGCTGGAGTTGCAGAAACATGAACGGTTTGATTTTGAGTCTCGTGGAATTCGTTAATTTTCATCGGTCTGTTATCTAAAGCGCTTGGGAGACGAAAACCGTGTTCAACCAAAACTTCTTTTCGAGATCTGTCGCCATTATACATAGCTTGTATTTGAGGAAGAGTAACATGTGATTCATCAATAATAGTGATAAAATCGTCCGGGAAAAAATCTATTAGCGTATAGGGTCTTTCGCCGGGTTTTCTCCCCGAAAAATAGCGAGAATAATTTTCAATTCCAGAACAATATCCCACCTCCATCATCATCTCTAAATCAAAATTTGTGCGCTGTTCGAGGCGCTGTGCTTCAAGAAGCTTATCATTTGATCGTAATTCTTCTAGCCTTGCGATCAGCTCCAAACGAATTTCCCCAGTTATTTTATTTATTGCCTCTTGATCCGTAACAAAGTGCTTTCCTGGATATATAAACTCAGAGTCCATCTCTTTAAGAATTTCCCCAGTGAGCGGATCAAAGCGAATGATTTGTTCAATGGTTGAACCAAAAAGCTCTATACGTATTCCAACATCTTCATATGCTAGATGTATCTCAATAACATCCCCTCTGACTCGAAACGAACTTCGATCAAAAGAAGTGTCATTTCGTGCATAATGAATATTTACTAATTGGTTTAGTAATGCCTTGCGTTTGAGTTTTTCACCTCTTTTTAGATGAATGACTTTATTTTTATAATCATCCGGTGAGCCAATTCCATAAATACATGAAACTGAACTTACTACGATGACGTCTCTCCTGCTCATTAAAGAGCTAGTAGCCTTAAGTCTGAGAATATCAATTTCTTCATTTATTGACATGTCTTTTTCAATGAAAGTGTCTGTAACAGGTAAGTAAGCTTCAGGTTGATAATAATCATAATAGCTAATAAAATATTCAACAGCATTATTAGGAAATAATTGTTTAAACTCACCATATAGTTGTGCTGCTAGAGTTTTGTTGTGAGATATTATTAGAGCCGGTCTTTGAAGCTTTTGAATTACGTTTGCCATCGTAAAGGTTTTGCCTGATCCCGTAATACCTAAAAGAACTTGATGCTTTGATCCGTTAATTAAACCTTGAGAAAGCTCATTTATCGCAGAAGGCTGGTCACCTTTGGGTGTAAATTCAGAATTGATATTAAACTCTGTCATATCGGCAAATTTAGCTCAATTAATTTATACGAAACAATGGCAGAGAATAAGAATTTTGGAGATTAACATATGCTAGATTTGATTGTAAAGCGATTTAACAACCCAGATAAAACTATTACCTTCAATAACGGAAAATTTGAGGTTGTAGAAATTAAGGATATTGTAATAGGAAAAGCCACTTATGAGCCCAAATGGAAATGGTCTAAAGATGCAAACCCTCTTGCTGGAACTAAATTTTGCGAAGTAGAACATTTGGGTATGGTGATGTCGGGGTCTGCTACAGTTGCTTTTCACGGTGAAGACGACTACACCGTACTTAAACCGGGTGATATTTTTTATGTTTCACCGAGACCACATGATAGCTGGGTAATTGGAAATGAAAAATACATATCTCTTCATTTCATTGGAGCAGACAAATATATTCAAAAAGAGGCAAAAGTATGAGGAAGATTTCTGCGTTTTCATTGATTATTTTGATCTCATGCAGTAAAACTAATCATGAAGAAAAAATAAATGAAGTGCTGGATTCATTGCATTATTTGGCTTCAATGGCTGAAAGAGAACAATATATTGGTCTTTTTTCAAAAGATGCCGTCTTTTTTGGAACAGATATTAATGAACGCTGGCCAATAGGCAAATTTGATCTTTATGTCAAATCTAGGTTTGATACTGGTGTGGGGTGGACTTATAAGAAGAATATTCGAAACATTTTTATATCTAAAGACAAAAAAACAGCATGGTTCGATGAGATCGTTGTAAATGAATTGTATGGTGCTATGCGAGGGACAGGCGTTTTAATCTATGAAAAAAATGAATGGAAAATATCACAATACAATCTATTGCTGCCGATACCAAACGAATATCTGCAAAAATATGCAAAAGAAATAAAGAAATATTATGAAAAGGGGAATATAGAATGATTTAAATGATTAATAGATAATCATTGAGAATATATAATATTGAACCAAATAAAATTCTGATAGAAGTTCTGAGTTCATAAATTCTTAAAATAATTAACTACTTTACTGGTGAGCCTATTAATTCAAATTCATTAGCTGATTTAATTTGCACATTATAAAATTGTCCAACTGATAATGCCTTATCTACATTAACAATATTATCAATTTCAGGAGAATCGTATTCAGTTCTAGCAACAGAATGATTCATCCCTACATCATCAACTAAAACTTGTAGCGTTTGTCCGATCATTGATTTATTTTTGGTATTACTTATTTCAGCCTGAATATCCATAATTTGAGCTTTGCGCTCATTTTTTACCTCAACAGGAACATCATCTTTAAGGTTTTTTGCTAGGGTTCCATCTTCTTCAGAGTACGTGAATACTCCCAACCTATCAAATTGAATCTCTTCAATGAAAGAGCACATTTTATTAAAATCTTCAATTGTTTCGCCAGGATATCCAGCTATGAGTGTAGTTCTTATTTTTATATCTGGAATTGCCTCTCTTAGAAGCTCTATTCGTTTTTTTATTCCAGCTGAATTTAATCCTCTCCGCATTGATTTTAATATGGGGTCCGATGCATGTTGAATTGGCATATCCAAATATTTACATAAATTTTTTGAATCAGCCATTGATTGGATTATTTTTGTTGATAGGTGCGCAGGGTGAGCGTAGTGAATTCTAACCCAATCAAAGTCTAAACTATCTAATTCAGATATTAGATCACCTAAATACTGCTTAGGCTTAAGATCCCATCCATAACTTGTGGTGTCTTGAGCAATAACTAGGAGCTCTTTAATTCCTTGTTCAGATAACTTCTCTGCCTCCCACATAATTGAATCAATAGATCTGCTTTTTTGCAAACCTCTCATAAGTGGAATACTGCAAAATGAACAACCATTATCGCACCCTTCAGCAATTTTAATATATGCATAATGCTCAGGGGTTAAAATTGATCTTAGGAAGATTGGATCATCTTCGGCATAATCTTTTCCAGTCAAAAACTGCATTATCTTCGTATGATCATTACTCCCAAAAAAATAATCTACTTCTGGAATTTCTTTTGAGAGCTCCTTAGGATACCTCTCAGATAAGCACCCCATAACAATTAGTTTTTTTAATTTACCCTTATTCTTCAATTCAGCAGCCTGAAGTATGGTATCAATAGATTCTTGTCTAGCAAAATCTATGAAACCACAGGTATTTATTACTATTGAGTCAGCACTTTCTGGATCACTAATAATATCGAAATTTGTATTTTTAAGCGCACCTAAAAGTTTTTCGGTGTCAACAAGAGCTTTTGCACAACCCAAACTCACAAAATTAACTTTTTGTTTATAAGTCATTTTTTAAAAAGAATATAAAAGTCTTTTATGTAAACACACCAACTAAGGACCATTAAAGATGTTGCTAATAAAATCATAAAATCCTTAATCCACGGAAAAGCTCCCCATGGCCAAATATGGAATAATAGCGCTAAAGAAGTAATACCCGTTGCCCATTTACCCCACCAATTAGCACTTAAATAAAACTCGTTTCGGTTGATTGCATAAATAGCTAGCATAGCTATGAGAACGTACCTTGAAATATAAAATAAAAAAAACCAGGCTGGAAATCTTCCTGCAAGCACTAGGTATGAAGTGACAGAGAGTATACAAATAAAATCTGCTATTGGATCAATAAATTGACCAAAATGAGTAACCTCTCCTGCTCTTCTAGCAACCCAACCATCAAGCGCATCCGATAAAATTGCAATTAAAATCAACAAAAGTGTAATAGAGCCTAAAGATGAGTCTCTTAAAGTATATACGATAGGCAAAGCTAATAACGCCCTTAACAAACTTATCATATTTGCTAATGTTACAATTTTGTAAGGGTCGGATATTTTTAATTTATTTTTCATGAATTAATAGCTTTTCATTTAAAATAATGCTTTTTTCGTTAAAATCTAAAATTTGATCACAATGTGAATCGATAAATTCTATATCGTGAGAAATTAAAATTAAATGCTTATTAACCAAAATCCCTTGAATTAAATCGCTTAATTTTTTCTTTTGTTGAAAACCAAATCCAAAAGTTGGCTCATCTAAAATAATCAAATCATATTTGCTCATTGATAAAATTATAATGAGACACATTCTAGTGATTGACCAAGGAAGCTTTCGTGCAGATTTATTTTTTACTGATTCCCAATTAATTTGATATGATTTTAATTTTTTAATAAAACTATTTTTAAGATTAATATCAAATACATGATTAATTTCAAGTTTTTTCAGTAACTCATCAAGCGTATCAGTTCCCAGCATTCTTTCAGGAAACTGGTTTAGGGCACCTATAAGAGGTTTTGAATCACCAATAGTAATATCAACAAATCCACTGGTTGGTTTTAATGAGTTTAAAATAATATTTAGCAATGTGGTTTTGCCAGACCCATTTTCTCCTATAATACCAAGAGACCTCGCGTTATTAATATTTAAGTTAAAGTTATCAATGACTGCAACATCAGCATCAGAAAAATTAAATGAGAGATCATTTATATCTAAAGATAAAACACCCTTTCTGTGGCAATGATTATATATTTGACTCAAATCATCAAGATTGCATCTTTTGAGGTCAGAGAGAGATAATATCCAACTTGATGGACTATACGACAAATCACTTAAATTAGAAGTGAACCAAATAACAGTTTTGTCTTTTTCGTAATTTTCTTTGATCCATTTCACCCATATTTTTTTGGATTTTTCATTCAAATAAGATAATCCATCGTCAATAAAAACAACATCACAATCAGTGTTAAAGGCCGTTACTAGATTTAACATTTCCATTTCACCACCACTGAGTGTGCTTGGATGCCTACGCCAATCACTGATTGTAGGTAAGTTTAATTTTATTTTTTCAAGCTCAGCTTGAATATCAAAATCATTATATGATCTAGAATCGCATTCCAATCCAAATGAAATCTCAGACTCAATATCTGGACAAATAATTTGATTTTCTGGATTTTGAAAGACAAGCTGGTAATTTATATCATTTCTATGCTGAGTAACAGAAAAGATACCTGAGATTTCTATTGGGTGCTGGAGAAGAGATAATATGAGCTCAGATTTGCCACTACCGCTTTCACCATAAACGATATTAAGACCTTGAGAAAATTCGATAGTTTTGTGGAAATCAAACTTATCAAAGTGAATGTCGAAAGAAAAATTTTCAGTCATGTATAAGGCTTCTTATAATTCTGGTTGATGAACCCAGATTATCATGAACAACTTTTGTAGCAGAGTAACTTGCATTCATGAATATTGAAGAGTTTTCGAACAAACTTTTTACTTGAATAAAAAGCTCTGCTCCAGATTCTACAGAAAATCCGCCTCCTTTTAAAATTAATTCTTCAGCTTCATGAAACTTACTGTACTCAGGCCCAAAAAATACTGGTAATCGAGCAATGGCTGGCTCCATAACATTGTGAATTCCAGATGAAAATCCACCCCCAATATATGCTATTTGTGCATCCCAGTATAACTGAGACAATTTTCCTATAGAGTCAACAATTATTACCTTTCCATCTACCTGGTTTACATCGTTATCTTCCAATCTATTGGTATGGATTTCTGATGATCTGAAAAAATCCTCTATTCTTTCAATATTTTTTTTTGAAGGATCGTGCGGAGCCCAAATAAATGATAGATCTTTTACATCTTTTAACAAGCCTAACGCAGATTCGAGAAGACGCTTTTCATCCTCAACATGCATACTTCCAAAAATTAACCTTTTAGGTCGTTGTATTACCGATTGAGTTCTTTCCTTAGTAAACTTATCAGATTTAGTTTTTACTTGATCGTAGCGAGGATTCCCTAGAATACGAATGATTGGTTGGTTTTGCTTTCCAATGATTTTAAAAAGCTGTTCATTGTCGCTGTTTGAAATTGTATAAATTGCGCTAAACGAGTTGTATATATCTCTGTAAAATTTTCTTACTAAAACAAAACCTTTTGAACTTTTTTTTGAAAAACGGGCAGCAAAGAGCACAGAGTGAATGTTCAATTTTTTAGCAGCCCAAATGAGATTTGGCCAAACATCATACCCTGCAAAGATAATTTTTTTTGGCTTTACAATCAATAAGCAAGCCCTAATTGTCCAATAAAAATCAAACGGTAGATAAATTTTGCAATCTATTTGATCATCCTTTACATAATCATATCCCGATGGTGAGAAGACGCTCAAAATGAAATATGAGTTTGGCTCTACCTCTTTTAAACCAGATAAAACAGGTTTGATTTGTTCATACTCACCCAAAGATGCTGCATGGAACCAAAAAACATCTTTGACATCATTTTTTGAATTTTTAATGAACGTGTTAAGAATTTTTTTAGATTTTAACCTACCAAGAAAACCTGCTCGAATCTTTGAGCTAAAAATTATACCAATAAGAACAATAAGGAATAAAAAAGGAAGAAGGATTAAATTATATATTATTTTCCAAAACATCTTTAATTCAAAAAGTTTGATATATGAGCAATCACTTTTTCAGTGCTAATATTTTCCATACAGTATTTTTTATCTCTGTAGCAAGGAAAACTACCATTTTGTGAACAAGGACGACACCAAAGATTACCTGCATGAAGATTGATTGAATTTTTGGAGATTAATCCAGCGCCTGTTTCTTTGGATGTTGGCCCCAAAATTACTATTGTTGGCACTCCAAAAGCTTCAGCAGCGTATGTAAATCCAGTGTCGCTTCCAATACAAAAAAGTGATTTTTGAATAATTGCCATTGATTCTCTAAGATTTGTTTTTCCAGCTAAATTAATGATAGGAAGGCTGGTTTTTTTTTCTATTTCGAAACAAATAGTATCTTCTAATGATCCAACTAAAACTGGAATTAAGTCATATTTTTTGGCACATAATTTTATAACTGAAATATATTTTTCAATTCCCCACTCTTTATTGAACCATGCTGCACCTGGAATTATGGAAAAATAATTTTTACTATTCTTTTTTGACTTATTTAAGAAATTTTTTGCGTCTTGCACCTCTTTTTTTGATAGATTTAGGCTTATGCTTGAATAAACTGTATCTGTTGGAAGAAAATTCTTGAGCGGATCGTGGAGCCAACTGCGTTGATTAAAACCATTTTCAAACCTATTGATGTGGTTTAAAAACAATGCCAACCTTTTCATTCTTGGCTTTCTGACATAAACTGAATCAATATTAGAAAATTTTCTTCGTATTAATTTTGATCTTAAGCTATTATGTAAATCAACAATCAAATCGAAAGAATTTTTTTCATAAATTTTTTTTATTTTTTTTAATCCAGTTTGATCTTTTTTTGGATTTATCGAAAGCAAATTATCAATACTTGGGTGATTTTTTAGCAGAGGCTTATATTTTGATAATGTTAAATAAGTGATTGAAGTTCTTGGAAAGTACTTTTTAATAGTATTTAAAACAGAGGTGGTTTGTATGATGTCACCGATTGAACTAAACCTAAGGACTAAAATATTTGTCCCAATATTAGGCACAATGATTATCCTTTACGTTGCGTATTAAAGCTTATCAAATCTACCATAGATTTTTTGTATGGCGAATCAGGATATGGCGATAATGCGTTTATAGCTTGATCATTGAATTCTGAAATCTTTTGGAGAGCATAGCTAAACCCACCAACCCTATCAATAATTTCTTTTAAATCATTAAGATCAGTTTTGGTTTTTTTCTTTTGTGAAAGAATGCTTTTTATTTTTCTATTTTCAGATTTATTTATTTTTTGATAAGCATAAATCAATGGTAGAGTTATCATATTTCTTTTGACATCGGCGCCTATTTTCTTTCCAGTAGAGTTTTCATTTCCCAAGATATCAAAAAGATCATCTTTTATTTGAAAGGCCATGCCAAGCTTCGTTCCATAATTAATCATGGCCATTCTGTCCTTGTCCTTGCCTGAGGAGGTTATAGCGCCAAGTTCACAGCAAGTAGAAATCAATGATGCGGTTTTTTGATAAATCATATCATAATAGACATCTTCAGTCATTGATCCTGAGAGTGACTTTTCAATTTGCAAAATTTCTCCAGCTGCTAATTTTTCTGAAGTATTGGCAATTAATTGTAATGCTGCAAAATCTTTCAATCCAACCATATTAATTAAGGTTTTACTAAGTATGAAATCGCCCATGAGAACAGCTATTTTGTTTTTCCAAACTCTATTAATTGATGGAAAACCTCTCCTCTTTTCAGCTTCATCAACAACATCATCATGAATTAAAGTTGCGATATGAAGAAGTTCAATCATTGCTGCTGCTCTATAACTGTTAAGTGATGGCTCTCCGCAAACTCTCGAGGCTAAAATTGTTAAAATTGGGCGAATAAATTTTCCTTTGCGAAAAATAATATACCGACCAATCATATTTATTAAAGTAACATCAGATTTAAGAGCATTTTTAAACTCCACTTCAAAAAGTTTTATGTCGTCTAAAATTGGTCGGGTAATACGCTGTAGTGATTTCTTGTCGCTTTTCACAGATATTAAATTAAGAATGTTTTTTTCTGTTTACTAGCCAACTAACGCCTATACTTACCTCATACAAAACTAACAAAGGAATTGACATTAATACTAAACTAACAGGGTCAGGAGGAGTTATAAATGCGCTAAGGACTAAAATAATTACTATCGCATATCTTCTGTAATGCCTCATAAAAGCAGGAGTAAGTAAACCAATTACAGAGAGAATAAAAACTATAACTGGTAGTTCAAAAATCAGACCGCTTCCAATCATAAGCCATGTAATAAAACTAAAATAATAATTGATCGAAAAGTTATTTTGTATGCCTTCAAAACCTACAGAGGTAAAAAAACCTAATGAAAATGGTATCACAATCACATACGCAAATATCAACCCACAAAGAAAAGATAAAAATGTAAAAATAATAAGGGGAATAATATATTTTTTTTCATCAATGTATAAGCCAGGAGCAACAAACTTCCAAATTTGGAAAGTTAGAACTGGTATAGATATTATAATTCCTCCAAAAAGCGCTATACTCCATTTGATCATAAACATCCCTTGGACCTTTAACACTTGAAGATCCATCGAATTTTTTAAGGCTTCTGTAGGCTTAACTAAAAATTCAATAATTTGATCTATGAAATAGAATGAAATAACCGCACCTATTAGTACGGAGGCAATAGATTTGATTAATCTCCATCTCAATTCTTCAAGATGATCGAGAAAAGGCATTGATTCATTATTGCTACTCATTTGTTTTCTTTAATATTTGATTTACAACATCGTAGGGAGATGATTGATTATTATTCAAATCATTTATCATGCCATCTAATTTTTTTAATTTGATCTGCGTCCAAAACTTCTTGGTTAATTTTTCTTGTACCAAATTGTAAACTCGATTTCGAAAACGAACTGTTCTTTTATTTTCAAAATGACCATTGCTTTTTGATTCACCAACAAATGTCTCAATCCCATTGAAAAGGCCATCAATACCCAATCCCAAAGAAGCAGTTGTTCTAAAAACAGGAGGGTCTTGCCTGTCTTTATTTTTAAAAATATGTAAAACATTTTTGATTGATTGTGCTAACCTATCTGACCCATCTCTATCGGATTTATTAACGACAAATATGTCTGCTATTTCAACTAAACCTGCTTTCATTAATTGAACATCATCCCCAGACTCAGGAACCAAAACGACTAAAATAATATCAGCAGCATTAGAAATCTCATGCTCTCCTTGGCCAACGCCTACTGTTTCATAAATAACTATATCTTTCCCACTTGCAGCTAGAACATCACCGGCTTCTTGAGATTTACGATTTAACCCACCAAGATTACCTTGAGAACCCATACTTCTTATAAAAACATTTTCATTCCAAATATAATTGTTCATGCGTACTCTATCTCCAAGCAAAGCGCCTCCTGTAAACGGACTTGAAGGGTCAACCGCTATCACCCCAACGCTTTTTTTCATCTTTAGATATTTGTCAACTAATTTATCAGTTAGTGTGCTTTTTCCAGCTCCCGGAGGTCCGGTTATTCCTATTCTGATAGAGTCTTTTGTATAGGGAAAAAGTTTTGAGTGTAGGGAATTGAATGTTTCAACACCGCTCTCAATTTCAGTTATCACTTTTGAAATGGCTCTATGGTCATTATTCAATACGCGCTTTATTATATCATTTTTACTATCACTGAGCATTTATTTTAACGGGTTTTTAGGAAAATAATTGACGAAATTCGTCAAAATTATAAATGATGAGATCTTTTCCATCCTTGAGGAGTAGTTTTTTATCTTCAAGAATCTTCAGTGTTCTTGAAACAGTTTCACGAGAGGTGCCAGCCATGTTTGCTATATCTTGTTGAAATGGTAGATTTTTTATTCTGACCTCACCATTTTTAATTGTGCCAAGCTCTTGTGCAAAACGAATTAAAGTAATAGCTATTCGATGCTCTGAATCGCTTAGAGATAAGCTTTCAATATGTTGATCGCTTTTACGCAAACGAATGGCTAGTTCTTCTAGGAGAGAAATAGCAATTTTTGGATATGTTTCCAAACAATTTAAAAAATCACTTCTTGATAGAGTTAAAACCTCTGCGTTTTCATTTGCAACAATATTTGCAGATCTACCCTCACCATCTAAAAGAGACATTTCACCAAAAAAATCACTTTCACCAAGTATGGCCAGAATGACCTCCCTACCATCATCGCTCAATCGAGTGACCTTTACAGCTCCACTTGTTATGATAAAGAAAGTTTCACCCTGACTTTCTTCAAGTAGAATCATTTGACCTTTTTCATAGGTACGCGAAATCATTTTTTCTGCAATGATTTCTAAATCACTATCTTTAAGATCAGAAAATATGGGTACATTTCGAAGATGTTGTGCGGTGCTCATGTAGTGGAAGATACTATAAAACTATCAAATTGAACAGATTAAATGAAGCAATATATTATGAATTAAGCTTTACGTTTGTGACAGTTATCACAAAATACCACCCCTCTGCTATGAATTAATTTTCTTTTTGTCTAATCATAAATAATAAAATAACTTTGCTAGTTAATTTATAATAATTAAGGAAATAAATGGATAGACATCCACAGCAAATAAAACGAGAACGTCAAGATAAAAAACGAAATGCTATCAACAGCGCAAGGCTTTCAGACATGAGAACAGCTATAAAAAGAGTTCTTCATCAAGACGACCCTCTAAAAGCAGAAGCTCCTTACAAAAAAGCGGTCAGCGTCATTGATAAAATGGTGAGCAAAGGACATTTAAAAAAGAATACTGCTGCAAGAAGAAAGTCTCAAATCACTCGTCATTTAAATTCGCTTTCAAAGTAAATTATTTCGTATCAGAAATCTGATAGTTAGGGGCCTCTTTTGTTATTTTTACCTCATGAGGATGGCTTTCTTTAACACCAGCTTGTGTATTTTGAATAAATTCAGCCTTTCTTTGAAAATCAGCAATATTTTCACCTCCACAATAACCCATTGAAGATCTTAAGCCACCCATCAATTGATGAATAGTGTTTTTTACACTACCCCTGTAAGGCACTATGCCCTCTATTCCCTCAGGAACAAGTTTTTTATCTTCTGTATCATTTTGAAAATACCTCGCACCATCTCCATCTTGCATTGCACCCAAAGATCCCATTCCCCTGTATGATTTATACTGACGTCCTTCAAAAAGTATAAACTCACCAGGGCTTTCATCCATTCCAGCCAATATACTTCCAAGCATTACAGTGTCAGCTCCAGCAGCTATTGCTTTGGCAATATCTCCGCTGTATCTAATTCCACCATCAGCAATAACAGGAATATCGTTTTTCTTTGCTTCGTCAACGCAATCCATTACTGCTGTAAGCTGAGGTACTCCAATACCTGCAACAATTCGCGTAGTGCAGCTTGCTCCTGCTCCAATACCTACTTTAACACAATCAGTACCTGCATCAATTAAAGCTTTAGCTCCATCACCAGTAGCAATGTTACCACCTATAATTTGTAAAGCGGGTATTGATTTTTTAATTTCCTTAATTTGATTCAATACCCCCAGAGAATGACCATGGGCAGTATCAACCACTATAACATCTACCTCTTTTGAGTGTAATTCTTGCGCTCTTTCCAAAAAATCTTCTGTAACGCTCAATGCAGCACCAACTCGTAAACGCCCACTTTTATCCTTACATGAATTAGGAAAATCTTCTTTTTTCTGAATATCTTTAACAGTTATTAGCCCTGCTAAATTACCCTCATTATCAACAACTAAAAGTTTTTCAATGCGATGCTCTTGCAATACCTTTTTAGCCTGCTCGAGCGTTGTGCCTTGTTCAACTGTTACAAGCTTTTCTCGAGTCATTCTGTCTTTGACTGGTAACGACTCATCAGTCTCAAAACGAATGTCTCTATTAGTGATTATCCCAATTAGCTTTTCATTTTCTACAACTGGTAATCCGCTAATTTTATACATTGACATAACAGCTTTAGCTTCTTTAATTGTTTTATCACTAGATAATGTCACAGGGTTAATTATCATTCCACTTTCATATCTTTTGACTCTGTCAACCATGAGCGCTTGGTCTTCAATCGATAAGTTTTTGTGAATTATTCCAATCCCTCCCTCTCTTGCAATGGCAACCGCCATACTGCTTTCCGTAACCGTATCCATAGCTGCAGATAAAAGCGGTATGTTCATGTCGATACTTTTGGTTAGCTTTGTTTTTAAGCTTACGTCACTAGGCAATACTTTCGACTTTTGAGGAACCAAAAGAACATCATCAAATGTAAAGGCTTGCTTGAAAGGAGGTCTTGATTTCATTATACTCTATTTATTTTTATGTGGTTGTTAACTACGCTAAAGACTTTGTCTATTTCAATTAAATTTTTAATGATTTCAATATCATTTGAGAAAATACGATCACCCTTTGAGAGTACGTTTGATTGCTTCATTAATCTCATCAGAGGTTGAAGTCCTAATCCTGATTCAAGATTATTATGAAATCTGAAATTTATGTTGGAGGCAACCAAAAGCTCTATAGATAAAATGGTTTGTACGTTGTCAATTATTTTGAGACATGATCGGCCTGCCCATGGAGCCATACTTACAATGTCTTCTTGACCAGCAGATGTTGAAATTGAATCAACGCTTGCAGGGTGAGAAAGAGTTTTATTTTCAGATGCAAGTGATGCAGCGGTTACGTGCGCAAGCATGAATCCAGATTCAAGACCTCCATCGATTGCCCCAAAACAAGGTAGTCTGTCATCAGCGCCTTTCATAAAATGATGAATGCGCCGCTCAGAAATGGCACCTATTTCTGAAATAGCAATAGACAATGCATCAAGGGCTTGAGCTACTGGCTCAGCATGGAAATGACCAGAACTCAACACTTCTTCATTTCTAAAGATTAATGGGTTGTCTGATACCGAATTAATTTCATTATTTATAATTTTTTCTGAATTTGCAAACATATCCCAACTAGCTCCATGAATGTGGGGTATACATCTCATACAATAGGGGTCTTGTATTTTGTCACAATTTTCATGTGATTGAACAATCATACTTTGTTTAAGAATGCTGTAAATATTTTTTGCCGATACAGTTTGACCTTTGTGTTTTTTTAACCTGTGGATAGCTGGTTTAAATACTGCCCTTGTAGACAAGCTCGCCTCAACACTCAGAGCTGATATAATATCCGCTGTTCGAAGCAATTTACATGCTTTGTATAGTGCTTTAACACCAATCGCTGTTGAAACTTGAGTTCCATTGATTAGGCTCAATCCTTCTTTTGCCTCTAATTCTATAGGTTTAAGATTTGCTTCTTTAAGGGCTTTCATGCTTGGCATTATTCTATCTTGGAAATAGACGGTACCCTCTCCAATTAAAGCGCAACCAATATGAGAAAGAGGAGCTAAATCACCTGAAGCCCCTACGGATCCCTGCCTTGGAATAATAGGTAAAATGCCTTTGTTTATCATTTTTAGCAATAACGTTGCAAGCTTTGGTCGAACACCACTATATCCTTTTGACCAAGTCATAAGTTTTAATGTCATCGTAAGTCTGGTTATGCTGTGGTCAAATGGCTTTCCAACTCCCGTTGCATGCGACCTAATCAAGTTTAACTGCAATTGCTTTAGTTTTGATGGGTCAATTTTGACGTGACTTAACTTACCGAAACCAGTATTTACACCATATACAACTTTCTTTGAGCGAAGAATTTTAGATAGTATTTGGTTAGAATCTTTAATTGATTTTCTTGAAAGGCTAGAAAGACGGAGAGGCTTGGGAAATACAATTAAATGCTCTAAATCGTTCCAAGTCGTGAACTTATCTGAAATGACATAGCCTTCCATTGATCAATTTAGTTCTTTTTACAGGCAATAAACAAATTCTGATCAAAACAGAAATAAATTATTATATAGATTCAAATACCATCTTTTGAATAATTTTTAATAAAATAAAACAAGGTGAATTCTGATGAAAGTTCTTATACAATCTTTAGTATTTTTAACGATGTGGGGGTGCACAATGACTAATTCTGATAAATCAAATCCATTTTTTCAGGAAAGTGATCTTTACTTGAACTATCCCCCATTTGATGAAATAAAAATAGAACATTACAAACCTGCATTTATCAAAGGAATGAAAGATCAAAAGTCTGAAATCAATAAAATAGCTGAAAATATTGAACCGCCTACTTTTGAAAATACAATTTTAGCCATGGAAAAATCTGGAGCAGTTTTGGATAGGGTAGCAACAGTATTTTATGCCCTCACCTCTGCACATACAAATGATGACATGGAAAAAATTCGCGCTGATATGGCTCCAAAGCTATCTGCTCACAGCGATAAAATTCTGCTCAACAAATCATTATTTGAAAAAATAAGCAATCTCTATAATGAACGAAATAATCTAGATATCGACCCAGAGGGCATTCGTTTGATTGAAAAATATTATGTCGATTTCATTCGCTCTGGTGCAAAGCTCACTGAGAACCAAAAACAAAAACTTAAGGATTTAAATGGTGAAATTGCGGTCCTTCAAACGAATTTTAGTCAAAATGTTTTAAAAGAAGTAAACGAATTAGCNATTATTGTTGATGATGTAAGNGAATTAGAGGGATTGTCCNCATCNGCTATTCAGGCAGCNTCNAATGAAGCAAGCTCAAGAGGATTGNATGGCAAATACGTAATCNCNCTTAAAAATACGAGCGGTCAACCATCNATGGCATCTTTNAAAAANAGATCTTTAAGNGAAAGAATTCATAGGACNTCATTGTCTCGAGGAAGTCGAGGTGGTGACTNTGATAATAGAGANATACTATCTAAAATACTTAAGCTAAGAGCAGAAAAAGCCATTTTACTAGGCTATCCAAACCACGCAGCATATAGTCTTGAAAGTCAAACAGCAAAGACACCCNAAGCTGTCAACGATCGACTTGCAAGCTTGGCTCCAAAGTCACTTGAAAANGCGCAACGAGANGCTGACGATCTACAAAAAATGATTTACTCTGAGGGCAACAATTTTAAGCTGGCCTCNTGGGANTGGGATTATTANACNGAAAAAGTAAGATCANANCGNTACGATTTTGACGCTTCTCAGCTCAAGCCCTACTTTGAAATGAATAACGTACTTGAAAAAGGTGTATTCTTTGCTGCTACAGAGCTATATGGTATAACATTTAAGGAGAGGANNGACTTACCAGTTTANCANGAAGATGTAAGAGTGTTTGAAGTGTTTGAAACGGATGGAAATACATTGGCATTGTTTTTGTTTGATGGTTTTGCTAGAACNTCAAAGAGAGGAGGTGCATGGATGAACGCTTATGTTTCTCAATCAAATCTTATGAAAAGCATCCCTATCGTTGCAAACCATCAGAACGTTGTNAAGCCTCCTGAAGGTGAACCAGCCTTAATGTCATTTGATGAAGTTATTACAATGTTTCATGAATTTGGTCACGCACTTCATGGAATGTTTTCAAGCGTAAATTACCCTTATTTTTCTGGAACATCAGTCCCAAGAGACTTTGTGGAATACCCGTCGCAAGTGAACGAAATGTGGGCAATTTGGCCTTCAATTTTAAAAAATTACGCTGTACACTTCGAAACTGGTAAGCAGATGCCATCAGAGCTCCTTGAAAAAGTTTTGGCTACCCAAAAATTTAACCAAGGATTTGAAACAACGGAGTATTTGGCCTCTTCAATACTGGATCAAGCATTGCACCAGCTTACCCCAAATCAGGTTCCAAGCGCAGATGAGCTCCTTTCNTTNGAGAAAAAAGCTCTTGAANATGCAGGAATTGCATTNGANGCTGTCCCGCCTAGATATAGAAGTACATATTTTTCACATATTATTGGAGGATACTCTGCAGGGTACTATTCGTATATTTGGAGTGAAGTCTTGGATGCGGATACTGTGGAATGGTTAAAACGAAATGGAGGCTTATCTAGGAAAAACGGTGATCACTTTAGATCGACTTTGCTATCAAAGGGTGGTAGTAAAGACGCTCTTGATCTTTTTAAAGACTTTAAAGGTTCTGGTCCAGATATCCAACCATTACTTGATAGAAAAGGTTTGAACTAGACAGATTATATATCATCGTATCGCTGAAAAACCTGCATTTGAACTGGTATGGTTTCGCTAAACGCTACGCCATATCTTTTGTTAATGATACGGTCATCCATTACAATAAAAATACCATCATCGTACTGCGTTCTAATTAGTCGGCCAAACCCTTGCCTAAATCGGATCACCGATTCAGGCAATGCATAATCCATAAAACTATTGCCACCTTGAGACTCTATCAGTCCGCCGTAAGCTTTCACAATTGGCTCTGTAGGTACATCAAACGGCATTTTAATAATCATTAAAATTTCCAAAAGATCTCCAGGAAGGTCAACNCCTTCCCAAAACGCATTTGTCCCTAAGAGAATTCCGTTAGAAACCTGCTTCATTCCTCGAATTAGCCCCAATCGAGAAGTTTGACGTTTTTGAGCAAAAACAGAAAGGCGATNAGATTTTGATATTTGCTTCAAAATCTGATAAGTGCTATCTAATTGAGCACGAGAAGTAAATAGGATCATCATTCTTTTATTAAACTTTTGATGGCAATGTAAAATAGCTTTTGCGATAACATCAGGCCTTTGACCATCGTTTCCAGAATATTGGTAATAGGTAACTTGATCGCTATAAATGAAAGGGCTTTCGTAAACTTTTGTGCTGATATCGTCAAATTCATACGAATTCAAACCTACACGGTTTAAAAAATAATCAAAAGAAAGGTTGGTTCGTAACGTTGCACTGGTGAGAATGCAGTAATCGTTAGGTTTAAAAATTGACCTTGCAAGACCGTTTCCAGGTTCTATAGGAGCCATATTTACTGTAACAACAAGTTGAGTGTTTCCAGACACTATTTTAAATACCCCCTCGAACCAATAAACATACTCTATGTTTTGGTTAATCGTTAACGCATCAATCAATACGATCATGTCCGAAAGAGAGCTTTCTCCTCTATCAAAAAG
>PBPT01000033.1 GCA_002724735.1 Fidelibacterota bacterium | reverse complement strand
AATGACGTAAAAATAGAATCCCTAATAAATTTATTCAAAGAAAATTCAAAGATTAATGATGATGATAGTCTTAAAACTGTTCTTGAGGAGACATAAAAATGAGCGATGAAGAGATAAAAATACATAGAGGGCTTAACAATGTTTATTTTGACAGAACTAAAACAACATATATAAATGGAAAAGAGGGNNTTTTAGAATACAGAGGTTACAATATACATGATCTTNCTGAAAAATCTTCATTTGAAGAAGTNTCGTATCTNTTACTTTATGGNAAATTGCCAACAAAGAATGAACTTGANGCATTNAACAGNTCNTTAAAAGAATCTAGANAGATACCTTCNCAAGTCATTGATATTATTAAATCAATAAAAGANTCTCATCCGATGGATGTTTTAAGAACAGCTGTNTCTGCCCTTTCANCNTTTGATGAAGANGCTTCTGACAAAAGCTATGACGCTACNATGNGAAAGGGAATTAGNTTGACATCNCAGGTNCCAACTATAGTAATGGCGCATAATTCAATTAGGAANGGAAAAGATCCNGTNGANCCAAGTAAAGAATTATCACATGCAGCAAACTTTATTTATATGCTTGACGGTANAATTCCTAGTGATAGCACAGCATCNTTAATGGANAAAGATTTCATTGTACATGCTGATCATGGTTCAAATGCATCAGCTTTTGCTGCTAGAGTTTGTGCTGGNACNCAAGCTGATCTTCACAGTGCAATTACAACTGGAATATCTGTTTTATCNGGGCCTTCTCATGGGGGTGCAGCAGAAAATGTAATGAAAATGGTTAAAGAAGTAGGTTCACCNGAAAATGCNAAAGATTATGTNAAAGGTCTTCAAAAATCTGGTGAAAGNGTTATGGGTTTTGGGCACAGAGTATATAAAGCTGAAGACCCTAGAGCAGCACAGTTGCAAGAAGGGGTTAAGTTTTTAAGTCAAGAAAAAGGTGATCCTAGTTGGTATGAAATTTTAGTAGCAGTAATGGAAGCTATGAAGCCATATCAAAGAAGAGGTATACATGCTAACGTAGATTTCTTCGCNGGTGTCATTTATCATCTTTTAGGAATTCCAACAGATTTATTTGTNCCAATTTTTGCTGTTGGNAGAATNCCAGGGTGGACNATTCAAGTCCTAGAGCAGTATGAAAATAATATTTTACTAAGACCCCTTTTAAGTTATACAGGAGAACACGAACAGGAATATGTTCCAATTGAAAACAGAAAATANGGTTTTAATAAACAAAATCTTTTCTGATTCAAAAATTGTAGATTACGCTCATTTTATTAATTCATGTTTATACGATAAAGAATTTGGTTATTATAACAACTCGAGNATTTCAAAAGACTTTTTTACAAGTCCAGTAACACATGAATCTTTCGGAAAAATACTTTGTAAACAAATTAAAGAGATTTGGGATTATTATCAAAATCCAAGACAATTTGTAATTGTTGAATTAGGTGGAAATGAAGGTAAATTAAAAAAAGACATATTAGAATCAGCATCAAAAAATAAAAAGTTCTATAACTCTGTTGTTTATTTAAATATNGATAAAGTAAATGAAGATGACATATTAAATATAAATTTTAAAGCTGATATTGGTTGTATAATTTCAAATGAATTTTTTGACGCTTTGCCATTTAATAGATTTATNAAAGAAGAAGGTGAAGTAAAAAAATTATTTATAGAGTTAANAGAAAATGAACTACTTGAGATAAAAAAAGAACTCAANAACTTTGATTTTTTTNATAAGGAAATNATTTCAAAAATTCCAGATGGTTCAAAGTTTGAAATAATTGAAAATATTGATTTNATTTGTGCAAAATTATCTTCGTTTTTCAATAATTGTATTATGGTGACTGTAGACTATGGATTCAATAAATACGACAATTTATTTTTTAAAAATCCAAATGGGTTAGTTCGTTGCTATTCAAATCACTCTATGAATAAAAATATTTTAGAAAATATTGGAAACAAAGATATTACTTGTGATGTAAATTTTAATCTACTAAATGANTNCTTANNTAAACATGGTTTAATTAAAATCGGAAATACNTCCCAAGAAAAGTTTTTAATCAAAAATGGNTTGAAAAANTATTTTGATAATGCAAGNATAAATGAGAAAAANGACNTAATTTCTTTGGTTAACCCNGATGGCCTAGGTGCTTTTCATGTTTACTTTCACGAAAAACCTTATCTAGGTTTTGAGCCAAGTTGCTTAGAAAATTAATAAAATTTTCCGTCAGACTTTAAGCCTTCGGATTTGCTGTTTTCTTTTATTTGTTTCATTGAAGACAAGAAAGATGTGCGCATTAATGCCAATTCAGACATTAATGGCATCCATAAAAACCCTTGCTCAATTCTTTCAATTACTTCTTCAGGTGAGCCACAGTGTATTCCAGTTGGAATATTATGTCTTTTACCAGCTTCCAAAACTTTATTTACAGCATCAACGTGCTTAGGGTGCTGATTATTCATTCCTAAAGGCACATTTAAAGTTGCTGCCAAGTCATTAGGACCAATAAAAACAACATCAACACCTTCAACCTCCATTATTGAATCAATTTGGTTTACGGCATTTATATCTTCAATCATTATTACTACACAAATTTCTTCATTAGCATGATCCATATAGTCAGGGTATACTGCATTTGGTCTAGTTGCCCCGATTCCTCTTGTTCCAATAGGTGGATATCTACAAGCGTCAACTGCTCTCTTAGCTTCTTCAGCATTTTTTACATCTGGAACAACTATTCCAAGTGCACCAGAGTCAACTACTCTTTTTATTATTAATGGATCGCTTCCAGCTACTCTTACAAAAACTGGAATATCTGAGTGCTCAACTGCCCTAAAACAGTGAACTAGCTCCCCTAAGTCAATTGAGCTATGTTCGCATTCAATATTTATCCAGTCTATTCCACTTGTAGCAAGGGTTTCACAAACCAAAGGATTTCCACTTGAGACCCATGTTCCTATTGAGGGTATTCCTTTTTTTATTTTCTCTTTTGCAATATTTTTTTTCATTTTATTAATTATTTTGTTGAATAGTTGTATTATGTATCAAGTTTATTTAGAAAAATATAGATTACTCTAAGAAGTAAGTAAAAGGAAGTCATGGGAAGATTTAACAAGTTACAAACCCTCAATTACATTAATGAAAACAAAGTAGTTCCTGTTTTTTATAATTCAGACGTCGACATATCTATAAATGTGATGAAATCTCTTCACAATGGAGGAATTAAAATTCTTGAGTTTACAAATCGTGGAGATTTTGCTCTTGAGGTTTTTAATGAATTAGAAAAATATTGTCAAAAAAATCTCCCTGATATGATTTTGGGGGCGGGATCAATATCTGACGAAACAATGGCAAACATGTATATCTCTTCAGGATCAAATTTTATCGTAGGCCCTTTAACAAATAAGAATGTTGCTATAGCTTGTAATAGAAAAAAAGTTCCATATATGCCTGGATGTTTGACGCCTACTGAAATATCTGAGGCTGAAGAACTTGGTTGTGATGTTGTAAAAGTTTTTCCAGCTGATTCTGTTAGCGGCCCTAATTTTATAAAGTCAGTTTTAGCCCCAATGCCTTGGAGCTGGATTATGCCAACAGGAGGTGTTGATATGGAAGAAGAGGGTCTAAAAAAATGGCTAAGCTCTGGAGTTTTTTCAGTGGGAATGGGGTCAAATTTATTTACTAAAGAAATTATTCAGGACAAGGATTGGGCACTTTTAGAGTCTCAGTGTAAAAAACTTGTTGAAACTATAAATAAAATTAAATAAGGAGAATTGATGAAAAAAGTAGCTACACTAGGCGAAATATTAATGAGATTAGCAACGCCTAACAAAGAAAGAATTTTACAAGCAAAAAACTTTGATGCTGATTACGGTGGCGGGGAGTATAATGTTGCTGTTTCATTATCTCAATTTGGGGTTCCAACCAAATTCATAACTGCTCTTCCTGATAACGCTGTTGGAGATGCAGCTTTGTACAGAATTAGAGGATTTGGAATAGACACTTCATCAATATTAAGACAGGGTGACAGATTGGGATTATATTTTTTAGAGCATGGTGCAGCTATGCGTGCATCCAAGGTAGTTTATGACAGAGCTAGAAGCTCAATAAGTGAAATTAAGACTAATACTATTGACTGGAAAAAGGCGTTTGATGACATTAGCTGGTTTCATTTTACAGGCATCACCCCTGCTCTATCTAAGTCAGCAGCTGAAGTTACATTAGAAGCTGCAAAAGCTGCAAAAGAAATGGGGATAACAGTAAGCGCTGACATGAACTATAGAAAAAATTTATGGTCNCCTGAAGACGCACAAGCGATCATGAAACCATTAATGAAATATGTAGATATTGCAATAGGAAATGAGGAGGATGCAGAAAAATGTTTAGGTGTTTCTGCTGAAAATCAAGATGTTACATCTGGGGAGTTAAACCCAGATGCTTACAGAGATGTTCTCAATAGACTTTCTGATAATTTTGGATTTAAAAAAATTGGAATTACTTTAAGAGAAAGTATTTCTGCCAGCGACAACAATTGGTCAGCAATTTATTCAGATAATGGAGATATTTTTATCGGAAATAAATATTCTATTCACATGGTAGATAGAGTAGGTGGGGGCGANGCATTCTCTGCTGGAATAATTTATGGAAACATTAATGAAATGTCATCTGAAGATACTCTCAATTTTGCTGTTGCTTCATCTGCATTNGCGCACACAATACATGGNGATTTAAATTTAGTTACTTTATCNGAAGTAAATTCAATAGTTAAAGGTGATACAAGTGGGAGAGTACAAAGATAGGGATAGATATTGGATTTTTAGTATTTTCCTATCCCTAATTTTTTTTCTATCAAGTGTAAATTTTATCTTTGCAGATAATCACTTATCAAAAATTGAGAATTTGAAGTCTGGAAATTATTCTACAACTGTATATTTCTCAACTGACCCAAAAGTAGGATATCTTGATTTAGAAATTGAATTTGATACAGCGCCTCGAGACATAAAATTACTTCTAATTGCAAGTTTGGATGATGAAAAATTTCAAACTTATGCATTAAGCTCTAGACAGAACCCCAAAGTTTATAAATGTGTTTTTGACCTTGAAAAAAGTGGATTGTGGGATTTTGAAATGTCAATTACAGATTCTTCTGGCAAAGAAGAAAGTCTGAATTTTCAAATTAATTTATTAGACAGGAATAGGGAAACAAGCCCTTTTTCAATTTCATTTTATTTATTTAGTATTATTTTTTTAGCGATATTTCTTACTCCATTGTATATTTTTAGAAAAAATATATTTAAACGAGCTGAAGGTAAAAGATGAAAAAATTAGGTGTTGCCTTAGTTGGTGTTGGTCAAAGAGGACTCCAACACTTACAAGCTTTGTCAGATTTAAAAGATGAAGAATTAGTTTCCATCCAAGCATTAGTTGACCCATTTAAAGAAAACTTAGATAACAATAAAATCAAATCATATGTTTCGAATTATGATGAAAAAGGAGTAAAGTATTTCACTGAATTTAATGAAATGATTGAGTCTGTTGATGTTGATGCAATTTGGTTTGTAATACCACCAAACCAACATAAAAATGAAATAATTTATGCTGCTGAAAAAGGAGTAGCAATTTTTGCAGAGAAACCTCAAAGTTTATTTTTAGATGAAGTATTTCCAATGGCGGAAGCAATAGAAAAAAATAATGTTCCTTCAATATGCGGATTTCAAATGGAATATGATACTTGGTATTCAAAAGTGAGAGACTATTTATCTGACAAAGAGGTTGCTTCTATAATGATGGTAAATTGTGGTGCTGTTGAAACTCATGGAGTTAAGCATACTGTTATTAGTAAAAATGAAGGCCCTCAAGACAGGATTTGGACAGCTGATAGAAAATGGTCAGGAACATCTATGGTTGAAGCAGGTATTCATCAGACTGACTTAATGAGATTCTGGACAAATGATGAAATAGAATGGGTAACAGCAAATTATGTTGAAAGGCCAATGCACTTACAAGATAAAGAAGGGAATAACCCCATTGCTTATCATGTTTCATATGGCCTAAAAAAAGGTGGAATTGCTAATTTAACT
>PBPT01000032.1 GCA_002724735.1 Fidelibacterota bacterium | reverse complement strand
TACTGGAAGCGGATTTACTACCAATGGTGATGCAAGCGATGTTAAACTAGGAAGCACTTCTATTGCTGGAGGAAATGCATCATACACCGTAGACTCTAATACTCAAATAACCATAACGGGCGCAGGAACTGACTTTACAAATCAAAATGTTTATGTTGTCGATGCAGCTGGAAACGAAAGTACAGATACTGGTAAACTTCTTACCATTGACCCTACTAGACCCAATATAACTGGAATCCAAGGTAGTGCGCCATACATCATCAAATCAGGCGCAACAGTGCAAATAAATGGAGATAACAATAAATTTACTTCTGGCTCAGGAACTTCAAGCGCTGAAGCCGATGCGAATATTCTAATAAATGATACATGGCCAACTGGAATGACGGCAACTGTATCTGGAAACGCGGTGGTTATTACTGCTGGAGCGGGTGAGGTAAATGGTGCAGTCAAAATAAAAGATAGAGCAGGAAATGAACATACCAATGCCGGTCCTGTCGTTATTGATAATACAGCACCTGTTGTTAATAGCATTGGTCCGGATACTGATAATGATAAATTAGTCCACCTTAAATCTGATGGGACCATTACCATTTTAGGTAGCGGGTTCACTAATTCAGGGATTGCTAGTTCAGATGGAAGCGTTAAGCTTGAATCAGATGACTGGGCTAGGACTTATGGAAGCGTTACTGTAAATAATGATGGTCAAATAACATTAGCTAATGGCTCAGGGGGTGACGCCAGTGGCAGAATAACAGTTCTTGATTTTGCAGGCAATGAAACCACTGTGAGCGATTACACGATATTTGTTGATAACACTAAAGCGGTCTCAACCAATATCTCGGTTGGTGTTGTTAAGCAGGGNGNAACNGCTGTTTTAACTGGGACTGGATTCAAAAACGGAGATGCAGAGTCAACTATCACCATTGGCGGTCAAAATGCAGGAGCTACTACATTNACATATACTGTTGATTCAGGAACTCAGATTACTATTACTGGAGGGTCAGGCGACATAAACGATGGAGCGATCGTAGTGACTGACCCTGCAGGAAATGTTTCAACAACTAATAAAAAGCTCACTGTTGACAATACTAAGCCCTCCGTATCATCTGTAGCTACCGCAACAATAAAAAATGGAGCGACTTCTGTTATAACGGGAAGTGGATTTTTTACTCAAGTTGATGGAGTAAACGACGGAACGGATTTGAATATCACAGTTGGTGGATCAACTCCAGCTGGTATGACATGGGTTGTTAATAGCAATACCCAGATAACAATTACAGCTGGTGCTGGTGAGGTAACAGAGGGAAATATTGTTGTTACTGATCGCGCTGGAAACGCTAGCACTGAAACCGGCAAGCTTTTAACAATTGATAACACAGCACCTGAACTCCGCGGTGTAACGGTTTCATCTATAAAATCCAGTGGTGAAACTACATTATCGGGCACTGGATTCTTAGTAGGGGGTGATATTCAAAATATTAAGGTCGGAGGTTCTGTTCCTACCGGAATGACCTACAAAGATGTTACGGCAAATTCAATAGTGATTACCGCTGGAAATGGTGAGGTTGCTGATGGTTTAGTAACAGTAACAGATGCAGCAGGAAACACAAGCACTAGCCTAGTTTATTTAACTATTGATAATACTNTACCAACAATAAGCGGTGTAGGAACAGCTGCAATAAAGTCTGGTCAAACCTCCGTTATTAGCGGAGCAGGGTTTAAGAACACAACCAACAATTCTAATGAAACGATAGTAATTCAAGAAATTTATGTTGATGGTTCGAGACCAGCTGGATTAACATGGGCCGTAAATAGCGCCAATCAACTCACNATAACTGCTGGCGCAGGTGAGGTCACAAACAAAAATATTACAGTTAAAGATTCGGCGGGCAATTGGAGTACAAGTAATGGTCAGTTTCTTACAATCGACAATACAGCACCTGAGCTTACAAGTATAACAGATCGCTGGATAAAAAACGGCGAGAGTACAGTAATCAATGGTTCGGGCTTTCAAAGCTTTGGTGGAGATGCTTCAGCTGTTACGATTGGAGGTAAAGATTTAGCTACAGCGGTTGGATCTGGAGGGTTAGGAGGATCATTTACCGTAAATAGTGATACAAAAATTACCGTCACAGCAGGCTCAGGAGAGGTTACCAGAGGACTTGTAACTGTTACAGATGCGGTTGGAAACGTAAGTAATGCAATCAAAGCTATATCCATTGATAATACGAGACCAGCAGCACCCGAAAAATTATGGCTTTGGTACAGTGATACAGGTACAGATGAAGATAATGTGAGTAACGATAGCACACCATTTCTTCAAATTAAAGGGGTAAGCAATTCTGATTCTATTACTGTTAAAGTAACAAAAGCTGGTACCGCTAACAATGCAGCATGGCTTGGAAAACCTTCTTCGTCAAACGGTACCCAATATTTAACATGGGAAGAAAGAACAAACGAAATAATGGCTAATCCCGGTCTGGAGGGATATGACAGATTTGCTTTGTTAACCAATAACGCCGCTCCAACACAACTAACAGATAATGGCGTGTACACTTTCACCGCATTTGCGATTGACAGCGCAGGAAATGAATCATCATCTGGGGCGATCTATAAATACACTTTTGATAATATCGCACCTGATGAAGCCTCTCTTAGTTTGATTACACCTGAGACTAATTTTGGACAATCCGATACTGATTGGATTACTAACAGTAAAAGACCAGCGTTTGTGGTTACAAACGTTCCAGCAGGTCACAAAATAAGATTATATACTGATGACCCTGATGATGTAGGCGTTGGTAAATTTCTTACATTGGTTGATGATACTACGCGATCCGTACCTGCTACAATAGTTGTTGCAGAGGATTTGCCCCATGATCAAGTGTTAAAAAAAGTTAACGGTGTTGATGTTTTTGATAGCGATGGAATTGATCGATATTACAGGCCTGTAGTAATTGATACCGCTGGTAATTCAACTACTGGTGTGTTGCAAATTGTTGAAATTGACCAAGTTAGAGATACTGCTTCAATTACTTATGGAGATAATCCAGTATGGTCTGGAGATAATACGGTGGACATAAGCGTTAAATTTACCGATAATATGAATACGGTCACTGCACCCAAACTAGATATTTACTGGCCCGGAGATGTTACTCCTACGATTGAAAATGCTGCAATGACACAAGGTAGCACTGATTCCTCATGGACATATCAATTAAATCTAATTGATGACAAAACAGGTAATGTACGGGTCATCCCTAATGCGTTCGATAAAGCTGGTAATTATTTCGATCAAGCAGCAACGCAAGACACACTTACGTTATTCTTAGATAATACTCCCCCTGACTCTTCCAAGATTGGTCTAATTACCGCATTTGGCGATACAAGCGTAACCGGATGGTTTAACGATTATACAGATTCCTTAAAATTCCTTGTTCCTTTAAACGCTAGTGATTCTACGCTCCTTAGGGGTGGAAAGCTCCGAATTGAATCAAATGTCCGTGCAAAATTAGGTGAAAACACCTGGCGCATCGTAAGAAACAATGCTGGAAGCGTAGAAGATAGTATTGTTCAGCGCGGAAACAATGTTCCTATCGTTCGATCAAGGCAAAGCATACTTAGTTCATTAGATGGAACCTTATTCCAAGGAGACACGATAAGATTTAGAGCGACTGTATTTGATAAGGCTGGTAATTCAACTAGTGGAGAGGCTAGCGAGTCGGTTTTTGTACTCGATACTATTCCTCCTGGTGAAAGACCATTTATAAATGATACGCTCTTTACTCAAGGCAATACAAAGAGCTTTTTAACCATTAATCGCGACACTACCTGGACCAATGATACTCTTAGATTTGCTTGGTTAAATTGGCCAGACTCCGTTCTAGTCAATGAAAGACCCTCAGGCTTATCTTATTATCAGTATTCTGTTTATCAAAGCACAAAAAAAGATCCAGGAGTTAATGATTGGACCTTATGGCGCAATTTTAAGAAGATCGCGCAAGACACTCTTGTTACATCAATTGATTCACTTCGTCACGATAGAAAATATTACACCGCAATAGTTGCTGTTGATACTGCGGGCAATCGCTCCGATACTGTTCGATCATCTATTACGCTCCGTCAAAACGTAGAGCCCGTTATAAGCGCAATTAATGACACTACTGTAAAAGAGGATATAGAATGGAAGCGTTTAGTTGAAGTAAAAGATGACGATGCTAAAACCTTGTTAGGAGATTCCTTCACTTATCAATTAATTACAATGGCTGTGGATACAATTAAAAAGGACTCCTCCGTCATTCAAAATCTTAATGATGATGCGGCTAGTAAATTTAAAGCTAAGATAAGTACTAGTGGAGAACTGACCTTCACTCCGTCACCACTCGATTCGACGGGTAAAGATACACTCTATCTCTTTAGGGTAGTTGCAACAGACGCGTGGACAAAAGACGATACTTTTGATATAAATGTCAAAGTGCTGCCTGTTAATGACAATCCTATCATTGACTTGTCATCCTACACCAAATTCAGCTCATGGGGTTATAAGGAAGGCGCTCGAAGCGATAGCATTCCTTTGACGCGTTATGTCTTTGACGAAGACAACGATACTACTGATTTAATCTTTACATTTAAAATCATTGGATCCTCCCAAAATAACCCAGGTTACCCTACAGCAAAGCTAGGCTTTTTGTCTCCGGTGAGTAGTGGTTTTAAGAAAAAATTTCTAACAGATCTTGTAGATGAATATCCAAAATCTACTATTATGCAAAAAAATAATTCTTTTTTAGTCTATCCTCCAGGTGTGACAAATCTTAAAGATCCAGTAAAAGTTGATTCCACTAGCAAAGTAGGAGATGTATTTACGGATACTACTTACGCATGGATAATGCCTACAGATACCACCACATTAGATACAAATTATTATACAATTGATAGTATGAGAGTTGAATTTACCGTTATCGACCCTGGAGGACTAACCGGTAAAGACACCATACCTTTCTTTATTAATCCTAAAAATGACCCACCAGTATGGAGTGGTCTAAGAGATACGGTAGTTATTGAAAGCGATTCTTTGTCTTTAGACTTTGCTAACTACTTAACTGATACCGATGATACCTTACTTACGGTTTCTATTTTGCCGTTGACCTATGCAAGTAAAGTGGATATCAAAACACCTAAGGATAGCATTAGGGGTGATACAGTTTTCTATATTTCAAGGGGAAGAAATGAACCGGTCTTTTTTAAACCTCAAGCCTTGTGGTATGACTATAAACCTGCAAATGTCCCTGGAGATGAAGGGGTATTGAGGGCCGGTCAATGGAACCCAAGTGACACATCATCCAATAAAATACAATTTGAAATTACGGCCGCTGATGATTCAGGAAGTGTAGCTACCGATACATTTTCTGTTAAAATTCAGCGTGTTCCACGTCCCGAGA
>PBPT01000031.1 GCA_002724735.1 Fidelibacterota bacterium | reverse complement strand
AGAGGCATGGGCGCGGCAACAAAGGGCGGTAATTTTACTGTAAGCTAAAACATATAGGGGGGAAGAGTGTTACCAGAATTGATGGCGGCTAACGCGGCCTTCGCGGTTATCAAGCAAACCGTTGCCAATTCTGGAGATTTGCTAAAAGCGGGTAAAGCGATAAGTGATTTCGTTAACGCAAAGGACACTCTCCAGAGAAAGGGAAACAAGAAAAAGCACGGACTGTTTCGCGACCCAAACCAATCTTCTGACATTGAGGAGTTTATGGCTTTAGAAACTCTCAAGTCGAAAGAAGAAGAGTTGAAACAGTACATGATATACTGCGGTAGGCCGGGTCTATGGCATGATTGGATAAAGTTTCAGGGCAATGCTAGGAAGGAAAGGCAAAAACAGATTGAATTAGCCAAGAGACAACGGGAAGAATTGGTGCAGATAATTGGTATTATACTGGTCTTGTGTGTTGGTGTTCTCGGTATTGTTTGGCTTGTCTGGTTTGCTTCAGTATTGAAGGGGATGTAATGGCAAAAGGTAGCACAGCAACTAAAAGAGACCCTAAAAAGTGGGCGGCGGCAAAGGCAAGAGCCAAAGCAAAGATGGGTGGAAAACATTCGGCACGGGCTATGCAACTTGCTGTAAAATACTACAAGGACTCTGGTGGAACTTACTCTGGAAAGAAGAAGTCATCTAACAAGTTGTCAAAGTGGTCAAAGCAGAAATGGAGAACCAAGAGTGGTAAGAACAGCACAATCGGTCCAAAGGCAACGGGTGAACGCTATTTACCTACGAAGGCGATTAAATCTCTCTCCTCAAAGGAATATGCCGCAACAACAAGGGCAAAAAGAAAAGGGACGAAAGCAGGAAAGCAGTTCGTCAAGCAACCAAAAAGGATAGCAAAGAAAACAGCGAAGTTCCGTAAATAGAGTATGTGTTATCGCCGCATTAAGAAGGCACACCGTCAACACAAAAGCACCTCAGTTTCCGAACGGGGAAGGTTGACAAAGATAAAACGCATCAAGGAAAGGCGCGAAGAACAAGACTATGCTATAGAAAGTATTAGAGAATGGCTACATCAGGAACAGCTACGTTCAATCTTGATATCCACGAAATAATAGAAGAAGCGTATGAACGTGCTGGTTTAGGCCGTGCGTTTTCAGGAAGCGATTTTCGCACTGCAAGGCGTTCCCTTAATCTTTTGTCTCAGGACTTTGCAAACAGAGGTATAAATCTTTGGACGATAGAAGAAAGCACATTGTCCCTAACTTCTGGAACAGCAACATATACATTACCAGCAGATACTGTAAGTATCCTTGACCATTCAATAAGAGAAGGAACAGGTTCTTCGCAGTCTGACTTAGCTATAACTAGAATGAGTCTCGGTGAATATGCCTCTCTTTCATCAAAAAATTCAGATGGCAGACCAGTAAAAATATACGTTGAAAGATTGGTATCCGCACCGAAAATTACTGTTTGGCCTGTGCCAAATAACAATAACTATACACTAGTATATTACCGCATCAGAAGAATTTACGACACTGTGAATGGTTCTATTACGCAATTTGATGCGCCAACAAGGTTTCTTCCAGCTATAGTTGCTGGTTTAGCATATCAACTAGCATTAAAAAATCCTGACACAGCGGACAGGGTAGCTATGTTAAAACAGATGTATGAGGAGGATTTTGATTTAGCGGCTACTGAAGACAGGGACCGTTCAGACTTTAGGATAGTGCCAAGCATTACATGAATTATATTACAAGCAATATCCCATATTTTAAAACGTGGGTAAGGCGTGAATACACAACTAACTTTGATAGATATCATGGAGAGTTTTTGCATGGCATGGCGATAGCTGTGACAACTCTTCCAATGAGAACCTTGACCTTTCAAATTTTATTTACTGGTTGTGAAAATGAAGAAGAAAATGTGCATGGTGGTGCAATGTGGGCAAGGATGCCTCTCACTGCCCTCGTAGGTGATACGCCATTTGAAGAGTGGCCTGAACCAATGCCGACTGAGTTAGCCCAACCGTGGGACTGTCAGTCACATCATCATTCTGTGTTTGTTCTTAACAGGGCCACACCATGTCCTTGGCAAGCAAAGATAGATGGGAATTTTTTCCCTGCAAAGTATTACTTTACTATCGACTATACAGACACAGAGGTAGCGGACGACCCCGCCCAACACAAGCAAAGTCATGTGCTTGAGTTGATGGATGCGGGACCGTGGACAGGGAATATTGTAGCCCTGCCAAACAATCGGGTTCGAGTAACAAATCCAGCGTGGTTTGCTACAGGAGAAGGACCGCCGGACTTCAGGCCAAGCCAGTGGGTCCATCACTCTAAACAAGACCCTAACTATGTGAATGATACTTCACGGGTTTTCAACAACCTTTATGCGGAGACAGATGATGAAGAAGATGAAGAAGAAGCCTAAGGGCATGATGCGCGGTGGCAAGACAATGATGTCCAAGGGAATGAAGCGCGGTGGCAAGACAATGATGTCTAAGGGCATGAAGCGTGGCGGCAAAATCATGGGTATGAAAGCTGGCGGTAGCACCAAGATGCCAATGGTAATGAAGGATGGAAAGAAAGTTCCAGCCTTTACCGTTGATGGCGTGGGCAAAATGAAGAAGGGTGGACCCACAAAGAAGGCCGCTAAGAAGGTGTCTAAGACTAAGAAGCAACAGGCCGCAATAGCTATTGCCAAGAAGAAGGCTAAGAAAAAACCCGCAAAGAAAATGATGTACGGCGGCAAGACTAAGAAGTAGTAATGGCTAGATATGCTTCGGGTAAGAAATCTGTTGCTTTATGTGACCGCTGTGGACAACAGTATCCATATCAAGATTTAAAGGAACAGATAGAAAACAAAAGACCTAATGGACTTAGGGTTTGCCCACCGTGCTTGGACAAAGACCATCCACAGCTACAGTTGGGCAGACAAAGAATTGTTGACCCGCAAGCATTGCGTCACCCAAGGCCCGACAGAGTTGAGCCAGCAAGTAACATCATAGCCTTTCAAACTCTGTATCCGCATACCGCTGGAGAAAACAGATTCTCTCTTAGTGGGATTAACATATCTACTAGCTTCAATATGACTACGGCTGGTAGCACATCAATAACTACGCCTTCTGCCAACTTTAGTTCTGCATTTGTTCAGACAACCGCAGGTGCTGTTGTATCTTCAGCAACCACATACAATGTCTTTGTTCAGTCAGGTTTTACAGGATATGGCACTGGCAATAGATACTTCTTTGCTGGTATCAGTGGCCCTGCACCAACCCTCACTCTTAACGAGGGAAGCACATACATATTTGACCAGTCGGACAGTAGTAATGCTGGTCACCCACTTAGATTTAGTACAACACCAAATGGAACTCATAACGGTGGGTCAGAGTATACAACTGGCGTAACAGTTGTTGGAACTCCGGGCAATGCTGGTGCTTATACACAGATAGCGGTAGCTTCGAGTGCGCCAACTTTATATTACTATTGCACTAATCATGCAAACATGGGTTGGGTAGCACACACCCCACCCGGCACCACAGAGAACCTAGTAATAGTAACGGTGACAAACACTGGTAGCGGTAATGCGTTCCGTCACAATCAACAAACTGTTGGTGTTAGCGGTGTAGATATAAATGAGGGAGAGGCATACATATTTGACCAGTCAGATTCATCGAACTCTGGTCACCCTCTAAGATTTTCAACAACAGCGGGTGGTTCGCATTCAGGTGGTTCCGAATACACAACTGGCGTTACCGTTGTGGGAACACCGGGTTCCGCTGGTGCGTATGTAAGAATCTTAGTAGCCGCCAATGCGCCTACACTTTACACATACTGCACAAATCATTCATTGATGGGATATAGGGTTAACACCGTATGAATTATACATCTCTTGTACAAAACATTAAGGACTTTATGGAAGACGATGGCACGGAGTTTGCAAACTCTATTGATACCTTCATCGACCTTACCGAACTACGCCTGTCTAGGGACTTAAAGATACCAGCCTTTCGGCGCAGACAATTATCTGCGTTTTCTCAGAACGACCCGTATCTCACTATGCCCACAGATATGGTAACTCTTGAAAACTTACAGACAAAGGTTGGGTACACATCTGGAAATACTGGTTCACATGTAAACCTTCTTTTGCGTTCTGACGAGTTTATGACAGAGTTTTGGCCTGACAGGTCAGTAACAGGAATACCAGAGTATTACGCATACTTTGATGATGCTACTATATATGTAGCACCGACTCCCAGCAGTAACATTCCAGTAGAGATTAGTTACCGCCGCCGTTTACCCGCACTGTCTTCAAGCAATCTGACTAATTGGTTGACCGACAATGCGAGTGACGCACTCCTGTATGGAAGTCTCCTTGAGGCGTCAATGTTTAATAGAAACGCAGGATTGCAACAAGGGTACTTATCTATGTACCAAGCCGCAGTTCAGAGGATTACCGAAGAACAGCAACAACGCAACTCAGTCGATAATTTTTACATGAGAAACGAGGGTTAATAAAATGGCAACAGCAAACGCCGCAACTTCCTTTCTGGAGTACAAAGTTCTGGATTTTATATTCAAGAACAACTCCAGTTCATTCGCTACACCGGGCGACAACATTTATGTTGGCCTAGCTACCGCAGTATCTAACTTCAATGACACTACTGGTGAAACTGGCAACGCCGTTATTACTGAAGTGAATACATCCACTCAGGATTCTAACTATCAACGCAAGCAGGTAAACGCCGCAGGATGGACTCCACAGGCAATTAGTGCCGACACTCAGAACATTACTAACGCCGGGAACATTGAGTTTGACGCTTCAGGTGGACAAGCAAACTACACTGTAACACACGCATTTATCGCGACTCACCAAACAGATGCCCCTGTAACATTTGGCTCTAATGGTAACGTGTTGTTTGTCGGTACGCTTAACACAGCAAAAACAATCCAGTCGGGTGACATTTTCCGCATCAACGCGACAAACCTTACTATCGAGTTGAAGTAATGACACTGGTCATCAAGGACCGAATTAAAGAAACAAGCACCACCACTGGCACTGGAACATATACCCTCGCTGGTGCAGTAACGGGCTTTGAAACATTTGGAGAAATAGGTAATGGCAACACTACCTATTACACTTGTACAGATGGCACNGANTTTGAGACTGGTGTAGGAACGTACACCGCTTCAGGCACAACCTTGGCGCGGACGAATGTNCTTCAGTCAAGTAATTCGGATAACCCTGT
Organism: Fidelibacterota bacterium; assembly: GCA_002724735.1. Classification (GTDB taxonomy): domain Bacteria; phylum Fidelibacterota; class Marinisomatia; order Marinisomatales; family TCS55; genus TMED108. The sequence goes on along the minus strand of PBPT01000031.1, from coordinate 4,336 downwards.
AAACTGGACATCAGGCACACGCACCATTTTCTGTACGTTGCCAGCAGAGAAGATGGTGTTTAANGATGCGAGTGATGTAGTTCAGGGCTTTACAGAACAAGACCCGAATGCGTTGGCATTCGCAATAGCATTGGGATAGAAAAATGGCTAACGAATTTAAAACATTCACACAAAGAGATATAGACGATACTAGTGTGACTCTTTACACCTGTCCCTCTAACACACAGACAACTATTATTGGTTTGAATGTAGCGAACATTCTTTCAGTTTCCATTACGGTCAGCGTTGAACTTTATGACGGCGGAGGTAACGACCCTACACATATTGTAAAGGACGCTATAGTTCCAGTGGGTAGTAGTTTGGTGGCTGTTGGCGGTGACCAAAAGATTGTAATGAACGCTACAGACATTTTAAAGGTTAAAGGTTCTCAGGCAAATTGTTGTGATGCAATCGCTTCTGTATTGGAGATTACCTGATGGCATTAAGTACAATAGGTGCAAATCAAATAGCCTCTTTACCCGCTAGTTCCGTAGGTTCGAGTCAGTTAGCAAGCGGTGCAATCACTTCTGCTTCCATGCCCGCTGGTTCTGTTATTGCCGCAGAGTACGTCCGTAAAACAGACCATCAAACTTTTACCTCTACCTCTTTTGCAGATGTAACAGGTCTTGCAATTACAATGACACCTGTGTCTGCAAGCAGTAAATTTCTTGTTACTGCTTCTGTTCATTATGGCACATATCACTGGGCGGCAGGGGGTGCTTATTTTGGGGTGTACGGAAACTCCACTTTGATTGCTGGAAGCGGGTCTGTGGTTTGGTTGGTTGACTTTGGTTCAGACGCAACTAATGCACAACAGGAAAGTCGTCAGTACTTTGCCCAAAGATTGTGGTCGCCTAACACATCCTCTGCAATACAATTTAAAGTTCAAATGGCAAATGGAAGTAGCGGTTATAATGGTTACGTTAACAGAAACTATGCCAGCAGTACTGGTCAAGGTTCTGANGGTGAGTGTTATTTAAGTGTTTTGGAGATTGCTGGATAATGGCATACATCGGCGCACAACCAAACAAAACACTGACAAAGACAACTAGTCAATCCTTCAACGGCACAGGTTCGGCAACCTCGTTTACACTTAATCGCGCTGTAAATAGTAGTGAGGAGTTAGAGGTATTTGTTGACAACGTGCAACAGGAACCCGGTTCTGGTAAGTCATATGTAGCATCGGGAACTGCCCTGACGTTTGATGAAGCACCGCCGTCTGGCACAGGAAATGTGTATGTTATCTATCGTGGTTTGGCAGAGGTGACAACACGGCTAGAAGCACCAGACCTTTCTATTACAACTGCGAAGCTGGCAGACGATGCTGTAACTACAGCAAAAATTGCAGATAATGCTGTGACTGCGGCTAAATTATCTACGGGGTCTGTGATACAAGTTGTGCAAGATGTATCTACAACTTTGTTTGGCCCAACTTCTGGAGGCGGCTCGTATCAGGATACAGGTCATAGTGTTACTATTACACCCAGTTCAAGTTCTAACAAGGTTATGTTTACGTACAGTGCAATGGGCATAATCAAGGGCTGTAATCATGGCGGCATAAGGCTATTGAGAGGCACAACTGATATTCATCGACATGAATTTTATTCAAATGACTCGTCATATTGGCAAGCATACAACTTTGGTTTTAGCTATTTAGATAGCCCCAACACTACTAGCGCGGTCACTTATAAGATTCAAGCATGGGCGCAAACTTTAAGTGCCACACAGCAACTTAGAATTAATTATCAGTCCACTGCAACCGGAAACCCAAATGCTATTTGTTTGGCTCAGGAAATAGTAGGTTAGGAGTTTGGAATGCCATTAAGCAAAATTACATCTGCGGTTATGCCTACTGGCTCTGTTTTGCAAGTGGTGTCAAATACATCAACTGATGTTGCTGTACAGGACCAAACAACCTATGCTGATATTCCGTTTGCAACTGCAACAATTACTCCAACATCAACAAGTAGCAAAATATTAATTCAATACTCGTTTGGTATGATGGGTGGTACTAGCACTCAAGTTGGATGTCTATTTAAACTGTTAAGAAACAGCACTGAGGTTGGGCAGGGGTCTGGCGCAGACGATATTAATGTATTTAACCATCATTACTATGCCTCAACATCTTTTTACGCCCCAAGAAGTCATGCGTTTATTGATAGTCCTAATTCTACCAGCGCATTAACTTATAAGATGCAATGGAAAGTTATCACAGCAGGGGCTGTAACATGGTATATAAACAGGCGAGGCTCGAATAATTATTCTCGCTCTTCGTCAACTTTTTATCTAATGGAAATAGCTGGATAATGGCATATATAGGCGTAGACCCAAACATAGGTGACATAACCTTTCAAAGGTTTACTGGCAACGGAAATGACACGACATTTACGTTAACGCAAAGCGTTGTAAGTGGTGAGGCGTTGATTGTAACAATCGGTAACGTAGTGCAAGAGCCGGGGGCAAATAAGGCATATACAGCGCAGGGTACAACACTAACTTTCTCTGCCGCACCAGCTAACGGAGATGTAATTACTGTACGCTTCTTTGGTCGTGCTGTTGACCAACCTCTCAGCTACGCGATGGCGTTGTTCAAGTTTGTAGCGACAGCAAACCAGACCGCGTTTACAGGTGCGGACGCTAACGGTGCGGTACTATCTTTTACCGATGTAGATGTATATTTAAACGGCGTACACCTAGATACCACAGACTTCACCACCAGTAATGGTGATACAATTACACTTGGTTCTGGCGCGGCTGTAAATGATGAATTAGTCATCCGCGCCTTCCGTGCTTTTACTGCGGCTGATACAGTCAGCAAATCTAGCGGCGGTACATTTGCGGCAGAGATTACCGCGCCACAGTTTCAAACTACAAACACGACTGTTGACACGGCTGTATTCCGCACCAATGGACAAAGTGTAAGTGAGAACACCACAATAGCGTCAACTAAAAATGCATTAGCGATTGGTCCGTTGACCATAAGTTCATCAACTACAATTACCGTCAATGGTAATCTGACAATATTGTGAGGCACAGATGGCTTCTATATTAAATGTAGACCAGATAAAAAATGCGGCAGGTACAAGTGCATTAACGATTGATAGTAGTGGTGTAGTTACACCATCTGCTGGATTTGCTAATAGTGCAACGGCTACATTTTCATCTAATTCCAATACTATACTGTTAACATCAAATGGTATACCTAGTTGGGCAAACGAAATAACGCTTTCTTTTCGTGGTGTATCTTGGACAGCAAACAGTAACAACCTTTTATTTAGAGCATATGTTGGAGGAAATGTAGTTACAACAAACTATGTATATACGTCTCATTATAATACTACAAACAGTATTACAGTTTCTGACCGCACGGCAGGAAATGATGGTGGCTTTTCTTTTTATGGTTGGAATGCGGCAAGTAATGAAATGAATGGAACCGTAACATTTAATCACGTTCAGAATTATACTTATATAGTAAATGGCTTTTCTACAACTCATACTGCTGGTGACTACCTTAATAGGTTTAGTGGCACAATTACCCTTTCTGGTCCTATAAGTGGAATAGATATGACAAATGGTAGTAACTTTGATGCTGGCACAGCCAGAGTTATCTGGAGATAAGAAAGCAACATGTCAACATTATTTGTAGATACGGTAAACGAGAAAACCACAAACAACGGGGTGTATATTCCGGGTCATGTGTTGCAAGTTCAACAAACAGTTTTTAAGGACAGCTTCTCAAGTTCCATTGGTCCTGATTTTGTGGAAGTTACAGGGTTGAGGTGTAATATCACACCTAAGTCAACTAGTAGTAAAATTTTAATAAGATTTTCTTTATGTATATCATCACAGTACTGGCAGGTAAGGGGAAGAATTTTAAAAGATGGCAGTCCTCTTGACGATGCATTAGGTAATCAACGCGGTTCTAATAGAAAACGAGTTTCGTATAATTATGTTAACTACAATAATGGTGATTCAACTACTGTTTATGATATGACGGGAATTCCAGTTGAACATTTAGACTCTCCTGCCACCACTAGTGCTATTCAATACAGTATAGATATTGGCGGCTATAACACAGGTTATGCTGTCTATGTTAATAGAAGCCATACCGACACTGATGCAACCACTTATTATGGCACTCCTATTTCAACAGTCACTTTAATGGAGATTGGCGGATGACCAGCATATTAAAAGTCACCGAAATCCAAGACCCAACGAACTCAAATACTGCACTAACAATTAACAGTAATGGTCTTGTTACACCTAAGGCTGTAGCAAGCCCAGCCGCCTTTCAAGT
>PBPT01000030.1 GCA_002724735.1 Fidelibacterota bacterium | reverse complement strand
CCTTTCAAAGATGGGAATGGAGACTGGGACAATGAGATTTATCAGCAGGTTGGATCCAAAAAAAGATCAAAAAGAAATTTCTAGAATAATTGCTTCAGCAATGAAAATGTGCTTTGTGGTTTCATTGGTAGTTGCAACCGTCTTGATAGCGTCATCATCCTTCATCGTTTATAACATCCTTTCTGAAAAGCCTCTAATGATAAACGTATTAATAGTTTTTGCTATGGCATTACCATTTAACGCTATGACGCTCATTGGTGCATCGGCAACTCAAGGCTATAAAAAATTAAAATACAAAGCTTTTGTAACTCAATTCGTAAATCCAACAATTTTACTCTTTTCAATGATAATTTGTTTTTTACAGTTTTCAGCAGAATCAGCATTAATGTACCCAATTCTTATAACCGGAATCTTGGGATTCTATGTGATGCTGAGACCAATAAAAAGCCTATCATCCATGAGAGCGGTAGATATTTTAAAGGGTAAAAAAAATTATGAACTTCTAAAATATTCCTATCCATTTATGTTTGTCATCATCCTTCAAACATTCATGCATTGGATGGATATCTTAATGCTGGGGTATTTTACAAGTGCTGAGACTGTGGGGTTATACCATCCAGCAGCTAGAACTGCTGGTCTTTTGCAGTCTTTGTTGATGTCATTTATTAGTATATATGCCCCTATGATATCACAGTTTCATAGCGAGCAAAATGTGAATAAGATGAACGAAGCCTACAAACTGGTAAGCAGATGGCTGCTTGTCTTTTCTATCCCTATCTCAGTTGTATTTGTGTTATTTCCTGGAAATATACTTGCTCTTTTTGGCCAGGAGTATACCGCAAGCTCATCTATTTTAATCATTCTCACTGTTGCTACACTCATTCAGGCAATATTTGGAGCTGCATCACCAACGCTAGGTATGACTGGATTTCCCAAAATAGTCCTAATAAATACCGCAATTGCTTTTTCCATGAATTTTATTTTAAATATATTTTTAATTCCAAAATTTGGTGTAGAAGGCGCAGCGTTTGCAACTCTTTCAACCCTTTCGATCGTTGGTTGCGTGAGGGCTTTGCAAGTTCGAATGATATTAAAGATGAATTTTCTATCTTTTAAAATGATAAAACCTGTAATCTCAGGTATCTTAACGTATGTTTTGTTGATGAAAATAAAACCTTTGATGCTAGACTTTAGCTTCATAGTAGAGTTGATTATTGCCCTTTTGATTTGTGGATTAGTTTATTTAGTCTTGTTGTGGTTGATGGGCATTGATGAAGAGGACAAAAATTTCATAACCGGCCTAGGAATCATCAAAAAAGGATTTGGAAAAAAGAAATGAACTTTAATCTAAAAAATATTTTTTTCTTATCCCTCATGTTGTTCACCGGGATTTTAATTTTTCTATTTGAGCCGATTATCTTTGGTGGAAAAATGTTTGGTTCTCCGGATAGTTTAAGTCCTAGATCAGTTGGAATGGCCTTGAATAATGATTCGAAAGAGATTGGAGGATATCCTCATTGGCAACCCTGGATATTTAGCGGAATGCCAACTGCGGAGTCATTTTCATATCTTTCAAAGCTTTACTTTCCAGAATATATCTTCAAGATCTTCTCCCTTCCCGGGTCAATCATACAACTCCTTCATTTGGTATTTGCAGGATTGGGCTGTATGCAATTGTTTCGCTACTTTAAGTGCTCTACTGCAGCAGCATTGCTTGGTTCAGTAGCTTTTATGGTCACACCATTCATGATTACCATGGCTGTCTTTGGGCATGGCAGTCAATTGATGACCGCTGCCTACATCCCTTGGGCCGTTTTATTTACAATCAAATTGTGGGAAACACCCCACCTTATCAATTGCGGTATTCTTGCCTTAATTTTAGGTTTTCAATTGCAGCGAGCTCATGCTCAAATAGCGTATTATACTTGGCTAATGGTTGGGTTCTATTTTCTCGTTATGATTATTTATGAAATAAAAAACAGCTACGATCCAAAATCACTTCTATCAAAACTCACCATAGCGCTCATCGCGTGTGCATTGGGAATTGGAATCTCATTGTTAATTTATCTGCCAGCAATGGATTATACTCCATTTTCTGTACGCGGTGGTTCTTCATCTGGAGGTTCAGATTATAGTTATGCAACGGGCTGGTCTTTTCATCCAATTGAAATGATAACTTTTCTGATACCATCAGCCTTTGGGTTTGGAGGACCGCTTTATTGGGGATATATGCCATTTACAGATTATCCAAATTATATGGGGATAATTATTCTCCTATTGGCTGTTGTAGGTATTATCAATAAAAAAGGGATCGTCAAATGGTATTTAATAGCTGCAAGCTTGTTGGCTTTATTTATATCATTTGGAAGACACTTTAGCCTGGTCTATGATATTTTCTTCAACCTTTTCCCCTACTTCGACAAATTCAGAGTGCCTCATATGATTTTAATTTTGGTTCAATTCAATGTGGCAATATTTGCGGCCTTCGGAATGGACTTTATATTAAAAACCAAAGAAATAAAAATGCCAAAATGGTTTCTTCCGATGATAGTTCCTTTTGCGCTTTTCTTTCTGGTTTTAATTTTTGCTGGCAACAATTTAGAACGTTTTGTGAGTAGCTATTTTGGTGCCCCTCGCACTTCTGATCCGGCTCAAATTCAAATGATCAATGCAATGAGATGGGACCTATGGACACAGGATGCATGGATTATGTTATTCTTTTCAGGTTCATTCTTTGTTTTATGTTGGTTGGTTTTTCAAAGTAAAATTACATCAAAGATTTTTGCATCTGCGGTTCTTAGTCTAGCTATTTTTGATTTGCTCTTAGTTGATAATAAAATCATAAATCCTGATAAGTCTAGCGGTAGAGGATCACAGCTCATTTCAAAAAGATTTGTGCGTGAGTACTATCGTTCAGATCCAATTGTAAACTATCTAGCTGAAGATAAGAGTGATTTTAGGATATACCCAGCTGGCCAACTTTTTGGTGAGTCGCGCTTCGCGGCGTTTGGCCTTGAGTCTATTGGAGGTTACCATCCTGCAAAACTGAAGGTTTATAACGATCTATTAATCAATACGCAGAACGCAGGGGTTTTTCCAGTTCTCAAAATGCTTAATGCTAAATATCTTCTTGTCCCCGATGCTCAGCAAATCACTCACCCTGAGCTTTCACTTGTAAAAAAAGGTTTACTACGCCTCTCNAGNGGAGAGGTGCCAACTGCTGTTTACAAGCTTGATAATTATTTACCNAGAGCTTGGTTNNTAAAGGATTTAAAAGTGGTAAACAAGGAAAATATTTGGNAAAAAATCACTGATCCAAGTTTNGACCCTAAAGATGAAGCGTTTATTTATGATCCTATTGATTTCAAAGTTAATACTCTTGGAACAATTACATCTTTTGCAAAATCGATTCATAAAATCTCTTTATCCACGGAATCAACTGAGGACCAGTTTTTAGTTCTAAGTGAAATCTTTTATCCAAAAAAGTGGATCTCCTATGTTGATGATAAGCCCGTTACAACATTTCAAGTCAATGGCTTACTAAGGGGTGTCAAAATTCCAAAAGGAAGTCATACTGTAGAGTTTGTTTACAGCAAATCATCATTTAACCGTGGTTTATTGATCTCTATTATTTGTACACTAGTTTCTTTGGGATTGATTGCNACAGGCTTTAAAAAACGCACAAAAAATGAAGTACTCCAAAGCAACTAAAATTAAATTAGGAATTTTCCTTTTTGCTCTACTTATTGCTACTTCAACTGTTTATTATTCAAACTCTTTAGTCTCTCAACTCAGACAAGATAATAGGGAAGTCGTCTCTATTTACGCGTCCATAATCGCAAAAACAATCAATGAAGAAACAGATGTAAACCTTGGGTTTGTTTTTGATGAGATAATTAAAAAAGTAAAGTTTCCAATTATTTATTCTGATTCACAAAATACGCCATTATATTCCAAAAACCTTGCAAACGCTCTAAGCTTAGATGAGTTAAATGAAATTCAGATTTCTATGGATCAAATCAATGATCCAATTCCAATTAAGTTTTTTGATGCAAAAGCCAATCAATCTTTCGTTTTAGGATTTCTTCATTATGGAGACTCAATACTCATTCAAAAACTTCAATGGTTACCATTTATTGAAATTGCAATCGTATCAATTTTTATTTTAGTAGGATTTTTAGGATTCAACTCAATTACTGACAATGAAAAAAGACAACTTTTAGTATCAATGTCGCGCGAAACAGCTCATCAATTGAGCACACCTATTTCAGCTTTATTGGGATGGGTGGAAAGAATTAAATCTCATCCTGATCAAGCTTCTCAAACAGCCAATGAAATGTCATCGGATATTGTTCGACTTGAACAAATAGCTGACAGGTTTAGTCAGATGGGCTCACAGTCGAAACTAAAAAAAATTTCATTATCAGATTTAATTGATAAACAAATAAATTATTTAAAAAAAAGACTACCAGTTTTGAGCAGGGATATTTCACTTAAAATTGACACCTCAAATGATATATTTATTACTGGAAATAATGTCTTGCTAGGTTGGGCCATTGAAAATATCATTCGTAATGCTATTGATTCCATTAAAACTTCAAATGGCATCATAGAAATTTCTGTATTTCAGAAAGGGGATTATGCAATAATAAACATCTTGGATAATGGATCGGGTGTATTAAAAAAAGATTGGAAAAATATTTTTAAACCAGGATTTAGCTCAAAAAAAGGGGGCTGGGGCTTAGGTCTTTCATTGGTAAAGCGGATCGTTGAAGAAATTCACAGAGGAAGCGTTTTTGTTCTTGCTAGCTCACCTGATAAGGGTACAACGTTTCAAATTAAACTAAAGTCAGAAAGATAGTATATCTATTTCTCATAATTCTAGGTAATTTTTAATGTCAAACATGGAGATATAATTGAAAGTTTTATTATTTTTACAAACTAGTCAGAATGTTGGTGTTATGGCCTATCTTCCATTCATCCTTATTTTGGTCATAATGTATTTCTTAATGATCAGACCTCAGGCAAAACGCCAGAAGGAAAAACAAAAAATGCTTAACGCTCTAAAAAAGGGAGATAAAATAATTACTATTGGTGGCATCCATGGTACAATTAGCGGATTTAAGGGCAAGGATGCTCGCGTTGTCTTGTTACAGATTGACTCTAACACCAAGATTTCAATAAGTAGGTCTTCAATATCTTCTCAAGCTAATAATGATGAATTAGTAGACACCATTGAAAGTAATTCCTGATGACTGCAAAGGAGGTCATACATTATGGAAGAACGCTTTTAAGAAAAAAATGTGAACCCGTAACTGACTTTGGTGATTTAGACAGCTTAATTAATGATATGTTTGATACAATGTATGAAGAAAATGGCATAGGCTTAGCGGCTAATCAAATCAACGTAGATTTGCAGCTATTCGTCGTGGACATATCTGATATTGAGGAGGAGGGAGAGAGCATACATGTTTTTGCAAATCCTAAAATTATTAGCTCTGAGGGTGAATCCTGGTTAAATGAAGGATGTCTCTCTGTACCCAATATACGACTAGATGTAAAAAGACCGAGCATTATTCATATGGAATATCAGGATAGAACAGGAAAGAAATTTACTGAGAAATTTGATGGACTCTTAGCAACGGTAATCCAGCATGAAGTAGATCATCTCAATGGAAATCTAATAATAGACCGTGTTCCAAAAGTTGACAAAATTGGATTAAAAAAAGAACTCAATTCTATAAAAGAAGCTTCCTTGGATAAAATGAGTTCATAATTAAAGTTTCGTGTTTTACCTGATTGGAAACCTCAGATCAGTAAGAGCTTGTAAATGAAAATCGTATTTATGGGTAACCCCTCTTTTGCTTGTCCTTCTTTAGAGTTGCTAAATAATTCGGAGCACGAAGTTGTAGGTGTAATTAGTGACCCACCTAAGTCTAAAAATAGAAAAAAAATTAAAACCCTATCTCCCCTTGGTCAAAAAGCTGACGAGTTAGATCTAAATTTATTTACACCTCAAGATTTAACGAGCACATCGGTTATTGAATGGGTGAAAGATTTAAATCCCGATATTTTTATAATAGTAGCTTTTAAAATACTGCCTAAAAAACTTATTGATATTCCGCGATTGGGCGCGATTAATTTGCATGCATCTTTGCTACCAAAATATCGCGGAGCGTCTCCAATCCAATATGCTTTAATGAATCAGGAAAAAATTACTGGTAACACAACATTCTTCATCATTCCTCAAGTAGATAAAGGCAATATTATTTTGCAGAGTGAAATTGAAATCAACGATCAAGACAATTACCAAAGTCTCTCAAAGAAATTATCTTACAATGGAGCTGAGCTAATCATTAAGTCACTGCATGAAATTAATCTCAACGGGTTTAAGCCTTTTACTCAAGATGAAACCAAAGCATCGTATGCTCCAAAAATAAAAAGTGAAACTTGCCGAATAGATTGGAATGAAAAAGCTTCAATCGTCCACTCAAAAATAAGAGCATTATATAATGCTCCAGGAGCGTATACAAATTTTAATGGAAAAAGAATTAAGATTCATAAATCCAAAATTCATTTGGATCAAGTATCAGCACATCCTGGTTCATTTACAATTAAAAATGACTCTTTATTTGTGTCGTGTTCTGACTTTCAACTAGAAATTTTGTTTCTTCAACCGGAAGGAAAGAGAACAATGAGTGCATCTGAATGGACAAGGGGTATAAACAAAATACCGCTAACCCTATTTTCCTAAAATGAAGGATGCAAGATATCATGCATATATGATTGTATATGAGTTTGAGATTTCCAATAAGCAACTTAAGTCGATAAGAGATTCGTATTATAAAAAAAACAATATCCCTACAAATGAACGCAACCGATCAATGGTTCTCTCAAACGAGGTGGTTCGTTGGAANAAAAAATTAGATTCGTTAATTTCTATATCGCTCAACAAGTCAATTAAAAGCTTGCCNAAAAAAGTATTATGTATACTTCGTTTAGGATATTACGAATTGACTATGGATAAATCTATTCCTGATCATGCAGCTGTAAATTCATGGGTTGAGATCTCAAAAAACCAAACTCATAAAAATTTTCCTGGTCTAGTAAATGCTGTTTTGAGAAAAGCAAAAAAAATAGATACAAAAAAAATACTCAAAACAAAAAATATAAGTACTCAAAAATCATTCCAAAGCTGGATGATTCAAAATTGGATAAATCAATTTGGTGATATAAGAACCAAGCAATTACTTGACCATTTGAATAGTCCATCTCATCAAGATGTAAGATCAAATGCGCCACTTAGTGCTATCAAAAACCAACTCAAAAAATTGGGCGTAAGATTTCATGAAAGTCCCTTTTCATCAAACTTTATTAGAATCGAGACAGGACTTGCTAAAATTATATCAAGTAACTTACATGCAAATGGAGATATATTTATTCAAGACCGCGCATCAGGGGCTGTTGTTGAATTGTTAGATCCCAATGAAGGTGATATTGTGCTGGATGTTTGCGCAGCTCCAGGGACAAAATCAATTTACATCAACCAGAAAATTAAAGAATCAGGAGCCCTNTACTGTTCGGATATTAATGAATCTCAAGTCATTATATCTGAAAAACGCTGCAGCGATCTTAACCTTCCAATAGCGTGGAATATAAAAGATGCAACCAAAGATGAATATCCAATGGCTGATAAGATTTTGATCGATGCGCCCTGCACAGGAACCGGAGTTATTTCGAAACGACCTGACATTAAATGGAGAAGAAAAAAAGGTGATTCAGAAAAAATGTCTCGATATCAATTAAAAATTCTTCACCATATGAATCAGTTTCTAAAGCCAGGGGGTGTTATGGTTTATGCAACATGCTCGCTAGAGCAGCAAGAAAACTGGAATGTAATAAGCTCGTTTCTTAAATTAAATTCAAATTATAAACTTGAATCTGCAGAAAGCTATGTACCAAAGAAATGGATAAATAAAAAAGGTTGTCTAGAAACATTTCCACCAAAAGATAGTGTGGATGGTATGTTTGCAGCGCGAATTAGAAAATGTTAAAAAAAATAATAAATTTTTCTTTAGCTCTTTTGCTTTCATCTCTAATTGTTTTTCTTATTTTTGACTGGCTGATAATGCCTTTTTACATACGAAAAGATAGCAGTGTTATAGTGATGAATTTAAAAGGTAAAAATGTTGANAGAGCGTTAAGAGAATTGAATGCTGAGGGTTTTAAAGGTGAAATCTTTGACACACTTTACACTTCAAAAACCGACCCTGAGACTGTAATCGATCAATATCCTATTTCTGGCAGTAGGGTTAAAAAAGGTAGGACAATAAAATTAAAAATTTCTCAAGCAGAAAAAATGATTGAGGTTCCAAACCTTGTGGGTCAATCNAGGNGAAGCGCNGAAATTTCNCTCCAACAACTTGGTTTGAACATCGATACAATCTATACCGAATTCAACCCTGACTATCAAGAAGGAACCGTTGCATGGCAATTTCCAAAATTTGGTGATCAGATAAAAAAAGGGCTTGGTCTCCAATTGACAGTTAGCATGGGNCTCCCGCCAGATTTTTATCAAGTGCCTCAGCTNTTTGGTCTNAGTTTAAACAAGGCAAAAAAACAAATAACAAAATCAAAACTTATGCTAGGTAAGATATCATATCAGCAAAATGAAGATTTAGTTCCATATACCGTATTAGATCAATCAATCATTCCTGGAACAGTTCTTGAGGAGCCCACAAAAATTAATTTGGTTGTTAGTATTTTAGATTTACAAGATATTTTCGACACCCTCCAAAATGAAAAATGATTACTGTTTATGAATATTTTCGCAAAGCTATACATCTATTTAATCTCGTCATTCCGTTGAGCTACTGGGCTCTTTTCCCTAATAAAAATGACTTTACTTTGATTGTTTTTGCACTTACATCTCTTTTCATTTTAATTGACTTACTCAGAATGAAATCCTTATTAATTAAAAATATTTTTACAAATGTGTTTGGTAAAATGCTAAGAGATCATGAGTTAAAGGGGCAATTTACTGGTGCAACGTGGGTTATGATAGGCTCATTTTTTACTATTTTAGTGTTCTCAAAAAATATAGCTATAATATCACTTATTTTTATGAGNCTGGGCGANACTTTTGCTGCATTAGTTGGAAGGAAATATGGAAAAATATCTCTGTTNAATAAGACTTTAGAAGGGTTTGTCGGAGGTCTTTTGCCATGCATCATTGCTTCTTTTTATTTTGATATATTACCGCTTCATATAACTTTAATGGGCGCATTTACTGCAATGATAAGCGAAATTCTACCAATTCCAATTGACGACAACTTTAGAATACCATTGCTATCAGGNACTGTAATGACTTTAGGTNTGGGGGCTTAGTTGATTTCTTTTTTATTCCCTNCAATCCTTTGGGGTTTGTTTGCATCATTAATACCGTTGGTAATTCATTTAGCAAGCAAAAGAAACTCACAAGTTGTTGAATTTTCATCAATTATACACCTTAAATCCCTTGAGACAGAATCTATTAAAAAATTGAAGATTATTGAATGGCTACTAGTGTTTATACGTATGCTAGTTATAGTTTTTCTAATATTGACATTTGCAGGNCCTATTCAAAAAAGCAGTACCACATGGATTGCTAGCTCTAAAGAATCTACAGCGGTAATAATTATAGATAATTCTGCAAGTTTAGATGTAAATAAAAACAATAAATCGCTATTGGATAAAAACCTATCATTACTGCCTGATATATTATCGAGCTTTGATGGATCAACTAGTCTTAAAGTATTTCAAACCAATCCGCCTAAGATGATATTTAATGATTTTGTTGAAGAAGGTCTTAANCTAAATTTAGAAAATTTAAATGTTTCTCAGTCTATGGGATATGATAATTTATGGGTTTTCACAGATTCTGTTTTAAAATCAGTTGAAAGCGGTTTACCAAATCAAGAGTGCTTTATTTTNAGCGATATTCAAACCCTGCCGCCCTCAACCTTCGATGAAGACTATGAAAACTGGCAATTCTACTTTACTCAAAATGAATATTTAAATGATAACCTCTCAATAAAAGACATTACAACCTCCAATCAAATTAAGCAGCCAGATCAGCTTTTGAAAATAAAAGCAAAAATTCAAAATAATGGCTCAATTGAAAAAAAGAACATCCCTATAGAATTGTATCTCAGCGAGGACCGTATTGGTCAAATAGTTTCAAATTTTAGTTTAAAAAGTTCCAAAGAATATCAATTTGAATCATATCCTGGCAAAACAGGTGTTGTTAAAGGAAGCATTCAAATTGGAAAAGATGAGTTTATGCTGGACAACAAAAGAACCTTTGAACTGTTTATTCCTGAACAAATTTCCTGCAAGGTTATTACAGCAAATATNANAGATTCATTTCTNATGAGAACCGTGCTTGAATCAATTACNGGAGAAACAGATTTTATAGAAATTAAATTAAATGAAATGCAATCTATTGATGCACTTTTTCTTGATCAAACAGATGTTTTAATCTTAATTGATCCACCTTATTTGTCCGCAAGCGCTATTCAATCTATAAAAGTTTTTCTTCAAAATGGAAATTCAGTGCTTTGGTTGAGTGGTGATAATTACCAGTCNCTGGATCAAAATTTGCTNTCAAATTTATCATTACCTAAATACNAAAAAACAATTTCTGTTGAAGANGGAGCTTTTTTTAATGTCGAGATTGTTGATCGGCAAAATCCAATTTTTTCACAACTCAACCTACGTGAACCAGAATTATCGTTACCAAAAATATTTCAATATAATCAATTTGAGCTTAACAAATTTCAGAAACCAATTTTATCTTTAAATAATGGTGACCCTTTCATTGTAGAAATAAACCCTTATGATGGACAAATTTTATTTTTAACATCTCCTCTTGATCTTAAATGGAATGATTTCGCCCTGAAGGGGCTCTTAATACCTCTAATACACAGAGTCCTAATTTTGGCAGCTACAGATGAATTCAACACTACTCCCGTTCTAATTGATCAGACAAAAAAAATCAAAATTCCAAACGAATTTATAAATCAAAATTGGAAACTAATCACTCCATCAAAAAATGAAATAAAAATTGTTCCAAATTATGAAGAGGAGCAGCTAGAAATAAAGCCAACTAGTGAATTAGGTTCATATGATTTGTACGTAGATGATGAATATTTCACTTCGTTTTCTACAAGACTTTCAGATTTTGAATCACCACAAATAAGAGCTGATTTCAACAAGCTTTTTGATTCATTTGGTAAATCACAAATTTCAATATTGAAAGATAATATTATTGAAGTAATTAAAGCGCAGCGCTTTGGACAGTCCCTTTGGAGATTTTTTCTTATTATAGCTGTTTCACTTCTATTGATAGAATCTATCATCAGCCGTCCACAAAAAATAAATAAGCCTTGATTAGTATTAAAAGCAATTCATCGACCGAAAACGCTTTCTTAGTTGGGGCTATTTATGGAAGTTTAACAAGAAAAAAAGTAAATGAACACTTAGATGAACTAAGTTTACTTTCAGAAACTGCTGGAGCAAACATTGTGCATTATTATGTTCAAAGATTAAATAAAATTAATCCTGCATTTTTTATTGGACCTGGAAAAGCAAAACAAATAATAGAACATGCAAAGAGCTTAAACGTGTCTCTTGTGATTTTTGATGATGAGCTGAGCCCTGCACAAATCAAAAACTTCTCGAATCTTAGCAAAAGTGTTAAAGTTATTGATAGAAGCTCATTGATTCTTGAAATCTTTTCACTCCACGCAAAAACAAAAGAAGCAAAAACTCAAGTTGAACTAGCTCAGCTTGAATATTTACTTCCAAGGCTTACGAGAGCTTGGACCCATCTTGAGCGTCAAATGGGTGGTATTGGTACTAGAGCCGGTGCTGGTGAAACTCAAATAGAAGTAGATAGGAGATTAGTCAGGACTCGCATTTCAAACCTTAAAAAAGAATTGTCAAAAATTGACATGGAAAAAGAAACTCAGCGAAAGAAAAGAAATAAAGAGTACAAAATTGCTTTAGCTGGCTACACAAATGCAGGAAAATCAACACTGATGAAGTGCTTAACCGGATCTAATGTTTTAATTGAAGATCAATTGTTTGCAACATTAGATACCACAATTAGAAAAATAAAATTAGGTAAAAATCATACAGCTTTGTTAAGCGACACAGTTGGTTTTATTAGAAAGCTCCCTCATCATTTAGTAGCTAGTTTTAAAAGTACATTACAAGAAGTAGTTGAGGCGGATTTGGCTCTAGTAACATTAGATGCTTCTAGCGAAGCAATCAACGATCATTACGAAACGATTTTAAAAGTTTTGAAAGATATTGGAGCAAATGATAATCATATTTTAATTCTAAATAAAATTGATAAAATCAAAGACGAGTCAAGATTTAACCTACTGAAAAAAAAATTCCCCAACGCCATTTACATTTCAGCAAAAAATAGTTTGCGTATTGATGCTCTTAAAAGAGATATTGTAAAAAAAATTGATAATGGATTTAAAACTATCGAATTAGATCTTCCTTACGAAAAACCTAAGCAAATCGCGTATTGTCAAAAAAACGTAGATGTTTTAAAAAGAGATTATATGGATAGTCATATGTATCTCAAAATAAGAGGTCCGGCAAAGCAAATAAATAAAATAAAAGCAATGTTAAATAAATGAAAAACCCCGAAAAATCGGGGTTTTCTTTCTTATCATAGTATCGATTTCAGGATCCGTATAGAACACGGTAGAGCTCTCTGTATCTAGCAAACTTCCTTTATCCAAGAATATGGAAAGGCCTGTTTTTTAAATGCAGAAGTTTGACTCTAGGATAAAAGTTGAAGATCCTGAAATTCAAAGACTACAACAAGTTTTTTAAAAAAATATACAAAAGTTTAAGATTTTCAAAATTTAATTCAAAATAAATTGAAAATTAGTTTTTTAACTCACCTTCAGATGACGCAACAGCTACTGCAACACTCGCATCACCAGTTACATTAGTTACTGTTCGTAGCATATCAAGAATTCGATCAACGCCAAGAATAAGTGCAATACCAGCGCTCGGAACAGAAATAGCCTCTAAAATAATGACCAGCATGATTACACCAGCACCAGGTACAGCTGCTGTGCCGATTGATGCTAATACAGCAGTAAGAACAATTGTTAATTGGGCGCCTAAGCCGAGATCCATTCCTATAGTTTGAGCAATGAAAACAGCAGCTACAGCTTGGTAGAGCGCTGTTCCATCCATATTAATTGTTGCACCTAAAGGCAGTACAAAGGATGAGACTTCCTCTGAGACACCTAGCTCTTCTTCGCACCTTTCCATTGTAACTGGTAAGGTTGCTCCGCTTGAGCTTGTAGAAAAAGCAAGAATTTGAGCAGGCGCTAAACCTTGATAAAATTTCTTAAAAGACATTTTTGAAAATAATTTTAACACTAATGAATATGTAAAAAGAGTTTGAAATAATAAGCCAATAATAACTGCAAACATGTAGAATGCTAAAGCGCCTAGCAGTTCTAGGACATTACTAATATTTTTACCAGCTATTGAAGTTATTGTATCTGCAATCAAAGCGAAAACACCATAGGGGGCGATGAGCATGATGTTGTCAACTAATTTTATAACCAATTCGTTTATACCTTCAAAAAAATCAAGAACGGGTTTGGCTTTTTCTTTTTTAATCTGTATGAGAGCTATTCCAATAATAATTGCAACAAACACAACTTGAAGCATATTTCTGTTGTTTGACGCCGAATTAAAGAAATTACTGGGTACCATATCAACAATTGGTTGGAGCGCACTTCTTTCTTTCACTTGCTCGGCTGCCTCTACACGGCCGGTTACAGAAGACTGATAAGTATTTTGAAGCTTTGTTTTCATTTCGTCGGGGACTGTAGTACCTGGCTGTAATATATTCACAGATAATAACCCGATGGTAACAGCAATAGCTGTTGTTACTATGTATATAGAAATTGTTCTGCCGCCTATTCTTGACAGTTTTTTTAAATCAGATAGTGAAGCAACTCCCGTAATCAATGAGGATAGCACGAGAGGAACAGCAATAAGTTTTAATAGGCTAATAAATATTTTCCCAAATGGAGATACCCAATTAGAAACAAAAGCGCCCCAGCCCTGGGTTGCTGCCAAAACGCCAAACATTAGACCCAGAACAAGACCAATAATGATTTTCCAATGCAATTCAAGTTTTATCATTTTTCTTTATTTTTTCAAAAGCTTTAGGATGAGGCCTAAAACTACAAATCAAAAATTCTAAAAAAAAATCTTAATTAATTTTCATTGTGATTCCGTTTGTGTTCATTTTTTGTTAAGATTCATCGATGATTTATTTAACAACTATTCTGATTTATTTATTCGTCTTGGTTGGTGTGGGTTTTTATAAATCCAAGAAAATTAAGACCCAGTCTGATTTTGCTGTGGCTGGACGCACATTGACTCCTTGGGTTCTTGTTGGAACAATGTTAGCAACTTGGCTGGGCACTGGTTCAATCCTTGGTCATGCAGCTAAAACTTACGAGACAGGGATGGCTGCACTCATGCTCCCTCTTGGAGGCATTCTTGGTATTGTAGTTTTAACACAAATTGCTGGAAAAGTAAGGTCTTATGAAAAATTTACTGTTCCAGAAATTTTAGGAGATAGGTTTGGAGCTGCGGCGCGCACTTTATCTGTCATTGCTTTGGTTATTGCATATATGGTTATTGTTAGCTATCAATACAATGCTGGGGGAGCAGTTCTTCATACAATTTTGCAGGATGAAACGGGAGTATCGCTAATTTCAGTTGAGACAGGAACTATTATCGCCGCTGTATTCATCATTTTATATACTATGCTAGCAGGTCTAGTTAGTGTTGCTTACACAGATGTAGCTAATGGCATTATTATTATAACCTCATTTATTATTGCGATTCCAATTTTCTTTTTTGAGGCTGGCGGCTTTAATGGTATGGCGAATTCATTCGCATCAATGGATAAAAATACCCACATGGATTTTTGGGGTGTTTATTCCGTTATGGACATTGTGAATTTTTGTCTTCCATCATTTTTACTAATAATGGGTGATGCCAATATGTATCAAAGATTTTTTGCTAGCAAAGATGCTACTGGTGCAAAATCTGCAACAAAAGTCTTAATACTGGCTGTAGCGATTGCTGAGTTAATGATTATTTTCGCGGCTTGGATTGTATCAAGTATGATACCAGATGCAGAGGTGGGAAAATATGTTTTAATATATGCATCACACAAATTTCTTCCTCCCCTGATAGGTGCTATTATGATGACAACGATAGTGGGTATAATTATTTCTACCGCTGACAGCTATCTTTTGGTTCCAACAACAACATTAATTAGAGACATTTATTTAAATTACGTTAATAAGAATGCAAATGAAAAAACCATTGTATTCCTAAGCAGAGGCCTTGTTGTTGTATTGGGTGTTGTGGCTTACATTGTTTCACTAGGATTTGCAAAATCTGAGGGATTTTTCGAAAGAGCACTATATGCATACACGATCTATGGAGCGGCGATAACCCCAAGTTTAGTGGCTGCTCTTTTTTGGAAAGGTGCTACAAAACAAGGTGCAATTGCATCCATTCTTGTGGGGACCTTAACGACATTACTTTGGAAAGAAGCAAGTTTTGTGAAAGCCATAATACCCAATGGAATTTATGCCACCATGGATGAGGTTTTACCAGCTATTGCTTTTTCTGTATTATCTCTTGTTTTCGTTAGCATCTTTACAAGAGAAAAATCATCTCAGCAAAAGCTAGCTAGTTAAGAAAATAATCTACAATTCTCTTCGGTAATACTCAAAAGTCTTTCCAGTTCCTTGCCAATTGTCGATATGATTTATAACTTCAATTTTCCCCTTGAACTTGCTTGCAATTCCTTTTTTGACATGCCCAGAGTTATAAAGAATATTGTTGAGTTTTTCTAGCTTACTGAGATAAACTTTTTTAAGCATTCTAGCGTAGCCATTTTTCCTAAATTCTTCTAAAACAACAAAAGCATAAGTATAAATTGTATTATGCTTTCCAAAGTTTTTTTCAATCCTTGTCCAAGGCTCTCTATCAAGATACTCTAGTGGAATTCCAATAATATATCCAATTATCTCATTACGATATCGAGCCACATATGGCAGTGAGCCAGAATGGTTAAAATACTTTTCAATTGTTTTATGAGAAAGAACGAAATTTTTACCAAAATCTTTCTCAAGAGAGTTGGATATTTCAATTAACCGGTTATAGTCAGCGGCTCCAGTTTCATGAAAAAATTCGATCTGAAAAATGCCGCTCGATGCAACTACCTCAATTGATGACGATTCCTTTGTATTCATAATCAGCAGCAAAATTTATAATAATCTAATGATTGAGTTCATTTTTTTTTGATTAATCACTTTTTGGGGTATCAGTAATTAAGAGGTAAATTCATATATGCTCTCATTCAATGAAAAATTAAAAAAATCTATAAAAACCAAACGAAGCCACCTTTGTGTTGGTCTAGATATAAGCCCTGAAGGATTGGGGAATAAGAATACATCTTTAAGTGATTTAAAAGACCATACCCTAAAAATTATCAATGCCACGCAAGACTTAGCGGTTGCGTTTAAACCAAATTTAGGTTTTTATGAGAGATGGGGTTCTCAAGGATTTCAATGGCTGGAGCAAACTATAGAAATTTTTGATGAAGAAACAATAGTTATTGGTGATGCGAAAAGGGGAGATATTGGAAATACTGCAAAACAATACGCCCAAAGTTTATTTAACCACTTCAATTTTGATGCGGTTACTTTAAATCCCTATATGGGCTACGATTCTATTGAGCCATTTATAATGGACCCAACGAAAGGCGTTTTTGTGCTTTGTAGAACTTCAAATAAGTCTGCTTCAGATTTCCAAAATTTTGAAGATCAGTCAAGCAATGCACTTTTTGAGAGCGTTGCGGAGGCCTGCTATGATTGGAATACAAATGATAATATCGGTCTTGTTGTTGGAGCTACAGCGCCCAAAGAAATAAAAAGGGTGAGAAAAAAAGCTCCAGGATTACCATTACTGATTCCAGGAGTTGGTAATCAAGGAGGAGATTTGGATCAAAGCATGCGAAACGGAAATACCAATGGAATTTCAATAATTAATGTGTCAAGAAGTATTATTTTCTCAGGCGATTTAAGTGAATATTCAATTAGAAATGCGGCGAAACATTATTTAGAAAAAATGCGAAGTTTAATTAATGACAAATAAAGACTACGTTAAAATATTCAAAGAATCTGGGGCACTTCTTGAAGGACATTTTGTTTTAACATCAGGGAGACACAGTCCTTCGTATTTTCAGTGCGCTAAAGTTTTGCAAAATTCAAAATATTTAAAATTATTCTCGGATCAAATTGCTGATCATTTTAATAATTCACAAATAGATACCATAGTTTCTCCAGCTGTAGGAGGTATTGTCATTGGAACTGCCGTTGGTATATCAATGAATAAGCCCGCTATCTTTGCTGAAAGAGAAAAGGGTAGAATGACTTTTAGAAGAGGGTTCTCAATTGAAAAAGGTGAATCTATACTAATTATTGAAGATGTTGTCACAACCGGAGGATCTGTGAAAGAAGTAATACAATTAGTCGAAAGTTTTGGAAGTACGGTAAAAGGAGTAGGCATTATCGTTGATAGAAGCAATGGAGAAGCTCAGCTTCATAGCAATCAATTGGCTTTAGCAACTATTTCAGCTGTGAGCTATGCCCCTGATAATGTGCCTAATGAATTAAAATCAATCCCCGTACAAAAACCAGGAAGTAGGAGTTTAAAATAAATGAAAAAGTTATTATTAATTTTGATGATCGGAGTAGTATTCATGAGTTGCGCAAAAGAAGATAAAGTAGCAGTAATTTCAACCAAGTTTGGGAATATGATCGTTGAATTTTATGATGATGTTGCCCCCATGCACGTTGAAAGTTTTAAAATTTTGGCAGACGAAGGTTACTTTAATAAAACAACATTTCACAGAGTAATTCCAGGGTTTGTCATTCAGGGAGGCGATCCAAACTCAAAGGATGACGATCGCATGAATGATGGAACCGGTGGTAGGGCTGGAAAATTTTTTGGTATTGGACGGGAGGATGATCCAGCATCCTGGAATTTACCAGCTGAGTTTAACGACAAAGAACATGTGAAGGGAACTTTGTCAATGGCTCGCTCAAGCAATCCTAACAGCGGTTCTAGTCAATTTTTTATTTGTCATGCTGCGACCCCACAACTCAACAATCAATATACCGTTTTTGGTCAGGTCATCGAAGGCTTAGAAGTAATTGACCAAATTGTCTATGTCGACACTCCCAGAAAACAGAATCCTGGATATCGAGGACCTGATGGTGACAATCCACTTGAAAAAGTTGAAATGAACGTAAAATTAGTGAAACGAAGCGAAGCCGAAAAAAAATAATCTTGGAACTAATTTATCTTTAATCTTTTGAATTTAATGTTCGGTTATCTTTATAAAACCTATTAATGAATCGTATAAAAAAACTAATACCCTACCTCACCTTTTGCTCAATTTTATGGGCTCAATTTGATACTCCAGTCACTTTAACTGCGACTGAAAAAGAACCAATGAGGTCAGGTGAAGTAGCTTCAATAATAGTTGAAGCTAGAATGGATCCTGAATGGAGAATTTACGCCCTTAGGAATCAAGGTTCTGGACCCGTAGCATCAAAAGTTACTTTGACTGGAGACGTCGTTAAAAAGCAAGGATTGGTTCTTGAAGATAAGCCTCAAGTAAAGTACGATGACGCATTTGAAACCACGACACGAACTCATCATGGCGGTACATCATTTGAAGCACCATTTTTAATCAAAGAAAATACAACCCCTGGTGCATACGCTGTTGACGTTGCAGTTTTGTATCAAGTCTGTAATGCCACACTATGTTATCCTCCAAATGTAGAAACTATGCAGGCAACAGTTAATGTTATCTCTGGCTCTACTAGAGCCGAATTCACAGAAATGCTTCCTAATACTGATAAGGTCACAACTATAAACACAGGAGATTTAAATTTAGATGATGCAATTAGTGAAGGGTTTTTTCCTTTCATACTCCTAGCGCTTTCAATGGGTTTTTTGGCTCTTCTAACCCCATGTGTATTTCCCATGATACCCATTACGGTTTCGTTCTTTATCAAAAGAGGTGAGACTAAGAAAGGAAATCCCTTATCAAATGCTCTGATCTATACCCTAGGAATTGTCGCAACCTTTTCAATATTAGGATTGGTTTTAGCTTTAACCCTTGGTGCTTCAGGTGCGAATCAATTGGCTGCTAATCCATGGGTTAACCTTTTCATTGCGGGTTTATTCATATATTTTTCATTTTCGCTGTTTGGTATGTATGAAATTGACCTACCTGAAAGCATAAAGCAATTTTCCTTGAGGCAAGAGAGTAGAGATGGAAATGTTGGAACAATATTCATGGCCGTCACTTTCACTCTCACTAGTTTTACCTGCACAGTGCAGTTTGTTGGATTGTTATTGGTAGCAGCTTCTCAAGGCCAATGGTTTTGGCCGATGGTCGGCATGATTGTTTTTAGCGCTGCGTTTGCGTCGCCCTTTTTCTTTTTAGCGTTATTTCCTCAGTATTTATCAAACCTACCAAAGTCTGGAAGTTGGTTAAATTCAACGAAAGTTGTGATGGGATTTTTAGAACTAGCAGCAGCCTTTAAATTTTTAAGCAATAGTGATTTGGTTTGGCAGTGGGGATTCTTTTCTCACAATATAGTATTAGCAATTTGGTCTGTATTGATGATTTTGTGTGGCGTATATCTCCTTGGTCAAATAAGGTTTCCACATGATTCCGTAGTTGAATTTTTAAGCGCTGCACGTTTGACTATGAGTGTATTATTTTTGACATTTGGATTATACTTGGCATCAGGATTATTTGGCCAGAGAATCCACGGTTTGATTTATTCTTATCTTCCTCCCCAATTGAGCACTTCAGCATCAGGTAAATCAGGTGGGTATTCCTACCAAGAAGGCTTAACGTGGTATAAGGATCTTGAGAAGGCTTTTTCAGTTGCAAAAGATAATAACCAGCCTATTTTCGTAGATTTCACAGGATATACATGCACCAATTGCAGATGGATGGAGGTAAATATGTTCATTGAGCCTGAAATAAAAGAGAGATTTAAACAG
The DNA here is from genome assembly GCA_002724735.1 of Fidelibacterota bacterium. GTDB lineage: Bacteria > Fidelibacterota > Marinisomatia > Marinisomatales > TCS55 > TMED108. Next base: position 23,719 of record PBPT01000030.1, on the reverse strand, counting down.
ATGAATCTTGTGCAGCTTTATACTGATGGAGGTCCAAAGCATAAAGAAAATCAACTTTATGAAATTGAACGTTTTGGTACCGCTGCTCTGCCATATTATGTTATTTTAAGTCCAAATGATGAAATAATTAGTACATTCCCAGGTATGACCAGAAATTTAAATGAATTCATCGACTTCTTGGACGCTGGACTGGAGGGTTCAACATTATGAGGCTTTTTAACATTTTAATTATGACTAGCACTCTTTCTGTTTTTAGTTGTCAGAGCAAACAATCTATCCAAGAGTTAAACGATCCTCAAGAACTGGTAGGGCAAGAACAGCCTAAAAAACAGCCAAAAAGACCAGATTATGCTATCAAGGCACCTGACTTCGAATTACGAACAGTCAAAGGTGAATTTGTTAAGCTAAGCGATTTAAAAGGCAAGGTAGTGCTACTGAACTTTTGGGGTACGTGGTGCGGCCCCTGCCTCAAAGAAATTCCAGACTTAAACAAATTGTATTCTAAATACAAAAACAAAGGTCTCGAAATAGTAGGAATTACCATTCCAAGATCTGGAACCCCAGACTCTGACAAATATTTGAAAAAATTTATGAAAAAATGGGATATGGAATATCTCATTTTAAAAGATATTCATGGCTTTGAAACCCAAATGGTTATGATAGATTATGGCCAAACCATTGGAAGGCCATTAACTGGGGTACCCACTACATTAATCATTGATCGGGAGGGTTACATCGTTAGAGGATATTTAGGGCCAAGGCCTGAATCTGTTTTTTATGAGGACCTAAAGCCTTATTTGTAAATTTTGGAACCTTCAAGCTTAGTCGGCATTGAAAATAAAAAAACGGAAAATTTTATGAAAAAGTTCTTATTTACAGCAATCTTTGTTTCAACTCTTTTTGGTCAAAGCGCGTTTATCAAACAATTTAGCGATCAATTTGCTAATATCGCTGAAAAGGCGAATCCTGCTGTCGTCACGATTCTTACAGAAAAGAGAATAGACCTTAGCCAGTCGAATCGCAATTCACCACAAGAAGATCTTTTTCGTTTTTATTTTAATCAACCTAGGCAAAGGGATTATAAAACATCTGCTCTGGGTTCTGGCGTTATAGTGGATGCAAAAAAGGGATACATCATTACCAACAACCATGTTGTCGAAGATGTTGATGAAATTACGGTTAGATTGCTTGATAAATCTGAATACGAAGCCACTGTAATAGGCAAAGATCCAAAGTCAGACCTTGCAGTAATTCAAATAAAAGCACCAGATCTAAAAGATATTATTCTAGGTGATTCGGATAAGCTTCGTGTAGGAGAATGGGTTATAGCTGTTGGAAGTCCTTTTTCAGCAAATTTAAGCCATACAGTAACCGCTGGAATTGTTTCAGCCAAAGGAAGAGGAAACATCATCCAAGGTGATATCTACGAAGATTTTATTCAAACCGATGCTGCCATTAATCCTGGCAATAGTGGAGGAGCTCTTTTGAATTCTAGAGGAGATTTGATCGGAATAAATACTGCGATTTACTCCAATGGATATTACGATAGAGGTAATCAGGGTGTTGGTTTTGCAATACCATCAAACATGGTTAAAAAAGTAATGTCTGATCTAATTAATTATGGTGAAGTTGTTAGGTCATATATTGGAGTTCAAATCCAACCTATCAATGATACCGCTGCCAAAGCATTAGACTTAAAATCTCGCAGTGGTGCCCTTGTTGCAAGCGTAATCGAAGATGGACCCGCTGATAAAGCCGGTATTGAAACAGGAGACGTAATTACTGAGTTCAATGGAATTGACATAGAAAGCGTCGACCATTTAAGAAACAATGTTTCGTCCTCAAAGCCTGATAAATTTTACAATTTAAGTTTGATACGAAATGGTAAGAAAAAATCTTTCAGAGTCAAACTTGCCAAAATGCCCAGCGATGACGAGCTTGCTATAAACACTCAAACTGAAGAAGCTAACGAACTTGGTATCGAAGTGAGTAGTTTAGATAAAATGAATCGTCAAGAATTTAGTTTAAAAGACAAGGATACAGGTGTCCTGGTTACTCAAATATTTCGCAACACGCCAGCAGATGAAGCAGGTATTCAAGTTGGCGATCTTATTACAAGAGTTGGATCCAGAAAATGTTCCACGATCAAACAATTTAGCGACCTAGTTCGAAATTCCAAACGCAGAGGTATGCTTATGTTGCATATCAAAAGAAATGGCAACGCCCAATACGTCACTCTTGATTTAAAAGAAAAATAATAGATTTTTGTTAGCTTCCCANTAAACGCGCATGCGCGTTTTCCTCTTTGTTGTCCTAAATGAAAAGGGTAATTTTTTAGACTACTTAGGACAATTTATTAAGCATTATGATTAAACGAGTTGAGTCAAAGGTGGACTTCGTGAAAGTTGAGCACAAAATCCTTGAATTTTGGAAGTCTCAATCCATTTTCAATAAAAGAAGATCTCTGAATTCGAACAATGATACATGGTCTTTTATTGATGGTCCAATCACTGCCAATAATCCTATGGGAGTACATCATGCTTGGGGAAGAACCTTAAAAGATCTTTATAATAGATACAAAGCTATGGATGGNTACGATCTTCGTTATCAGCAAGGTTTTGATTGTCAGGGGTTGTGGGTTGAAGTAGAAGTTGAAAAAGAACTAGGTTTTAAATCAAAAAAAGATATTGAAGATTATGGCATAGAGAAATTTGTAAAGCTATGCAAAGAGCGAGTTGAAAAGTATTCTAAAATTCAAACTGAACAATCTAAACGATTGGGCTATTGGATGGATTGGGACAACTCGTACTTTACAATGTCTGATGAAAATAATTACACAATTTGGTCATTTTTAAAACAGCTTTTTGTTGAGGGTAAGATTTATCGCGGATCTGATGTGGTTCCATGGTCAGGAAGATCTGGCACATCTTATTCTCAAATGGAAATTATTGAGGGTAGAAAACTCGTATCACACAAATCGGTTTTTGTTAGGTTTCCCCTCAAAGATCGCAACGANGAATACTTACTTGTTTGGACAACAACTCCCTGGACACTNACATCAAACGTTATAGCAGGTATAAATGGAAATTTAGAATACATTCAGCTCAAAGCCTCAGATGGATCTATATATTATTTAGCTGAAGACAATCTCAACTTTGCAAGACTTGAAAAGCAATTCAAAGAAAAAAAACAGTGGATCGATGGCCTTCCAAAGCTCAAAACCATAGCGCAGATTTTTAAAGAAAAGGGTGGTTTTGAAATCATTGGAAAAGTTAAAGGAAGCGATATGGTTGGTTGGGAATATATTGGGCCGTTTGATGATCTTGAAGCTCAATCCATACCTGGTGGATATCCCATTAGCAATAACTCTTTAGCTGACAAGGGTCAAAGTGGNATTAGTCAGCATCAAGTTGTGGATCCAGGTAAAGATAATTTAGGTAACGATATTGTCGTTAGCGGTGAGGGTACAGGCATTGTTCATATGGCTCCAGGTTGTGGAGATATTGATCATAAAGTTGGAAAAAAATTGAATATGGTAAGCATTGCTCCATTAGATGAAGAGTCAAACTTTACTGATAAATTTGGCTGGCTTTCAGGTAAAAAAGCCACCGATTCTAGAACTATTGATGCCATCATTAGCTACCTTAAAAAGAAAAATTTTTTAATCTATGTTGAGGATTATCCTCACATATATCCACATTGTTGGAGATCAGGTGATGAACTGGTGTACAGACTGGTTGACGAATGGTATATCAATATGGACTGGAGAGATGATATTATCAGCTTAGTTGATAAAATAAATTGGATTCCAGATTGGGGCGCTGATCGTGAAAAAGAATGGCTTAACTCAATGGGTGATTGGATGATTTCTAAAAAAAGATTTTGGGGACTTGCCCTACCGATTTGGGAGTTTGAAGATGGTTCGTTTTATGTAGTTGGATCCAAAGAAGAATTGAAAAAATTATCAGTTGAAGGCTGGAACGAGTTTGAAGGTAACAGCCCTCACCGTCCTTGGATTGACAAAATAAAAATTAAACATCCAGAAACTAATTTAATTGGTACTCGAGTCCAGGACGTAGGAAACCCATGGTTGGATGCTGGAATTGTTCCATTTTCAACGCTTAATTATAAAAATGACAGGAAATATTGGAAGAAATGGTTTCCTGGCGATTTTGTAGTTGAGTCTTTTCCAGGTCAATTTAGAAATTGGTTTTACTCGCTTCTTGCTATGTCAGCAAAACTAGAAAATAGCCCCCCTTTTAAGAATTTATTAGGTCATGCACTTGTAAAAGCTGAAGATGGAAGAGATATGCATAAATCTTGGGGGAACGCTATATGGTTTGACGATGCTGCTGAAAAAATGGGAGTTGACGTAATGAGGTGGATGTATGCTTCCCAAAACCCTGAGCACAATCTTCTTTTTGGGTATGAATATGGTAACGAGGTTCGAAGAAAATTAATCCAGCTCTGGAACTCATATTCATTTTTTGCAACTTATGCATCTGTTGATGGCTTTGACCCCAACAAAACTAGCTACAACTTTAATGAATTGAATGTGATGGATAGGTGGATCCTATCAAAGTTACATACGTTAATAGCTGATTCAAGATCTTGCCTGGATGAGTTCCGTGTTGATAAAGCTATGAAAAATTTTGACAACTTTTTAGATGATTTATCTAATTGGTATATTCGCAGAAATAGAAGGCGTTTCTGGAAAACTGAAGACGACAGTGATAAAATGACTGCTTATGCAGTTCTGTACGATGTTCTGGTTGGTACCATTAAAGTAATTGCTCCCGTTCTTCCTTTTGTAACTGAAGAAATTTATCAAAACCTTGTAAGTAAAGTATTAAAACAAGCACCAGAGAGCGTACACTTGTGCGACTATCCTAAGGCAAGCTCATCATTTATTGACAAAGAACTTGAAAGCCAAGTTGGAGCTTTAAGAAAAGTTGTTGAGTTAGGAAGATCCGCGCGAAATAAAGCCAATATCAGGATCAGGCAGCCATTAAATACACTTAAGTTTAGCGTTAAGGAAGATTCCATTGCAGATTTTATCATGTTAGAAAAAGATGTAATCATGGAAGAGTTAAACGTAAAGTCTATTCAAAGATCAGATTCTGAATCTGAAATTGTTTTATATAAAGTTAAGCCAAATCTTCCAGTTCTTGGTCAGAAATATGGTAGCGATACCAAACTAATTATTGATACGCTTAATTCACTCAAAGATAAGAATCTATTGAACGAAATACGAAACTACAAAAAGTACAAAATAAACGATAAAATATTTATTTTACGCGAAGATTTGCTCATAAGCCAGGAACCTGTGAAAGGATGGACGAGCTCAGGGGACGATACAATAGCTGTTGGTCTTGATAAAAATATAACTGATACCTTAAGAAAAGAGGGAGTGGTTAGAGATTTAATTAGACAGGTGCAAACTTTACGAAAAGATGCTAATTTTGCTGTCGAGGATCGTATAAAGATTTACACTGTCCTTGATGGTATCGTTCAGGACTCATTGATTGAGTTTAAGGGTTTATTTATGAGTGAGGTATTGGCTCTAGAAATTATTGAATCTCCTAAAGGGGGTGAATTCTCTGGATCTGTGAAATTAGAGGGTCAGAGCTTCACTTTTGGTTTAGAAAGAGTAAAATCGAAAGGAAATTAAATTGCCAAATAAATATTCAAAAGCAAAGCTAGAAAAATTTAAGAAAGCTATTCAAGAAAAAATGGGTTCAGCTTCTGAGGAAATAGAAACAATTAAAGAAGGTATTGGTTCAGGTTCTAATAAACAGGGAGGCGTTACTCCTGATTCAATTTTCAGTGTTCACATGGCTGACGCAGGAACAGATTCGCATGAACAAGAAAAGAGCTTTATGTTGATGAATAGAGAAAGTGATTACTTTAAAAATTTGAAAGTTGCTCTTGAAAGAATTGATGAGGGTAGTTTTGGAGTTTGTAAAATTTGTAACGGACTAATTCCTGAAGAAAGGATGCTAGAAGTTCCAAATGCTACCAAATGTGTTAGATGTAAAGAAAAAGAAAAGCTTGGTTTAGCATGAAAGTTTTGTTTGTAAGCGCCGTATTGGTACTTGCAGACCAAGTCTCCAAACGTATTGTTGTAAACACAATGTCGCTTTATGAGTCAATACCTGTAATTGAAAATTTTCTTCATTTTACTTACATAACAAATGATGGCATGGCTTTTGGAATAAATTTTCCTTTTGGTTATTATATTTTTACAGCAGTCTCAATCCTTTTAACAATTTTTCTATTATGGTATTTATGGTCCTTAAAAGATCATTCAATAATTCCTAGGTTGGGATTAGCTTTAATCATTGCCGGTGCGTTTGGCAATCTCATTGATAGAATTTTTTTAGGAGAGGTCATTGATTTTCTTGATTTTATGATAGGGGATTTTCGCTGGTACGTCTTCAATTTTGCAGATTCTTATGTAACAATTGGTATGATAATGGTTTTGATTGATAACATTTTTTTTGAAAAGAAGCGGGAGCAAATTTCAGCTTGAAATCATTCAACATATCTGCTGAGCTTGGTAAAGGAGAAAGGCTAGATGCCTTTCTAGCAAAGCAAACTAAAGGAGTAAGCAGAACCAAAGTAAAAAAAATGATTTCTCAGGGATTGGTTTTGGTTAATGGGGTTATTGCTAAACCGAGCTTTCAACTTGAGGGAACAGAAAATGTGTCTTACTCAATACTTCCGATTAATGGTGATTCTTTGGATTTGAATCCCGAGAATATTCCTCTTGAAGTCCTTTTTGAAGATGATGAAATAATTGCTTTGAATAAACAGGCTGGAATTACAGTTCACCCAGGGGCTGGTAAGCCAAATGGTACACTTGCAAATGGACTATTGTTTCATTTTAATAAATTATCTGATGTTAATGGTAATTTTCGTCCCGGCATAGTTCATAGACTTGACAAAGATACGTCCGGTGCAATTTTAATTGCAAAAAACAATAGCGCTCATGCAAATCTTTCAAAACAATTCGAAAGAAGATTAATTAAGAAAAAATATTATGCTATTGCTTGGGGTGAGTTTAGAAATGAAAAAGGCGAGATCGATGCACCAATTGCTCGCGGAAAAAAAGATCCAACTTCCTATGTAGTTGATAGCAAGGGCAAGGAAGCTAAAACATTATTTCAATCAAATTTACTGGGACACTATGCAAGCGAAGTTAGTTTTTATCCAGAAACAGGAAGGACTCATCAGATACGTGTTCATTCTTCAAGTATTGGAAATCCAATTTTTGGAGATGAAAAATATGGAGGAGGTATAAGCAGGTCAAGGGGCTACATACCGGAGGTCTCAAAAAAATTACTCAAACTTTTGCAAAGCTTTAGAAGACACGCGCTTCATGCTGAACAAATCACATTTACACACCCCAAGATAAAAAAACAAATGACTGTTACTGCTAAATTGCCAAAAGATCTAAAGATGTTGAAAAAAAATCTTGGAAATATTCATGACTAAATCTCTCCCAATTTTTGTTTCATTTTTGAAGTTTCTTTCCAAAGAGAAGAATTTTTCATTGCACACAATAAAAGCATATCAATATGATATCCAAAAATTCATTGAATTTCTTACAGAAAAGTCTGTCAGGGTTCAACAGGCTACCAAGTCAGATATTAGAGACTTTTTATCTAATCAATACGATTTAGGTCTTACAAAGAAGACTGTGGCCAGACGACTAGCTAGTATCAAATCTTTTTATAAATATTTAATTAATATTGAATTCATTGATAAGAATCCCTCACTTTTTTTACAGTCTCCAAAACTATCCAAAGAATTACCAAATTTTATAGATGAAAAAATAATTGACGAACTAATGAATCAACCTGATACTGATACCGTAAAAGGATTAAGAGATAGAGCAATCATAGAGCTTTTTTACTCGACAGGCATGAGATTGAGCGAACTTATTAACCTTGATATTGGTTCAATAAATACAAAAGATTATTTAATAAAGGTAGTTGGAAAGGGAAATAAAGATCGTTTGATTCCATTTGGAAAAAGAGCGAAATTTTGCATTGAAAATTACTTAAAAAAAAGAGCTTTAGCTCTANANTCTNGCTTTNAGGGAACTCCGTTGTTTGTGAANAGTAAAAATCAACGTGTTCCAAAAAGAACTATTCAAAGAAGAGTCAGTAATTACATTAAATTAGTTGCTGAGGGAAAAAGGTTAGGACCGCATATACTTAGACATTCATTTGCTACACACTTAATGAATAAAGGTGCAGATATACGTGCAGTTGGCGATTTGTTGGGACATTCAAATTTATCTTCAACGCAAATTTATACGCACGTTAAGCCAGAGAGAATGAGAGAAATATATAAACAATCACANCCCCATGGGGCAAAATAGGAAGTATTATGATTACTACNGGAAGACAATTAAACCTTGATAAGTTGGGTTTAAATAATATAAATGAAGTANATAGAAATCTTTCAGTTGAAAGTTTAATTGAGGAAACCGTTAAAAATGGNGAGGGTATTATCGGCCCNAGGGGAGCAACNATTGTTGATACTGGAAAATTCACTGGCCGATCCCCCAAAGATAAATACATTGTTGATGAACCTAGNTCATCAGACAAGATATGGTGGGGCTCTGTAAATAAAAAAATAGATGAAAAAATATTTGATGAGTTATACAAAAGTGTAATCGATTATTACAATTTAGATAATTCGAAAACGTATTTATTTGATGGATTTGCTGGCTTTGATCCTTCACACAACATAAATATTAGAATAATTGCTAAGCGTGCGTGGCAAGCGCATTTTGTAAACAACATGTTTATTCGTCCTGAAAAAGAAGAATTGAAAGACTTTTCTCCAGATTTTACAATTATAAACGCATCAAGTGTGCAAAATAAAGCATTCAAACAGCATGGAATGAATTCAGAGACATTTATTATTTTTCACCTTGCGAAAAAAATAGCCATTATTGGTGGAACTGAGTANGGAGGAGAGATGAAAAAAGGAATCTTCTCNGTTTTGCATTACGTACTTCCACAGAAAGGAGTTCTTTCAATGCACTGCTCAGCAAATGTTGATGAGGATGGAACTAATTCGGCAATATTTTTTGGCTTGAGCGGAACAGGAAAAACCACTCTTTCAACAGATCCTAAGAGACCATTGATTGGTGATGATGAGCATGGCTGGTCCAACGATGGAATTTTTAATTTTGAGGGTGGCTGTTATGCAAAAACTATTAACCTTGACCCTGAAGAAGAGCCAGATATTTACAATGCTATAAGACACGGAGCATTGCTTGAAAANGTAGTTTATGATCCCCATACCAGAGTCGTAGACTATAGCGACAATTCAAAAACTGAAAACACACGCGTTTCGTACCCTCTCAATTTTATTGAAAATTCAGTGTTTGCAAAAGGTCGTCCCGCTATTAGCGGTCATCCAGAGACAATAATATTTTTAACTTGCGATGCCTATGGTGTAATCCCTCCGGTATCAAAACTCTCTCCTGAACAAGCCATGTATCATTTCATCAGTGGATATACTGCAAAGGTTGCAGGAACGGAAAGAGGAGTAACAGAGCCAACTGCTACATTTTCACCCTGTTTTGGTGGACCATTTCTTACTTTGCATCCGCTAAAATATGCAGAACTTCTAAGAGAAAAAATAAATGAGCATAACGTACCAACCTATTTAGTAAATACTGGTTGGGTGGGTGCCAACGCTCAATCTGGAGCAAAAAGAATTTCGCTTCCTATCACTCGTAAGATAATCTATGCTATTTTAGATGGAACAATAAATGATACTGATTTTGAAACTGACCCCTACTTCGGAGTTGAAATTCCAACCTCCCTTGATGATTTAGGTCCTGAAACTCTTTTGTCCTCAAGAGCTTGGTCAAGTGAAAAAGAATACAAAGCAGTCGCCGAAGGGTTAGTCAAAAAATTTCAAGACAACTTTAAAAAATTCAATATTGATGATGACAAAATATTAAATGCGGGCCCAAAATTATAGTAAAGTTTTCTAAAAAAATGATGTAGGTTCCTCCTCGATTTNAAGGTTTATANGAANATATGAATANATATACATTTACATCTGAGTCAGTATCAGAAGGTCATCCTGATAAGGTTTGTGATGCATTATCGGATGCCATATTAGATGAATACCTTTCTCAAGACCCAACCTCTCGGGTTGCGTGTGAAACTATGGCAACCACAGGAACTGTTTTTGTGTCAGGTGAAGTCACTTCTTCTGGATCTATTGATGTAGAAAAAATTGTTAAAACAACATTAAATGAAATTGGTTACAATGACCCTGCATTTGGAATGGATTGCAATACCGTTAAGGTTATATCTATGCTNGATAAACAAAGTCCTGAAATAGCACAAGGTGTCAATGAAGGTGATGGATTGCATGAAGAGCAAGGCGCTGGAGATCAAGGACTGATGTTTGGATTTGCGTGCAATGAAACAGACGAACTAATGCCTTTACCAATTCATTTATCACATAGATTAGTTGAAAAAATGACCGAACTTAGGAAAAGCGGTGTTGTTCCTTGGTTAAGACCGGATAGCAAATCTCAAGTATCTGTGCTTTACCATGATGATATGCCTGTTTCAATTAGTAAGGTTGTTATAGCTACTCAGCATGATGATATGTTGAGCAAATTTAGCAATGAAAAAGAAGAGCATAGCTTTGTTGAAAAAGAAATTATTGATAAAGTAATAAAGCCAATATTAGATACTTGTGGATTACCATATAGCGAAGATTTTATTGTAAATGGTACGGGTCGTTTTGTTTTCGGTGGACCGGAAGCAGATACAGGATTAACTGGAAGGAAAATTATTGTTGACACATATGGTGGATATGCTCCTCATGGAGGTGGTGCGTTTTCAGGAAAAGATCCATCAAAAGTTGACAGGTCAGCAGCTTATATGGCTCGTTACATTGCCAAAAACATTGTAGCAGCTGAATTAGCGAATAAATGTGAAGTGCAATTTTCTTATAGTATTGGTGTTGCTGAGCCAACATCGTTTTATGTGAAATCTTTTGGAACTAGTGAGCATTCAGATGAAAATTTAACAAAACTAGCCCAGTCTGTTTTTCCACTAAAACCAGCAGGAATAATCAACCACCTTCAACTAAAATATCCCAGATATCGTCAAACCGCTGCATATGGACATTTTGGAAGAGAAAATAATTTATTTACTTGGGAACGAACTGACATGGTTGAAGCGTTACAAAAAAAAGCAAACACAAGGAATTGATATGTCTCTAGCAGAAAAGACACAACAAGATGTTTTACCCTATAAAGTAAAAGACATGAGTCTTGCTGATTGGGGAAGAAAAGAGATCTCTTTAGCAGAAGCTGAAATGCCAGGATTGATGGCTTTACGCGAGGAGTTCAGAGAATCCAAACCACTCGCTGGTGCCAGAGTAGCTGGCTGTCTTCACATGACCATTCAAACAGCTGTTTTAATAGAAACTCTGGTCGAGCTCGGTGCTGAGGTTTCCTGGTCTTCTTGCAATATTTTTTCAACTCAAGATCATGCAGCTGCCGCCATCGCTGAAACTGGAATCCCAGTCTTTGCTTGGAAGGGTATGAATGAGGAAGAATTCGATTGGTGCATTGAACAAACTATCTATGCATTTAAGGATGGAAAACCGCTTAATATGATTCTTGACGATGGAGGAGATTTAACTAATATGGTATTAGATAACTATCCTGAGCTCGTTTCTAATATTAAAGGATTGTCTGAAGAGACCACTACAGGAGTACTTCGCTTATATGAAAGAGTTAAGAATGGGTCGCTTACTTTACCAGCTATTAATGTTAATGATTCGGTAACTAAGTCAAAATTTGACAACAAATATGGTTGCCAAGAATCATTGGTTGACGCTATTAGGAGATCAACTGACATAATGATGGCTGGAAAAGTTGCCGTAGTGGCCGGTTATGGTGATGTTGGCAAGGGTTCTGCGGCATCACTTAGAGGAGCAGGGGCTCGAGTAATCGTTACTGAGATTGATCCTATTTGTGCTCTTCAGGCATCAATGGATGGGTTCGAAGTAAAAAAATTAGAGACCGCTATTCCAGAGTCAGATATTGTTGTAACAGCAACAGGCAACAAAGACATTGTTAGGGGTGAGCACTTTGAAGCAATGAAAGACAAAACCATAGTGTGTAACATAGGTCATTTTGACAATGAAATTGACATGGCATGGTTGAATAACAATTATGGTGAAACNAAAGATACAATAAAGCCGCAGGTAGACATTTATAATCTCAAAGGAAAAGATGTAATTGTGTTGGCAGAAGGACGTTTAGTTAATCTTGGCTGCGCGACTGGTCACCCATCATTTGTTATGAGCACTTCATTTGCGAATCAAACTCTAGCCCAAATTGAACTATGGAAAAATAGTGAAAAATACGATAACGATGTGTATTTACTTCCAAAAGTATTGGATGAAAAAGTTGCGCGCTTGCATCTTGATAAGCTTAGTGTAGAATTAACTGAGTTAAGAGAAGATCAGGCCGACTACATTGGCGTTAACACTGAAGGACCATTCAAGTCTGATGAGTATAGATACTAATCATTCTTTTTAGCACATATAAAAGCCCCGAAATTCGGGGCTTTTTTTTATGGAAAACAAGCCAACTTTAATCGAATTTCCAATGTGTGATTAATATATCTTAAATGAAATATGATTAAGCTAAGCAAATCTTTAAGAGCATCGAAAATTTTAAAAGCAATTTTTGCCATTTTTTTAATGTTTTTTACAAGCTGTGACTTCAAAGGCCCAGCTTCATTTAAAATGCCCACTTGGTATTTTGACTTAATGTTTCCACTGGTTCAGCAAAAATATTCCCTCGAAGGAATGGTTGACAATAAGCAAATATTTTCAACCCCAGACTCTTTAGGTATGCAATTAATGTTTGAAGGAGTTTTCCCGGATACAGCTATTGGATCTGATGTATTAGAAATACCGCTTAATCTCAATCTTCCTTCTGTTTCTCTACCACAATTTCCAGCTTTGGGTAAGATTGAATCTATATCGCTTAGTGCTCTTCCTGGATTAAGCAGTGGACAAATAATTGTTCCACTTACGACTTCACAAATCACTGACGTAAATGGAGATAAATTTGTTTCGGCAGCAAGAACTAAAGATAGAAAAATTTCCAGAACAGAATGGAATAGGTTGGTGGACGAATTTAAAATTCCTGATTTTGAAATAAACTTACCATCGGTAACAATTCCTGCTGAGTTGGATTTTGTTGAAAAGATAAATGGGTTCGTTTTAGTGACNAATAGTTCATTTATCTCTTCATTCGAAAATGATGGTTTACCAACTAAAATCAATTCCTCTAGCTCTAAATTGATATCAGAAATAAACAGTCAAGAAATGACCTTGGCTGATCACAATGATACAAATAGTTTAACTAAAAGTTCTAAATCCTCTTCAATTACCACTGTTTTAAATGATAGCATTGTTGGTAACAAACTTGCAATTCGCTTATCAGCAGATATTGAAAAATTAAATAATTTTAATGCTTCCGATACAGATATTGCAGGAGCCATTGCGAACGAAGAAGTTGGATATTCAATTTCGCTTAATGACAATGGTGATAGATTAGCAATAGGTTCAATTAATGGAGAGTTGGTTAGAGTATATTCAGGTGACGGGAATGTATGGACTCAACTTGGGCAGACTATCACAGGACCTGCAAATTCATATTTTGGAAATTCTGTTTCACTCAATGGTTCCGGTGATCGGNTAGCAATAGGCGCGTTTTACGATGATCCAAATGGATCAGAATCGGGCAGCGTGTCTATCTACGATTTGGTTGGNAATACATGGACCCTTGTTGGNTCAAAAATAGAAGGACAGGCTGGTGATAATTACTTTGGCATGTCAGTTTCATTAAACCAGGATGGANCTAAGCTGATCGTTGGCGCGCATGGAGACAAAACAAATGGCATTTTCTCAGGATCAGTAAATGTTTTTCAATACTCAGGAGGTACATGGAATTCTTATGGAAGTAAAATTAATGGTGAGGCTCAAAATGAGCAATTAGGTTATTCTGTCGATATAAATAAAAATGGAAATAAAATAGCCGTAGGTTCCAGATATTATTCTGAATTAGGACCAAAAACAGGTGCTGTAAAAGTTTATGAATTTAAAAATAATGATTGGTCTAAAATCGGTATACTTTATGGAAGGGGACAAAGTGGCGAGGCCGAATTTGGTTCAGCCGTTGCAATGAGCGCATCTGGTGATACAGTAGCAGTAAGCGCTCCAGGACATGACAATGCTAAGGGACAAGTAAGAGTCTTTAAGTATGTTAATGACAACAATTGGTCAGNTCTTGGTAGCTCAATCAACGGGAATCAGCAAGGTGACTTGCAAAAAGAGGGAGATTTATCCAATAATTCTCATTTATCAATAAGCTCTGATGGTGACATTATTGCTATTGGCGGTCCAAAAAATGATGATTCAAGTACCAATTCAGGAAATGTAAGAATATATAAATTGAGTGGAGGAGATTGGAGTCTTGTAGGTACCACTCTTTATGGTGACGCATCAAATGATCAATTTGGNACGTCAGTTGCGTTGAACTCCAATGGATCTGTTGTAGCAATAGGTGCCCTAAATGCAGGGGTCGGTCAATCAGGTATTATTAGGTCATTCAATTCAACTCCTCAGGGGTGGTCAAACTATGGAAGTGAAGTAACTATTAATAAAGAGGACCCCTTAAATGTTAAAATTAACATTGATGGAGACCTGATTTTTGGTTTTGCTGAAGTTGAGATAACTCAAAAAGATTTAGATATNAATATTTCCGATTTTGATTTTCCTAACAATCCACCGATTTATTCTGGAAAGTTTAAAAATCCTGGTAAAGGTGAATACAATATAATAAAAATTGACAGCATCTTTAGCAAATACCCTATGGACGTCAATTTTTCTATGGATTTTAGAAATTTTTCTCCTCAAGTCAAAATCGATACGGTGGTCGACAATGAAAAGGTTATTACAAAAAACTTTGATNTTAACGGATATGATTTTATAAATCCAGCAGGTAGCGATTCTATTATTTCAAAGCTTTTAATTGATATATCTGCAAGAATACCTGCACAAACCGCAAGAATACCTCTGAACGATGAAAAATTAGGTCCAATGGGTTTTAAAGGAGGAGTGAAAGGTTTTGATTTTAAATCTTTAGAAGCAGAAATTGTTCAGGAATTCCCTCCCACAGAATTTAGCATTACTGGTATGCCGTTGGGTTTTTCAGGTATGAAGTTTGTTGACACAAAACTTGAAATTGAAATGTTTAACGGAATAAGATTGCCAGTTGTTTTAGATTTTGACATGGTAGGCGTCAATCAAGCAGGTGACACGTCTAAGGTGAACGCTTTGTCAACTTTAGCAAGCCCAACGCAAGGAGGAGATACATCCAAAACAATTGTCCGCTTAAGCGAACTTGGCACAACAACTCTGAAATACAAAGCACCTGCATCAAGACAATACTATGACAGTACTACGGTCTCAGTAAACAANAATGAAGCAACAATAGTCGAGCTAATGTCATCAAACCCTACCACTTTTACTGTAAAATCGCGAGCTCGAATTGATGGAAGAGGTACACTTGAAGGTGGTATGAGTATTGGTGGAAAATACAGAATGCTAGCCCCATTTGAGGTGGTGATGGAACCGATGACATTTATATCTGTTACGAATACCCCAGTTCAAGAGATGAATTATAAAAATCGTAATCGAATACGCTCAACTTTACAGTCAGCTAGTGTCTTCTTTTCAATTGAAAACAAAATACCAATCGCGGGAGACCTATCTATCTTAATGTCAAATCTTGAATTTTTTCCCCTTGACACCACTTTATCNGCCTTAAGGGACTTCAAAGACTCTTTAGTAGTTAAGAACAATTGGCTTCCATCTGATAGTGTCTTTAGAGTTACACAATGTGACAGTTTGAATCCTGAGACAAGTTCTATATTTATTTTTGATGTGATGACAGATTTCTCTGAATGCGTGAATAATGTAAGTTACTTGATAAAAAGTTCAGCGGGCGCAGATACTGTAGTATCTTATGTCGACACATTGATCAAAATTCCGCTGCCCGAGCCAAAAAGTTTACATAGTGTGACCAGTAGTGGCGTTCACGCTGGACAGGTTCGCGAGGCAGGAGTGACTACTTATTCAAGCCCTCTGTCCAAAGAGCGTGTCAGGCTAATGACAGATCCTGGTCAACCTTACATGGCGCCCCGATTTTATCTGAAAGGATCAGATGGTAAGAGAGTGTATTTAACTACAGGTGACTATTTAGATATCAATTCAAGCGTAACGTTCACACTAAGCTCTACAGGTATGACAGATCCTGCACCAAACGAAATTGTAGTTAGATATCCCAATGGAGGAGAAAACATTCTCAAGGATAATGAAACAACCCTGAAGTGGAAAACCTATGGTTCTATTTCCAAGATAGACCTGTCCTACTATGCGGGAGGAAACCCTGATATCAATAAGGATGAGGATTGGATAGAAATAGCAAAAGAAATTACAAATGTGGATTCATTTTTGTGGACACCAAGCGCCACATCGGGTATAAATTCTCTTAGCGCGACGCAAAAAGACAGCGTTAGAATTCGAGTTAAATCAACCGATGGTAAAACCCGAGACATGTCCGGTTGGTATTTTTCTATTTCAGATAAAAGTCAATCCCAAATCCCTGAAACGGGCAATGCAAAAATAANACTTAAAACGATCTCTAGAGAATAATGCGCAGAATTTTAATTATTTTGATAATGCTCACAATTTCCCTAGGTCAAAAAAGCGACCCTAGAACAGTTGCTTTAGCAGGNGCAACAACAACAATTGCAGATGGNATTTATGCAGTGGGTTACAATCCAGCGTTAATTGCATTCCAGCGTGAAAGGCCATTTATGATGCAAATTGGTGGAATAAACTTGGGGCTCTCAAATAATTATTTGTCAATTGCGGGATTAAATTGGCTAAGTGGTGATACTTTAGACAGCGAAGAAAAAACTTTCATTCTAAACAGACTTGAAAATTCTGATGGGCTATCGTTCAGAATGAACGGCCAAGCTGCGCTGCCTGCAGTTAATTTTGCGTCTGGTAATATGGCCATCACNTCAAACTTAATGTATTTTAGTTCATACACTATGCCAGCTGGAATGGCTAGACTTATTTTAGAGGGCAATGCTAACAATCCAAATATAGATATGACGTTCAACTATGAAATTATGGCCGTTAATGAAACTGCATTCTCTTTTGCCGTTCCATTTGATTCGTATGCTCTCGGAATTTCTTTAAAGTCTCTGCAGGGGTTGTTGTACATGGGAATAGATCCTGATTCTAGCAAGGCAGATTTTATAACCACACCTCTTGCAGTTCACGGATCTGGAAGATATTACATTCGCTCTGGAGTTGGAGGAAAAGGCTGGGGTGTAGATCTTGGTCTTGCTACCAAAGAAATAAATGGGATGCGCTTTGGAGTTTCTCTTATTAATGCATTGGGAGTCATCAAATGGAACGAGCCATCATTTTTAAANGACCTCCTAGCTGGAGACGATGGAGATTTTGGTAANAGCGATGATGTATGGCATCTAAAATGGGGAGGAAAAGCTTTATCTGATTCAGTTGCTGCCGTTTACTCCTATACGATTGACTCTTTACGGGCTGATAATTTGTCATCTAGAAGCATCTTTAATAGCAAATCAGAGGTTGTGTACAATTTGGATGAAGAGGGAAAGCCTAAGCCTTTTAATATACGTTATCCAGCCATTTTCAGGATGGGAGGATCTTTTAAAAGGGATGACTTGCTGATAAGTACAGATATAACGACCGGTTTTGAAAATAGACTGTACGCAAATTCAAGATGGAAGTGGGCCATTGCCGCAGAGCTGTATCGTTACCCAGTGATGCCACTTCGACTTGGATTTTCTTGGTCAGGTATGGATCGAACGGAACTTGGTATGGGAATAGGTTTTCATGGAGGTCCAGTTATGGTTGATCTAGGATTTTCTTTTAAAAGTGGAATGTGGGTGCACTCGATGAAGGGATTCAATGTTTCCCTTGGTTTTACGATGACAGATTTCAAAGGAAGAAAAGATAAGAAAGAAGAATCTGAGGATGGACCGTCACCAATTCCTGAAAGTTTAGAGGAATCACTTCCTGACAACGGCCAGTAATGAAATTCCACCGATAAAAAATATTACATTACCCATCCAAGCTGCTACCATCGGAGTGGTTATCCCGCTGTATCCAACTGACATTCCAAGTTTTATAAAAACATAATATATAAAAATAACAAATATTCCCATTCCNGCGCCAAACGACAGACCCCCTTTTGGTCGAACAACAACCAGCGGAATTCCAAACAGGACAATGATAAAATTTGTAAACGCAAAAGAGATTTTAAAATATCTATCAACTTCCCACTTAGTAGTATCTACGCCGTTTTCTTTTAATTGTTTTATCCGAGTCGTCAAATCTTGATAAGTCATCTCATCGGGTTTTTTTGATTGTTGAGTAATATCTTCAGGAGAAAAATTTAGATTTAAAAGAGTATCCTTTTTNGAAACCGTAGTATTCATTACGGAGCCATTCTTATCAAAATCGCGAATCGAATAATTTGTCACGCTCCAAACCGATAAAGAGTCTAGCCATTTGATTGCTTTTGCATCCATTCTGCTGGTTACCATGCCCTTGTCCAGCGCTAGAAAGGTTATTTTATTTCCAGAGTTTGTGTCTGTTCTAAAGCTTCCAAGCGAAATGTGGTTTACCTCATTTTTTTGCAGAAAAATATTTCGAATTTCTTTTTGAGTTCGTACTCGCGCTTTACGTTTCATATATTCTCTCTCAATATCGTAGCGAACTTTATTACCTTTGATTACCCATCTGTTTTCAAGTTCAAAAGAAACTAAACTGATTATAAATCCTAATGATGCAACTGGAATAGCAATTCGATAAAGACTAATACCGTTTGATTTCATTGCGGTTAGCTCGTTGCGCTTAGCAAGCATGCCAACAGTAAACACAGTAGAAATTAACATAGACATTGGAAGACCAATATTTACAAACCAGGGAATGGCATATATGTAGTATTTTATGGTAATTCTCGCTGGGATAGCATTGTCGATGAATCGGTCAAGGTTTTCTATCAAATCCACTATAAGAATAACAGAGACAAACCCCAAAAGGGTCATTCCTAAAGTTGACAAAAATTGTCTAATAATGTATATGTCTAGCTTTTTCATCTAAAATAAGATAGTAATTAACGCATGAATTTCGCTATAATTCATGACATTTTTACGATAATGAAATGAATTTGTTTGAATATTTTGAATCGGCTGCTGCAGCTTTTGTTGGCTTCATGTGGGGTCCTCCACTTCTGACCATCCTTTTAGGAGGAGGGATTTATTTTTCATTTTACAGCAGATTTGTCCCATTTAAATATTTTCGGCATGGTATTAAAATACTGTTTGGGTCCTATCATGACCCCAACGACCCAGGTGAAATCACACATTTTCAAGCGCTCACAAGCGCACTTGCTAGTACGGTAGGCTTGGGAAATATCAGCGGGGTAGCCATTGCCATTCAGATGGGAGGCCCTGGCGCTCTATTTTGGATGTGGGTGAGNGCTGTCGTTGGAATGTCAACAAAATTCTTTTCATGTACCTTAGCGGTCCTGTATCGCGGTACAGATGATCAAGGGAATATACAAGGCGGTCCGATGTACTATATTGAAAATGGATTAGGGTCAAAATATAAACCGCTTTCAATAATGTTCAGCATGGCAGGTCTCGTTGGGTGTACTGTAATGTTTCAATCCAATCAACTTGCGGACATAATCCGCAACCAAGTTTTTATTCCTAATGGCTGGTTTGATGATGATATGATGATGGGTAACCTTTTTCAGGGTCTAATTATGGCCAGTTTGACTGCTTTAGTTATTTTTGGAGGTATTAAGCGCATAGGACAAGTAGCTTCGTTTATGGTGCCCATAATGGTCGTTTTATATCTTTTTTCCGGTCTACTTGTAATATTCAATCACTTATCTGAAATACCCTCATTATTTAAACTTATTGTTTACGATGCTTTCACGGGTGANGCTGTAATGGGAGGCGCCGTGGGCGCTGTAATAATTGCAGGAGTAAGAAGAGCTTTGTTTTCAAATGAAGCAGGGCTTGGCACCTCAGATATGGCTCATGGTGCAGCGAAAACTAAAGAACCTATTCGTGAAGGCTTAGTGGCTATGATAGAGCCATTTATAGATACAATAATAGTGTGTACAATAACTGCGATGGTTATTCTTGCTTCAGGCGTATGGCAAGATGAGGGTCTTAATGGCGTGACTATGACAACAACCGCGTTTATCAAGGAGCTTGGCGGGTTTGGAAAATTTCTATTATTAGCTGCCGTATTAACCTTTAGTTTGTCAACCATGATGAGCTATTCTTACTATGGAAGCAAGTGCAGCGGTTATCTCTTTGGCACAAAAAGTATTTTTTACTATAGATGTTTTTACATTGTTACAATTGTCGTGGGGGCAATGATCACTATTGAAGTAGTTATAAATGTGGTAGATGGAATGTATGCTGTCATGGCCATTCCAACGGTAGTTGCTTCTGTACTGCTATCAGGAAAAGTTATGGAAGAGGCTAAGCGTTACTTTTCAACGTTAAGTTAGCGGGTACCATCATATCGAACTTCAGAGCAATCTCGAGAAGAACCGCTTCCGTCTCGCTCGAAGCATTTTTCTGAGGTCATTTCACCTTTTTTGTAGCTATCCACTCGTTGGCGTTCTTGATTGAGCCAAAACCATTCCCATTTACCCTCTCTCTTATCGGAAACGTATTTCCCTTTCCACGCTATGATGTCATCACGTTCTCCGGGCGGATTTTTATAATATTCGATCCATAATCCTTCTTTTAGACCAGCAACAAACGTTCGCGTTCCCATTACATCTCCATTTGGAAAATATCGAACCCAGTCGCCATGTTTTTTTCGATCTTTGTAAGAAGGTTCCTCTTTAACCTGACCATTTGAATAGTATTCATATTCAAACGTGTCATAGAGTACACCATCTCTCCATTCCTCGAAACGCTTTTCCTGAAACTCGTTCCAAAAGGTCCACAATAGATCCTTAACACCTTCTTTGTATAGACCCTCTGCACGAGGTCTTATCACGATGTTTTCATACCATTCCTGGTATTGACCATGCCTCAAATCATTTTCGTAGTTAGTTTCTGAATGACGCATTCCAGTAGAGTCATAAAATACGGACCATAGTTTCACTTTGAGACCGTCCTCATAGTGAAAGGTTCTCCATTGGTCTCCATTTTCAAAAAAGGATTCCCATTTTCCATCAAAGAGCCCATTTTTACCAAAGCTAGGCTCTTCGACAATTTGAATGTTATCGTAGCGAGGAGTTTCGACTGTCTGCAAATTCATGTAGTATTCGTAACTATAAAAGTCTGGGTTCTCAACAATTTTTATATTGTCGTAGTATTTAAAGTCGTAATCTGTCACAAGAGTATCTTGATTATAGAAGGTGAAGTTTTCTCTTCGATTGTCTGGGAAATAAGACATCCAAATTTGATCTTTTTTATTTCGATCGTATGAGAAGGTCATTTTGGTCTCCCCGTCTTCATAAAACTGTTCCCATTTTCCATCAAATAGACCGTCTTTGCTAAATTTTGGCTCTTCTTTGATTTGTAGGTTGGGGTAGTAGGTAAAGTCGTAATCTGTCACAAGAGTATCTTGATCGTAAAAGGTGTAGTTTTCACGTCTGCCATCCTGAAAATAGGACATCCAGATTTTATCACGTTTACCCTCAGAGTATGAAAACTTTTTTGAGGTAGCTCCATCAATATAAAAAGATTCCCACTTGCCGTCATAAAGACCGCGATCGTCAAATCCAGGTTCTTCGACAAGTTGCCAGTTGGGGTAGTACTTGAATTTGTAATCTGTAATAATAGAATCCATATCTAAGAAAACAAACTTATCCCTTCTTCCTTCGCTATCATAATAAAGCCATTTTTTATGACGAACTCCAGCGGTATAGCTTCCTTTTACAATATCTGTGCCTAAGCTATCCCACTCTTCAAATCGACCTTCCAAAACATCTTTTTCGTAGGTAAACCGTTGATAGGCTTCACCATTTGGCCACCAAAGCGTTGTTTTTCCATCCCGAAGGCTATCTTTGTACGCTATAGTTTCAGTCTTCACGCCTAGAGAGTCAAACAGCTCAGTCTTTCCATCGAGTTTGTTGTCTTTGTATCGAGCTACACGCTTTGGATTTCCATTAACATAATACTCTTTTTCAAGACCGTTACGAATTCCTTTATCGTAGCGAACCTCAAAAACTACCACCCCAGAGGAGTCGTATCTAATTTCGTCACCGTCTTTTTTACCTTTTTTATAATCCATTGTATAGCGGGTTGACCCATCTGCCCAATAACCAATCCTTGTTCCATGCAATTGACCTTCTTTATTAAATGTAGGCGGGTCCTCTTTGATTTGACCGTTTGGCCACTTGGCCTCCGTATATTCAGCAACCAGCTCCCCCAATGTGTAATAGTGAAATACCTTAAATCCCTCTCTGTCATAGAATGTCCAAATACCATCAGCCAACCCTTTTTTGTACTGCTCTTCCCTCATCCATGCCCCTTTGGAGTCGTAAAAAATCCAATTTCCTCTCGGTTGCCCGTTTTTGTAAACGCGCACGACCTTTTGTGTTCCATTATCATGCCAGCTCGTCCATTCTCCATNAAGACTGTCTTTTTTAAAGGTGCGCTGCTCTATGAGAACCACGCCTTCAATGAACTCTTTTTGAGGCCCCTCTTTTAAACCTTTTTTGTATGTTGTCGTCATACGCAAGGTACTGTTTTCGTTAAAATCGCTGGTAATACCCTCTAAAATACTCTTTTTATAGGTTTCTGTTTTTATAGTTGTTCCAGCGCTGTCATAGTACGTAAAAATACCCTCAATTTGATCTTTTATATAGGTATAATAGGTCTTGAGCTGACCGTTAGCGTACCATGTTTTCCATTCCCCCTCACGCCTGCCTTTAGCAAAGCTGGAAAAAGTTTTCTTTGTACTATCAACAGTAATTGTGAAATCCTGAACAACTTCACCTGTATCCACAACAGTATCTGAAACATCGTTAGTAGACTCTGTTTCAGAAGCATCTACAGGTTCTTCGGCACCCCAAGCTAAATTACCACTATCGTCAACGTTTATATCGGCTGATTTTTCTGATGGCGTTTCAATCGGCGGGCCATCTGTTGAAGGTCCAACAAAATGATAAGTATGAAGCTTTACCCAATTGGTATCAACTTCACCTTTAAGCTCAGCTTCTAAAATAATACGGTTGTATTTATCGCGTTCGACTACTGTACGTAGTTCTGGACCACATCCAATGATAGCCAGAGTAAGTAGATAGCTATAAAAATAAATACGTTTCATAGATTGCGTAATTTACCAGTTTATTGCTCAACTTANTTCANCAATACCATCTTCTGCGTCTTCACATACGCTCCAGACTGAAGATGGTAGAAGTACACACCGGCAGAGACCTGTTCGCCGAGCGCGTTACGCGCGTCCCAGCGTACGTTGTGGTATCCAGCAGGAGTGAACCCGTTGACCAGGCGCGTCACTTCGCGTCCCATCACATCGT
>PBPT01000029.1 GCA_002724735.1 Fidelibacterota bacterium | reverse complement strand
CTCCACCCCGACAGAGGATAATCCTCAATTATCGATACTAAGCCCTTCTTTTTAGAGGGGCTTTTGTTTTGTGTCAAGTATCGTATCATATCGCAGTATATATCATAAGTGGAAGTGGTTTGAGTGGAACCAGCCCTGGATAAGTTCATTCCAAATCTTAAATTCATCGTAAGTTTTGAAATGAATAAAATCATAGATAACTACAATGCATGGGCTAACAGGTATGATGAAGCTCCAAATCCAACCAGTGACTTAGACAAGATAGTTTTAAGACAATCACTTTCTAGTATTGATTTTTTTAAGGTTTTAGAATTGGGATGCGGAACAGGTAAAAATACGGAATGGCTTATCACAAAAGCAGACAGTTTGATCGGCTTAGATTTTTCCAAAAACATGCTGGATATTGCTAAAAATAAAATACAATCTGACAAAGTTGCTTTTATAGAAACAGACCTCAATGAAGATTGGCCTGTAAAGAGCGAATCATTTGATTTAGCTGTAATCAGTCTGACTCTTGAGCATATTAAAAAACTAGACCACATTTTTATTTCGTTATCTGAAAAACTAAAGAAAGGTGGAAAATGGAAGATCAGAGCTTCGCATTGGTCTCCAGTTACGGGTGGATCGGGAACCTCTCAATCTTCTATGGAATAGATTAAATATTGTTACTAATTATTTAAGCTTTTTTACCACACAATATTAATTAAAGAGCCTCTATGTTTTGTAGGGGCTTTTTAATTAATTATTGCATTCATTGCAATGTCCAATGTAGAGATGCTCTGAATTGTTGATCGTATAATTTGGAATGGATGGAGCTGAGACTTCTATGGGTAAGCAGGATGAAATTCCACAGTCTTGACACATAAAATGCGGGTGATTTGCTTGCTCGTTTAACCCTTTTAATTTTGAAAAGTTTTTTGCGTATCTTTTTAATCCATCCTTATCAGTAAATGAGTGCAACTCTCCGGCCTCCTCAAGCCTGTCTAAAATACGATAGACTGTAGTTTTGTTCATTTTTTTGCTAAAAGTATCGGTCAGCTCAACAACGGATAGGGCATTGCTGGTATTTTCAAAAAGATCCAATATAAGCTTTACAGTTTTTGTTTTTCTTGAGAATGACATCTTTCTTAATGCAAATCAGTTGCAATAAAATAATTATTTTTTTTAAATTATTGAAGTTTAATAATTAGATATTATTTCAATTTACTAAAAAAATTAAGAAGAAAATAAAATGCAAAAATTACCAGTAACCGTTTTGTCGGGTTTTCTTGGAGCAGGAAAAACCACAGTATTGACTCATGTTTTAAACAATAGAGAAGGAAAAAAGGTAGCGGTTATTGTTAACGACATGAGTGAGATAAACATAGACAAATCTATGGTACAAAACGATGTATCATTAAACCACCAAGAGGAAAAGCTTGTTGAAATGAGCAACGGGTGCATTTGCTGCACGTTACGTGAGGATTTGCTCATTGAAGTTACAAAGTTAGCTAAAGATGGAAAATTTGACTATTTGCTCATTGAATCAACCGGTATTTCTGAACCTTTACCTGTTGCAGAAACATTCACCTTTGAAGATGAGTCCGGACAATCGCTTTCTGATGTAGCAAAGCTTGATACAATGGTTACTATCGTTGATGCTGTAAACTTCCTTAAAGACTACGATGAAGCAAAGTATCTTCAAGAAGTAGGAGAGTCTCTAGATGAAGACGATCAAAGAAGCGTGGCCGATTTGCTAGTGGATCAGGTTGAGTTTGCAGATATTATCTTAATTAGTAAGACTGACCTTGTTACCGAAGCAGATATAAATAAACTTAAAGCAATACTCAAAACATTGAACACTCATGCTCAAATGATACCAATCTCAAATGGAGAAATTAAGACAGATCAAATTTTAAGTACGGATTTGTTTGATTTTGGCCGTGCTCAACAAGCTCCTGGTTGGTTAAAAGAGCTTCGCGGTGAACACATTCCCGAAACTGAAGAATATGGTATCAGCAGTTTTGTATACCAAGCACGAAAGCCTTTTTACCCGCAAAAGTTCTATGACTTTCTGCACAGCGAAAATCTTTCTGGAAAACTGATTAGATCGAAGGGCTTTTTCTGGCTAGCAACCCGACCAGAGTTTGCTGGAAATTGGAGCCAAGCGGGTGGAATCGCTCATCATGGTTTTGCAGGTGCTTTTTGGAAAGCACTTCCTAAAAGCCAATGGCCAGAAGATGAGGAATCTTTAAACTACATAGAAGAGAATTGGGTTGAGCCGTTTGGTGATATGCGACAAGAATTGGTATTTATAGGGCAAGGCCTAAATCAAAAAAGAACCACTGAGCTCTTGGATGAGTGTCTGTTATCTGATGAAGATTTGCTTCTAGGAAAAGAACACTGGGCAACATTTCCAGATCCTTTTCCAGAATGGGGAAATAGCGCCTAAGATGCATACGGCCAGAGCCCAACAAGAACTTTTAACGCAGCCTAAGAGGCATAACTGTATTTCAAAAGATTTAAATAGATTTTCTGAAATATTCAGTAATGACATAAATATCGCAGTATGGAAACGAAAATTAGAGGCCAACCTTCATCAGGCAGCTCAAAATATTTTGCTTGAGGATCCAAATTTTAATCTGTCTCTAGTTCCTAGAAAACATGAAATCAAACAAGTATTGATTTCAGAATTGGGTTCAAAAAATAGTATTTCGATCCTTATTGACGATATAAGTAGGCTTGCAAATTTATTTTGCAGTCTTTTTGAATTAGATCGCGTCTGGATAAGACTGGATTCTATCAAAAGACCAATGTGTCCTCGCTTCCATACGGACGCTCTTAAATGTCGTTTGGTAACTACTTACATTGGTCCCGCAACTGAATGGCTTCCACATCACCTCGTAGATCGCAGCAAACTTGGTTCTGGAAACAATGGTCAACCAGATCATAAATCAGGTTTGTTCAAAAGCAAAGTTGATATACAAAAACTTAATACAGGAGATGTAGCGCTCTTAAAAGGAGACGCATGGGAAGGTAATGAGGAAGCCGGTATTGTGCATAGATCCCCTCATTCCGAAGACGACTACAAGCGCCTTTACATGACAATTGATTTTCAGGAGTTGTTTTTAAAAATCTATCAGCAAAACAAACGTTTTGCAATGCTAAACTAATACCTCTACTACGGGCCGAATGAGTGCACTAAGCGCTCATTCTGTTCTCTTGCACTTGACTGAAGCCCTCGTATTAAAGCGAGGGCTTTTTGTTTTGTGTTAAGTATCCTATCGACATACCATAAAAATAGTATGCTAGAACTGTAAACATTATTGCGCTAAACCAATCACTCCGCTTCTCACCAAAGATTATCCCATACCATTCTATTATAGCTAATATGGTAGGCAGAACAAAAAAATATTTTCCGTACATCTGAACAAATTTCTTCATAATTCAATCCAATCATTTAATCTAATTCATACGTAAGCTGAATCCCTTCAAGTGTTGAAGAATTTTTTGGGGACCAGAAAGTTGTTTTACTTTTGACTTTACTAGGTAGTTTCTTTTTTCATCCAAAGTCCATCCGTCAAATTCTACAACTTTATACTCACGCTTGAAAATACTCCTTCCTAGTTTGTAACCTAACATCACGCTCCCCCCTAAAGTCACTATAGCAGCACCAGCCTGTGTAGTATTTCCATTACCATGAAATATCATCATTGCATAAAATGCAGCAATCGCACCGCAGCCTGCCCCAGCCGCGGTACCAATAATTGTGCCAAATATATTTGGTCTCAATCCCCATTGTTTAAGGCTTTTAATTTCTGCAATGGGAATATCTAATTTGGTATCCAAAAGCCTATCATAAAGTTCTACTCGTAAATCGTAAACCGAATCTATTGAAACACTCTTATAGTATTGTGATGTGGTTTTAATAGCAAATAAATTCTGATTGCTTTTGTCTTGAGCAAAGAGCGAGGTGGTAAGTAGAATTGCCAACAATAATTTCATATTTAGAATATATGATATTTTTCTACGATTTGTTAAAACACTTATTCCATCGTATTCATAATTTGTCATAAGGGTTAAGTAAGTTTAGAAAGAATTATTGATGCAGGTGCCACAGACATCATCAAGNACATGACTGCAGACATATATGGTGAAGTGGGTACTTATCCCAAATTTTTNCCCCAATCAAGCATTGCCATTCTTAATAGATTTGCTAATAATTTGTTTTCATTGGAAATACGGTTTGATCTTTAATAAAAAGATGATTTGTTTATAATTTGTTAATATTAGAAATGCAAATTTCACTTTGTAAATTTTAAAATATCTATCAAGNGAACCATAAATTGACATACTCCAAACTCATTTTATTATTATTCGTATATATTTTACCTGGTAAGATTTTGAGCCAATCCAGTGATCTTAGCAATAGCGACATATCGCTTAGTATACCATCTGGTGTGAAAATTGAACTGTCGGGTGAGGTTGAGGTAGAATTCATTGATGTTGAAGGAAAAGGCGGCGCAGGAAATAGAGAAGGTTTTTTAAAAAAAATTGAAACACGCAGCCCTCATACCAGAATTGATAAAGCTGTTTTAGATTTTAAAGTAATTTACTCCCCTACGATTTCATATCGATTTAGCCTGCGATTTAACGATAACCGAGCATACGCTGATAAACATTATCTACTTTATAAAAAAGATGATTTTCAAATCGAGATTGGAAAAAATAGACCAGCAGTTGCATTAAAAAGAAAAACGGAAGGGTATCCCCTTATCGGTACTGCTTACTGGAAAGGAAGACAGTATCACATTGACGTTAGTAGAAAATTTTCAATTTTTGATTACGGAGCATCCATTGCTCTTAAAAGACCATTGGGTTACGATGATGCTCTTGAGGACAAATCTTTTCGTATGCTGGTCTATGATGATACAGAAAAGACAGATGGTCAAACCTACGAAGTTGGTCTTAGAGGCAAAATGGACTTAGGGTTTATGAATTTTCAAAGCTGGTACTATACAGGAAAACTAATTGATGATGAGGATTGGAAAAAGAGACTGCATTANGATTTTGACTATTATGCTAATCTAGAACCTGACAACGTGTTATCCAGNGATGCAAATATTGATCACTCATGGTACGGTTTTCGTGGTGAAATGAATGTTTTTAATTCTCTTCTCCGCGCAGAATATATTGGATCGGTGGATGGCTTCTTAAATAGAGGCGGGTTTTATGGAGAAATAAGTTCTAACGTGCAAAAGAACCTATTGATGTTGGTTCGATATGGTGAATTACGAATTGATCCNGGTGGAAATGATTTCTTTCCTTTACTTAAAGACCCCCAAACTTGGGATAGAAAGNTGTTAACGCTTGCTTCTGTTTATGATATTACTGATTACGCCAAACTTAAAGTTGAATATTATTTTCTTGGAGAAGTAACAGGTGATAAGCAAGAATATGCTGATAGCGAGAGAAGGAGCTTTCAGCCAGAAGTCAAAGACGATCAATTACTTGTTCAGTTGGAGCTGAANTTTTAAAANANAAGATTATTTAATACTGTGTTAACAATTTGTTCATGTAGAGANAGTAATTTTTTTCAAACTTATAGGAAAATTATAAATGAAAATTAAAAATACACTTACGCATAGTCTCTTAATCATTGCTCTGTTAATTAGTGGATGTGAAGATAAAGAAGCAGAAGAACAACTTGTTGTAGAAAGTTTTAGTATTACATTGGTTGATAAGATTACTACTGGTGACGAAACCCAATCTCAGCCTGAATTAATTCGATTCGTGACTGATGAATTAGGTGTCATTGTTAATTCAGAACAAAATTCTGTTGATTTCATAAACATCACCCCTTCTGGGATAACTATGAGCGGTCAAAGTGTTCAAATAACCCAAGATGCTGATGCCGATGCTTCTTCAATTGACGTTAGCGTCGATGAATCAATATTAGCTGTAGTGGTTTCTAAGGGCGCATGCTTAAGAGGAGAGCTATACTTAATTAACACCTCAACTCTACAAAAATACGGTCCATATGAACTAGGATTTAACCCCGATGCTGTTGACATTGCTGTTGATAACAAATTTGTAGTTGTAGTAAATGAATTTGATTATGAAGACGGTGTTGATGGTGGATGCCAAACTCTTGGTTTTCCTGGAGTTTCGGTCTACGATATAAGCGCAGGTATTGACAAAGCAGCTCTTGTTAAAGATATGAAAATATCTCATACAGGATCGAATGGAAATCTAGCAGAGCCTGAAGGNGTAAAAATTGCACCCAACGGTGATACGGTTTATATGACACTTCAAGAGTCTAATGAGATGGGTTGGTTTTCATTATCCAATCCACCAGATGTTTTACAAAATAAGGTTACGTATTCTAACCCAGAACATGAACCCGATGGAATATGGGTCAATTCTGATGGTACATTGATATGTACTGCAGGGGAATACGATGGAACGATTGGAGTCCATTCATTAGATGCAAGCGGAAAACCTGTAACACAAAGGTTCATTAAGATGGCAGATGATCTTCCTAGCAATTGGAATTGGGAGGACAAAAGAAAAGGAATAGAACCTGAAGAAGTTGTAATTGTTGAGGCCGGTGACAAAACATTTGTTCTCACAACCCTGCAAGATGCAGGAGCCGTAGTTGTGTATGATATTACTGACCCAGAAAATCCTAAATATGATTCTGGAGCTATCACTGAAATGAATGATTATACCAGTGANACTGCAGGAACTAGTGCTGGAGAACCCGAAGGACTTGCCTATAAAAATGGATACGTTCTGGTCTCAAACACCGAAGATCCATCGGTTGCACTTCTCAAGTCCTCTTGGGCTAAGTAAAAGATTAAATTAAATCTTAATTAATAAAAAAGGCTGGATCAATTCCAGCCTTTTTTATTTTATTGTAAATGAAAATGGGAATTTATTTAAATCCCGATATCCGATTCGCTCATATGGATTTATAAAATCTTTTGTATGTTTGAGTATGAAATACCTTGGCTTAAAGAAAGATGGCTAAACTAAAAAAAGTTTCCGCTGAAATTGTTCGTCCATTAAGACATAAAGTTCTACGACCATCACTACCATTTGAATCATCCATCATGGAATTGGACGACCACGATTACACATTTCACTTTTGTGTTGAAGAAGAATCCAGAATTATAAGTGTAGCATCGGCGTATCATGAATCATTTGTTGAATTGCCGAAAAAAGATGCATATCGTTTGCGTGGTATGGCCACAGAACCATCTGAACAAGGCAAGGGATATGGTAAGATGGTTTTGAAGGGTGTAATAGATTATTTAACCAAAGAAACTCAGTCAGAAATTTTATGGTGCAATGCAAGAACGACAGCGTTTGAGTTCTATGAAAAAATGGGATTTACCATTGTGGGTGATGAATTTGATATTCCAAACTTGGGCCCACATAAAAAAGGATTTATTAATTTATGAAACACCTCTGGTTAAAATAAAGGATAAAGCTGAAAGGGTTNATGGNTATCAAAACGAGGAATTAAATCAGAGTGCCTTTCTGAATNTTAACTCTACATTGTCCTGCATATTAAAATCTACACATCATCTTAATTTTGACTTTAGATAGTTTCTTTTTTCATCCAAAGTCCATCCGTCAAATTCTACAACTTTATACTCACGCTTGGACCCANGCTTGGAAATACTGCTCCCTANTTTGTAACCTAACATCACACTTCCCCCAAAAGCTATAACTGCGACTTCCTCTGCATTGTCTTGACTATGAAACATCACCTGAGCAAATAATGCAGCAATCGCACCGCAGCCTGCCCCAGCTGCGGTACCAATGATTGTGGCAAACATATTTGGTCTCAATCCATTTTTTTTAAGGCTTTTAATATCTGCAATAGGAATATTTAATGTAGTATTTAAACGTCTATCATAAANTTCTACNTGTACACCGTAAATCACAGAATCCAAAGAAACATCCTGATAATATTGGGATGTCGTTTCAATAGCATATGAATTCTGATTGCCTTTGTCTTGAGCAAAGAGTGAGGTGGTAAGAATAATCGATAGCAGTAGTTTCACAGCTAGAATATAATATGCTTCTAGTGCGCTTTACAGGTTAAAGTGAAACTAGAGTCGATATACTTGAACGATAGAAAAAGAACTAAAGGAGAGTTGTCTGAGGTGGATTTGACTTAGTTTTTTTAAAGTGAGGAAGCTGGGGGTTCAAATCNTTGTNTTGTNACTTTTTCTGTGTTCTTTGCAACTCCATTATCTACGTTTTGCTTGATCAAATATTCTGATGCTGATAGCGCTGCGGTTGCTCCATGACCCATTGATACAATGATTTGTTTGTGAGGAATAGATGAAACATCACCTCCTGCAAATATTCCTTTAACCGACGTTTCGCATCGATCATTAGTAATAATTTCGCCGTACTTATTCAGATCCAATAGGTTTTTAACAAAGTGACTATTAGGTATTAAACCAATCTGAATGAAAATTGCAGAAACGTTTGATGTGTAAACGTCTTGAGTTGATTTATCAATGTATCGAATCCCTGTAACCTTTTTGTTGTCTCCCAAGATTTTTTGGGTTTCAACGTTAAGAATAATTTCAATATTTTTAGTATCACGAGCCTTGTCTCGTAAAATTTTATCCGCTTTAGAAAATGGTAAAAATTCAAGTACCGTAACAGTTTTTGCAATATTTGACAAATCCAGCGCAGCTTCTAAACCAGAGTTTCCAGCTCCTACCACAACAACATCTTTACCTTTAAAAAAAGGACCATCGCAATGTGGACAAT
Source organism: Fidelibacterota bacterium (assembly GCA_002724735.1). Taxonomy (GTDB): domain Bacteria; phylum Fidelibacterota; class Marinisomatia; order Marinisomatales; family TCS55; genus TMED108. The sequence continues at coordinate 36,588 of PBPT01000029.1, read as the reverse complement.
ATGCAACTCCCTTGCCCAGATACTCTTTTTCCCCAGGGATATTTAGATTTCTCCATTTGGCACCTGTTGCAATGATCACAGATCGAGACTCCATTTTTTCCCCAGATGAGAGCGTGATGGATTTAATATCTTCACCACCAATCTTTTCTACTTGAACGTGCTCTTTGAGAATAATATCGTATTCCTTAGCATGGTTANATAAATTTGAAGTTAGCTCTTTACCTGTCGTGTAGGGATTTGAAATAAAATTTTCAATACCGACAGTCTCAGTTAGTTGTCCTCCAAATTTTTCAGATACAATGGACACGTTTAGTCCTTTACGTGCAGCATAAATCGCTGAACTCACGCCAGCAGGTCCACCACCAATCACAACAACATCTTGAATCGGTAATTTTGACTTTTTTGGTTTTGTTCGAATCAAACCTTTTTCAACCAATTTTTTGATGATATTTGCCGTGCTTATCCTNCCACTTGCTACCATTTCGCCTTCAACGAAAACGGACGGAACGCTCTGTACATCGCGCTCTTTAACAAGCTTTGGATATAAATTACCGTCGATAGTGTGATTGGTAATGTTCTTACTGATTAAAGCGAACTGATTAAGGTTTTGTACTACATCTGGACAATTTTCACAGCTCAGACTTACCAGTGTTTCAAAGTTAATATTACGGTCAATTTGTTTGATTTGATCAATTAAGGATTCGTCNAAATTAATTTTAGACCCACCAGCTTGCAACGTTCCAAGTATCAACGAATTAAATTCATGACCTCCTGGTATGCCAGAAAAAAGAATTCCCGTAGGCTGATCATCCGATGCAATCTCAAAGGTGAGGGGAGAGTATTGGTTGTATCTGGTTTTTTCAATGCGCACATCAAGCTTGTCAAAAATACTTGCAATGCCATTTAAAAACGTTAAGAAAGATTCTTTTTTTGGATGATCTTGATCATTAATTAGGAAAGACACATCCTTCTTAATCTTGTCTTTGTAAACCTTTAAGGATTCAAGGAGTTGTGGTGACAGTTCCAATTTATATTTTACCCGTTAAATCCAATGTAGGTACCAACGTTTCTTCGCCTTCACGCCATTTAGCAGGGCAACGCTCATCGGGATTTTCGTATACGTGAATAGCTGCTTTTACTTTTCTGAGTAATTCGTCTGCGTCTCTACCCATACCTTCTGATGTAACTTCGTAGGCTTGCACTGTTCCTTTAGGATCTAGAACAAAAGTAGCGCGTTCTGATCGACCTTCATTAGGACGTAACACCTTAAATTGTTTGGATAACTTGAATTGGTCATCGCTGAGCATTGGAAAACGAACTGTTCCTACAGCTTCTGATTTTTCATGCCATGCTTTGTGAGTCCAGTGACTATCAGTTGATACTGAATAAATTTCAACACCCAATTTCAAAAAGTGATCGTAATTACTCGCAAGGTCTTCAAGTTCTGTTGGACAGACAAATGTGAAATCGGCTGGATAGAAGAAAAATACAGACCACTTACCCATAACATCTTTTTCAGAGACGGTGTAAAAGTCTTCCGCTCCATACCGAAATGCGTTTAATTCGAATGGTTTAATAGTACGATTAATGTGTGACATTTGTGATTACCCCTTATATGTTAATAATTTCTACAGAGATAATATCGCTCTAAACGCTCAAATGCAACCCTTTTTTATTCATTGCCATTTTCTACTTTAATCCATAGTAATTCGCTGTTTCTGAATTGGTACGATATCAAATTAGGGTTGCAGCAGACCACACAATCCCAAACGATTTGATCGGATACATCACTGGTATCAATTTCAATGGTAAAGCTCTCAAAGCAATGATGACAATTTATGGTGAGGTCAATCATGGTTTAGTTTTGGAAAAATTATGTTATGGAAAAAACATCCANTACAAATTTGTATGTTATCGGTTGGCTTGGTAATCAAATACCAACGCCAATACTAATAGCCAACAAATCTGTTTTAGATTTTTCTGGAAAGTAGGATGTGGTAACTGGCCCATCAGCGGGATTGCTAAATTTAATTGAACCATCCTTGCCAGCGTTCAGGTATTCCGCTTCACCTCCAGTGGACCATTTGCATTCAATATTAATCACGGGTTTTTTTCCTTTACCGNTNACAAACGGAATGGGAACTCTCATTCCAATACCATAACCATAATTGAATGCACCATCTTTAAACACATCAGATTTTGCAATATACGGCTCATCAGTATTGTCTCCACCACCTTTCACCTGATCGTCATTTTTTAATGTTGTGCTGGTATTTAAAAATTGATAACCACCAAATCCTTTAATATATAAACTTAAATTTCTTGTAATATATAAGGATGCTTTAACATAAGGATCTAGCATCATTATCTTGGATTCCGTTGTCTCAGTCAGTTTGACNCTATCTGAGAAGTAGCTAAAAGGTATTTTTCGTTCTAATCTACCATAGGTTGCGAAAGCCAAGCTTAATCCAATTGCAAATGGAGAACGACCTAATCGGTAACCCCCATCAATATCCAAACCATAGCCATTATTTGAAACGTGCTTTGAAAAATCACCTTGAGGTTTTGCAATTAATAAGGACAATGAACCGTATATATTGTCATCNAACGGTTTAGTATTTTGTGAAAACGAAAGACTGTATAAACAGCTTAAAATTGTAAAATTAAAAATGAAAGCTCTTGCCATTTAATCATCCAATGATGGTTATTAATTAACACTTTATAATACGTATGTGCGAAGGATTATTTACCATTATTTTTTGTAAATAATTTGTAAAAACCCTGATATGTATGAAATAACATAAACTTTTGTAAATTTTTGTATGAAAAATTTAAGTATCCTATTCATTACTTTATTTTTGGTTTCTTGCGAAGAGGCTGATGAAAACAACACCAAAGATGAAATGGAAGTTCCAGAGACTAGTGGCAACAAGACCGAAGAAGAAATTAACGGATATTTCGGTGTCAAAAATATCTCCCACAGTAAATTGATGGGAAGCGTTTATGGCAACTTGACGCGATTAAGACTTGAATTATATTCTGATGGAGAAAATTTAGATGAGTGTGGGTGTTCTGCTTGCAATAATAATTTTCAATTTGATTTCCGCGAGCTCTACTTCAATCCCAATTCCCGATCAATAAAGTATAAAAAAGAGGGGGATTTAACTTATCAATTTATCACAATACCAAGCGATCGCACGTGCGTAAGATATACTGAGGACTGATTGATTAACCGCTCAACATAATAAAATCAAAATTAATAGTACTCATAAGTTTTATTTTTTTTAGCAGTCTCAATATGTTCATTTAAAAGCGTTTAATTAGATTCTTAATTGTACAGATAATNTTTAGATATCATACTAGCAATAATGCCCACNAGCAGTGCAAAAAGCACAACAATAAACCAATAAAATTTATTGGGGCTGTTTTCCGATTTTATTTTTTGGTGTTCGCTCATATTTATTTTTTAACAATGTTTTAGAATTTTACCAACACTCCATTGAAAATAAGGAACACAGCAGAGTCTCTAAACATCCAATTGTCTCATTTGACATTGAGCGCGTCTGNGATATTGGCTTTCTCCTTTTGCATTCAGATAAGAATGAAATGTAATACTCATAATCGTCATCATTCAGATTGGCGCTATATTCCCAATCTTGCTTTAATTGCAAATATTTAGAATCTGTACAAGGATTTTGTGAAGATTTTGCCAGATCAACGTACGAGTCTGAAGATGTTTTAGATTGACCGAAATTTTTTGATTGAATAGTAAAAAAGAATAACACTAAGCANATCAATTTTCNANACAATCCCATTAATGTATTTNTAGTACTTTTATCTACTTCGGAAGATTAGAGGCGCCAGTTTCTTGCCTCCAGATTTTTCCATCCTTAAATCTTAAGAAAGCCAGAACGCCTTGGACGTTGCCATCAGATTTAAACGTCACTACAGCGTGATTCACTCCAATTTCATCGTTTTCATATAAAATTCTATTATTGCTAGTCATAATATCGTCGCTAGCAACCCAATCAATGACATCTTGCTTGCTTAAAATTTTCCCAGCAGAATGAAGTGTAAACTCAAAATCATCATGAAGTAAGTCTTCCATGGCATCNACATCTCTATCATCTANAGCTTGCGACCATTTTTTCAGTATACTCATTTTATGCTCCTGTGTAATTATTACTGATTATCAATTAAAAAATAAATTTCTCAATACCATCAATACTTATGGCTTATAATACTTATTGAAACATTTGATCAAAATCGATCAAGCTTTCTAGTTCGATTCAGTTGCTTTAATATANCTAATGGTATCTTTAAAAGTTTTATCAATGGGGATAGGACTATAACCCAATAAAGTTTTAGCGCGATCAGAATTTATTTTATAATCCAATCCAATTATTGGACGAACTCCTTTTAAGGTTGCATCAAATCTCGCNAGAAATTTTACAATGAAAGCCGGTGGGGTAAATGTTGGAGCATCGTAGCCATTTTCAACAAGCTTTTGAGCCACTTCCTTAGCCCAATACGTATTTTCTGCTACAATAATTCTTTTTCCAATTGAATCATCATTTTCAAGTGCTGCGATATGCATTTTAGCCACATCTCTTACNTCGACCAGTCCAAATTTTAAAGGAGGAGCGACTGGCATTTCCTTCTTTGCCAATGCATTAAATAATTTAAAAGAAGTAGCTTCAAGGTGATTGCCAATACCTGGACCCAAAACCCATGGCGGAAGGATGGTTGTTAGTTTGATTGATTTATTTTCAGCAACAAAATCCCATGCGGCTTTTTCTTTAAGGGTCTTGCTCTTCACGTAGGCATCTAAATGTTTTAAATTTTCATTGGTCCANTTTGTTTCATCAATGTCCTTATCGCCAGGAACCCCCATCCATGTAGCTGCAACTGAAGATACAAGAATGACTCTGTCAATATCATTGGATTTTGCTAGGTTTAAAATTTTAAGAGTTCCCAAAGTGTGAGGNTGAATTTGATCTTCNTCGTTTCCACTAAAATTCATAGGATAGGGACCGGCTAAATGTATGATCGCATCACAGCCCTGAATGGCCTCATTCCACCCCTCATCTTTCAATAAATCTGCCTCAAAAAACGTAACATTCACCTCTTTGTTTAAATATTGATGTAAATCTGACAATATTGATTCTGACTTATTTATATCTCTAATGGTTGCAACAACATCGTACTCTTTTTCAACAANCTGGGCAATACAATGTTTACCAATGTATGAGGTTCCACCAGTAACTAATATTTTTTTCATGACTTAATTCCTTTATAAACTATTGTTTATTTAATCTAAAATAAGATAACGTAGCTACGACTGTAATTGCAATGCAGGGAAAAAAATTTAAATAACCCTGAAAAAACAAAAACCAAAAATAGAGCGCAATTGGAGTAGAGATTGCGAACATATATTTTTTTAAAAATTCCATTTTGCGTTATAAGTTTGTAGCACAAATTAATAACAGTAAATCAAAAACTTTATAGTTTTTAACAACTTAGAACAATGAAACCGTGACACTCTTTTCTTCATTCACTCCCTTAAAACTGCGAAATTATATATTATGATATGGTCAAAAATCATCCAGCCAAGATTAATTTCTTTGGGCTGCACCTCCAAACCCATTAGAAAACAAAGGAGTAAGGTTGTGCCTCAAGCTGAAGGAAGAGTTTTAGAGATTGGTTTTGGATCTGGTCATAATCTCCCATTTTACAATGATAAGAAAATTACAAATTTAATTGGTTTAGAGCCTTCTGTCTCCATGCAAAAATTGTCAAAGAAAAGATTAAATGATTCAAAAGTTAATTTTGAATTTTTAACTGCCAGCGCTGAAGAAATACCTATCAAAACAAATTCTATAGACACTGTTGTTTGCACCTATACTCTATGTTCAATTCCTAATCCCGATATTGCATTAAGTGAAATTAGCAGGGTCTTAAAAAAAGATGGCAAATTTCTTTTTACTGAACATTCAAAATCACCTGATGTTAAAGTAAGTAAGTTTCAAAAAAGATTAGCACCCATTTGGAAAATTTTAGGCGACGGATGTCACCTGACACGAGACATACGAGGTATTCTTTCTGACTCTGGTTTTAATATTGATAGTACTGAAGACATGTATATTCCTGGTACACCTAAATTCATTGGGTATCACGTATGGGGTTTAATTAGAAAATAATTTATTTTATACAGTAATTTGGTATTATGAAACGTTCTTGGATCACACTCTTTGTATTAATTTTTTCATCTTTCTTTGCATCTCAAGTTCAATCTTCGTTTGGAAAAGTAAGCGTTCAATCTATCAAAATTCCTACGCAAAACGGTCAGTGGTTGGTAGCCGATTTATTTAAACCAATAACTGCAACCTCAAAAAATCCAGCGCCCGCAGTAATTGTTGTTCCAGGGTTTCAAAGGTCTAAAGAGACTTTGTCAAATGTTTCAATAGAATTATCTCGCCGTGGAATAGTTGTGTTTAATATTGATCCTTACGCACAAGGAGGTTCAAGTTCATCATTTAGTAGAAGAGCTGCAACAACGGAAGGATATGGTATGTTTGCGCTCGTTGAATATCTGTATAATACTTCTAATATTAATTATGTAGATAAAAATCTAATTGGTTCATTTGGTCATTCAGCTGGTGGCTTAGCTGCAATTCGTGGAGCACAATATTTTGGCAAACGATCCAAAAAACTTTCCAAGGATAGTGAATTGCATTCAGTATTTGTCTCTGGCATGGTGCGCATGGGCTTTAAAGAAAAAGACATTAAACACATCGAGTCAAATGTTGGATTGAGTTATGCTTTGTATGATGAAGGATCATGGCAAAATGAACTCAAGAACGGTGATATGACCAGAGCGCCTGAAGCGCTTAATCTTGTAAGGCACCAAGTAGCAGATTCCTCAATTAGTAAAATTGAAATCGATAGTTTTTATGGTAAGCTAAAAGATAGAAACTTGACTGTAGTTCATAACGAAAAGGTTTTGCATCCGATGCAGCCTTATTTGTTTGAGCCGATGAAAAATCAAATCGATTTTTTTCTGAAAACGTTCAATATTGATCAGTCAATCGTAGCTACAAATCAAGTATGGCACTGGAAAGAGTTTTTCACATTAATAGCATTGGTGTGCAGCTTTCTTTTAATCGTTCCATTTGCCAAATTTTTAATTCAGCTTCCATACTTTAGATCATTATCAAACCCAATTCCAACCCCAATTCCAAAACCCTCTGGTCAGGGTAAAGTAATTTTCTGGGCTACGATCGCTTTGAGCACTCTGATTGCATCCGTTTCATTTATTCCCATGTCAGAATTATCAAAAACATTGTTTCTTGATGCGAGCACTCGAAGACAAACTTGGTTTTTCCCCCAGCGAATGAACAACGCAATAATGCTTTGGGCAATAGTAAACGGTTCAATTGGTCTGATATTATTTTACTTGAATTATTATTTTTTTGGTAAAAAAAGTAACATAAAACCTAAAATGTGGGGAATCGATATATCAAAGTATGACCTCCTTAAGACTTTCGCATTAGGCGCTGTCATCTTTGCGGGATATTTCATTTTATTGAATGTAGTATATTATCTGTTTCATGTTGACTATCGATTTGGTTTTATTGGAGCACGTACGTTTAGACCCATCACACTGCTTTTAATTCCAATGTACATGCCTTTATTTTTTATCTTTTTTTTATCAAACTCTTTGAGAGTTAATGGTGCGATGCGTTTTGAAGGCACGAGCGAAATCAAAAACCTATTCTTTAATTCGCTAATTACCGCCTCAGGTTTAATCCTCATTTTGATTGTTCAATATTCTTGCCTCTGGTTAACGGGCACCGTTTTTTGGAAAGAAGGTTGGTTGTATGTTAATCAGCTTTATGCGGTAGTTCCGATCATGCTGGCACTGCCATTTTTTCAAAGAAAATTCTTTAATATGACTGGTAAGGCCTACCTCGGTCCCATAGCAATGACATTAATATTTATTATGATTCTTCTTTCAAACACCGTGAGTTATTATCCAATTTAATGTGCTGAAAAAGATTAGTCATTTCAAATTGACAATGAAATGCTTAGCTATATGAAAATTAAAATTACCAATAAGATAAGCAGCAAAAGTATTAATACTGGAACCAAAAGGAGCATCTTTGAAAGTTGAAGTTGTGTTTTTTAGTTTGAAAAGAGCAAAACTCTTAACGGTGAATAGATAGCAAGAACAAATCCAAAGAACCCGAAGTATTTAGCTAGATTATCCTCTTCAAGTAGAATTTCTAAAACAACTCCAAGGAGAAACGCAACTAAGGTGTAGCGAGAAATATTGTAGAAGGCTGATTGAATAAATTCTTCCATATTCAAATCTAGTGGTTCTGAATTTTTTATAATACTTAAAAATCCGCACTATTTGTAAGCTTTATTATTCTTGATAATCGCTTAGCTCTCTTGCAGATGGATCATTCGTATCTGTCCAACGTGGCATCCAAAAGAAAGGAATTAATTTTTCGTGATTACTAAAGGTGGATTCGAAAATTTTTCTATAAAAATAACTTTCTTTCGAAATTGGTGGGCAATGCTTGTAGCTCTTTTGGTTTTTTTCAAATTCTGCGTCACTTACTTTTAAATCAATGTAATGTTGCAATACCTTATGCCATGAATTCTTTTGAGAACTTACTCCATCCGAAAAAGCGCACTTTTTTCTCCACAGAACATCTTGAGGAATCAATTCTAAATCATGAAAGGATTTTCTTAATAAAAATTTCTCAATCCTATCTTTGTTGTTAAATACTTTTAATTCTGGGGGGATTGAGAGATAGAATTCGACAAAAGTTTTATCTAAGAATGGAGTTCTTGCCTCAAGACCATTCGAGCTTATACTTCTGTCAGAACGAAGCACATCAAATAAATATATTTGATTTAGTAATCTCAGAGTTTCCTCTTGAAATATTTCAGGAGTGGGTGCATTCATCATATAAAGGTAGCCTCCGCATACTTCATCGCTACCATCTCCATTAAAGATTACTTTACAATCGCTATTTTCTTTGATATATCTGGATACAAGGTAATTGCCAATGCTAGCGCGAATGGTAGTTATGTCAAAGGATTCAATGTTGTATATCACTGTTTCAATTGCCCCTAAAAATTCACTTTCCTTTATTTCAATCTGCGCGTGATCGGTTTGAATGAAGTCTGCAACAGTTTTAGCATATTCAAGGTCTATACTGCCCTTCATACCGATTGAAAATGTTTTCAACTTTTTGTCGCTAAAAGAGTTTGCAATCGCAGCAATAAGACTCGAGTCGAGCCCCCCAGAAACAAGAGCGCCAATTTCTCTTTCAGACATCATTCTTTTTTCTACAGAACTGAACAAGAGATTTTTGATTTGAGCTAAGACATTTACTTCATCGGTTTTTTTAAGTTGATCTTTAGCGTTCGTGTAATATGTAACAAAGTCATTTGTTGACGAACTCCAAATGCTTCCGGGAGGAAATGGAATTATGTCGTCACAAAAATCAATTAGGGCCTTCGCTTCAGACGCAATTGCTACGTTTTTTGTTCTGGTTGTACCAAAAAAACCTGGCCTAACACCAAAAGGGTCTCTAGCGGAAAAGGTGATACCCTTTTTTTTATCATAAAGAACAAACATAAACACACCATCTAAGCACTTTACGGTTTTTTCAATTCCAAATTTTTCAAATAAATGAAGGATGATCTCAGTATCTGAACCCGATGACAAATTTACATTGTGTTCTCGCGCTAGTTTTTTATAATTATAGATTTCGCCATTGCAAACAATTGTTAAATGAGGATAGTCTTCTATGGTCATGGGCTGATTGCCAGATTCTTGATTTCCGATAATAGATAATCTGTGAAAATCAAAAAAATTTCGCGAATCGATTTGACTGGATTTCGAGTTATCTGGACCCCGATAACTAATTTTTTTTGAGGCCTTTTTTAATTCCTCCTCAGAAATCAAATCACCTTTGTAATAAAATATTCCACACATAAGAAATTATTGTTTGAAAAATAAAACATAAATAATTAACTTAAAATATTAATTATACAAAAATAAATAAAGTATAATAATAATATAACCTAAAAAATTAAGTTATAAGAGTATTTTATCATGACCGAATCAATTCCTTCAAATCTCGTACTTTTTACAGCAAACAACACCTGGATGCTGGTATCTACGATTTTAGTTTTCATAATGCACCTTGGCTTTGCATCTCTTGAGGTGGGGCTCACTAGAGCAAAAAATACTGTAAACATATTATTTAAAAATGTCTCTATCCTTTCCATTGGAATTATAACTTATGCATTGTGTGGGTTTAATTTGATGTATCCTGGAGAGTTCAGCTTTGGAAGCTTCGTCGGGTTTGGGGGGTTTGGTATTAATCAACCTGAAGGTGCCGCAGGTTTGGTAGCATATGCTGATGGAGCTTACACTTACTTCACAGATTTTATTTTCCAAGCTATGTTTGCGGCAACTGCTGCTACTATTGTGTCGGGTGCAGTGGCTGAACGAATAAAGCTTAGCAGTTTTTTAATTTTTTCACTCATCTATGTAGCAATTATTTACCCCATCGCAGGTTCGTGGGATTGGGGAAAAGGATGGCTTGATCAGATGGGTTTTTATGATTTTGCTGGCTCAACTTTAGTCCACAGCGTTGGAGGTTGGGCTGCGCTAGTTGGAGCCTATATTTTAGGTCCCAGAATAGGTAAATACAGTAAAAAAGGCATCATCCCCATAATGGGTCACAGCATGCCTCTGGCATCTATTGGAGTGTTTCTTTTGTGGTTTGGTTGGTATGGATTTAATGGTGGATCTGTTCTATCTGCAGACCCCGGACCCGTATCTTTTGTTTTTGTTACAACAACACTTTCGGCCGCAGCAGGGGTGATGGGCGCTATGACCTTGTCTTGGTCTCTGTCAAAAAAACCGGATCTTTCAATGGTCTTAAATGGCTCACTTGCAGGACTAGTCGGCATCACTGCAGGGGCTGATGTGATCTCTCCAATGAATGCTTTGATTGTAGGCTACATAGCAGGTCTATTGGTGGTCTCCTCTGTTTTGTTTTTTGATAGGCTAAGAATTGACGATCCAGTTGGAGCCATTTCTGTGCATTTAACCTGTGGAATTTGGGGCACGTTAGCTGTTGGAATTTTTAGCAGTGACCATAGCCTTTTCACGCAATTTGTTGGTGTAATGTCTTATGGATTGTTTTGCGCCATCTCTTCACTGGTAATCTTTTTATCAATTAAGAAACTCTTCGGTTTGAGAGTCAGCGAAGAAGAAGAGATTTCGGGATTGGACCTAGGAGAACACGATATGGAAGCCTACTCTGGTTTTCAAATATTTACAGTTGAATAATCGATTGAGGAAACTATGAAATTAATTATTGCAATAATTCAACCAGAAGAATTGCCCGAGATAAAAGAAGAATTGATCAAAAGAAAGATTTATAAATTTACCGTAACAAATGCCAAAGGGCAGGGCAAAGAAATCCCTGTTAAAGAAGTTTACAGAGGCCTTTCGCATGAAGTTACGTTGCTAAACAAAGTAAGGTTAGAAATTGCACTTAATAATGAATTTGTTAATGATGCAATCGATGCGATCACTACAGTAGCTAAAAAGGACGTAGATAAGGGCCGCGGAAAAATATTTATTTTACCAATTGAAGAGTGTATCAGAATAAGGACAGGAGAAAAAGGATCTGAAGCGATTGGCTAGTAGCGAAAAAAATTTTATTATTTAAAATTAAGTGAGCGCGAAGCATACATATTGCAAATGAGATTAAATCTCATTAATTTTATACCAATATTTTTTGAGTATAATTGCAATGAAGTTAAAAAAGAAGTGCTGTAATAAATTTTTGAAAAAAGGCAAAAAAAAGGCGTGTAAAAAGTGTCCATTAATTTTCAGGGTAAATTGCAATGAAATTACTTAAAACAAATCAGAATAAGCCTGAACGAATATTAAGATTTATATTGGCTGTTTTGTTGATTCCGACTCCATTTATTTTTGAAGCAACAGCGTACACTTATGTTCTTTGTGCGGTTGGGGGGATACTTCTGTTTAATGCGCTCGTTGGTGTATGCGTCATTTATGGAATATTTGGTGTCAATACCTGTGAAAACAGCTAAGCTTTTGACACAAGCTTGAATTCAAATTAAAATAAATTTTTTTGCTTCCCTTTTAAATTAATCCCATTAAGCTAAATTAGTGAAATAATTGGTATTAAATTAATTGCAAGCTAAAACATTTGTTTTTATGCTTATAAATATTAATATTGATTTCTTAAAATCGTTCAAAACGCTCAATAATTGTGAAAAAACTATATTACATTCTATTTTCCGTTTTCATGGGTTGCTCATCAAATGCACCTCCAAAACTTTCGTTGCCTCAGGAAGTACCAACCAATTGGACTACATCAATTTTAGACACCAGTTCTTTTACTACTAAATGGTGGCACGTTTTTAACGATACGACGTTTAACAATCACTACAACGAATTCAGGGTGTTAAGTCCGGACTTAAAATCGGTCTCAAAGCAATTGGAGTCATCAAGTTTGCTGGCAAAGATCAATGGAGCTATTCTTTCACCTAGTGTTAATGTGGGGGTTGATGGAAGCCAGAGAAAGCAAAATTTGTCAGCATTTGGATTTTCACCAAGTGCTCTAGGTATTGGTAGTCAAGGCCAAGATTCCACAAGCACTGGATCGGTTGTGAGTTTCGAGTCAAGCAACTTCAATGCAAATATTGTAATGCAGTGGGAAATTGATATTTGGGGAAAATTAAGAAATCAACGCAAAGCGGCTTATAAAAACTACGAAGCATCCTACAATGAGCTTAGCTATTTACAATTCTCGCTTGGTACTCGATTTGCTTCAAATTATTACGATGCGGTTGAAGCAAGAATGCAGTTGTTATTATCAGAGGAAATATTTTTATCGCTTCAGGAAGTACGCGATGTAGTTTCGCAGCGATATGAGCGTGGTTTGACCTCGAGTCTTGATCTTCGCTTGGCTGAATCTGCTCTAGCTAACAGTGAATTGCAGAAAATTAACCGTTCAATCCAATCTGTAAATTTACTTAGAAACCTTGAAACGCTCTTAGGAAAGTATCCATCGTCTTCCTTAAAGATTAGTACGGCTCTTCCACTGACAATTCCTGCAGTTCCAGCTGGAATTCCCTCCGAACTAATTGAAAGAAGACCCGATGTTCAAGCAGCGATTAATAAAATAGAAGCTGCTAGTTATGAACATGTACAGTCAAAAAGAAATCTTTTTCCTTCTTTTTCCTTAACCGCTAGAGGAGGTACATCAGCTTCAGATCTAAACGATATTTTAAACGGTGACTATTCTGTTTGGAATTTTGGAGCAAACATCACAGCACCATTATTTCAAAGCGGTCGACTTCGTAACAACGTAAAACTAAAAGACAGTCAGTTGACAATTTCTGAGATTGAGGCAGCAAAAATAATGGTCCGAGCTTTTTCTGAGGTGGAACAAGCCCTGTATATTCAAAATGCAGTTAGGGATCAATTAAGAGCAGTATCTACAGCAGAACAGCAAGCACAGGCAGCATACCTTTTGGCTTTTGATCGATATCAAAAAGGATTGGTTGATTTAATCACCGTTCTCAATAGTCAGAATCAATGGAGAAACACTCAGTCTCTCCAAATTTCTTTTCAAAAAAATCAAATATCATCCTACATTAATCTTCTCCTAGCGCTTGGAGGTAATTTTTAATCATTTGAGAGTTCTATGAAAAAACTAATTAAAACCTACACCGCAACCTCAATCATTGTTTTGAGCTTTGGAATAACTATTATAATGATTTTTGCTAAGCCAACGCCAAAGCCAGTGCAGGTAAAATTTGTTCCGCCTATGGTTGAAACCATTGATGCGGTTCCACAAACCTATAAGGTGAAGATAAGTTCACAGGGAACCGTAGCGCCTCAAAAAGAAATAACACTCACTTCTGAAATTTCGGGTAAAATTGATTATGTTTCTCCAAAAATTCAAAGCGGCGCCTCTTTTAAGTTTGGAGATACCCTCGTTGTGCTTGACCAAAGAGATTTTGAATTAGCATTAATTGCGGCACAATCATCAATGTATCAAGCTCAAGTCATTTACGAACGAGAACTGGCTGAATCTGAAATTGCAAAAAAAGAATGGAGTGCAATTAACGGAGGTAATGCCTCAAACCTTGCTCTAAGAAAGCCTCAGCTTGATCAAGCAAAAGCAACTCTTGCAGCTGCTGAGGCTAATTATAACAGAGCTTTGCTTAATGTTGAGAGAACCTACATTGTAGCACCATTCAATGGAAGAGTCAGGAGCGAATTTGTAGATGTAGGTATGGTAGTAGCTCCTGGAATTCCTCTTGCACAAATTTATGCGTTAGATATGGCTCAAATTTCTCTTCCAATAGCTGAAAGCGATATCAAGTTTCTTTCAATACCCCTCGATGGCAGTGTAATTCCTCCAGCGAGACAGCCAGCCGTAAGATTAATCTCAAATTTTGCAGGCATTAATCAACAGTGGAATGGTAAGATTCTCAGGTCTGCTGCTGAAATTGATTCTCGCACTAGGATGCTTTCTGTGATCGGACAAATACCAGCAAATCAATCAAATGATTCTGCTTTTCCACTGAAAGTTGGGATGTTTGTAAATGCCACCATTCAAGGTAAGGTCTTTAACAATATTTACGTTGTTCCAAGGGAGAAAGTCAGAGACAATTTAGTCTGGGTTCTTAACCAAGAAGGGTTGTTAAGCAAGCGAAACGTTCAAGTGTTGCGTTATGAAAAAGATAAAGCACTAATTTTAAAAGGGTTTGTAGATGGTGATAAAATTTTGCTCACCAGACTCGATGTACTTGTTGAAGGAATGAAGCTACAACAAAAGGGCAACTAACTAATGGAGAGAGTAATCAAGTGGTTCATATCAAATACCGTTGCAGCCAATATGCTTATGTTCATCATACTAGTTGCCGGCGCTCTCACGCTTCCTCGTTTGAAAATGGAGGTTTTCCCGGACCTAGCCATTGATGCAGTCACGGTCAGCGTTCCATATCCAGGATCATCTCCCAGTGACGTTGAAGAGGGTATATGTTTTTTAATTGAAGAAAATTTGCAAGGGCTTAAAGGAATTAAGCGGATAACTTCTTTGGCCTCAGAAAATTTAGGAATTACTACAGTTGAAATATTACCCGGCGAAGATATAAACCAGATTCAGGATAAAATTAAATCTCGAATCGATGCCATTGACAATTTTCCTGTTGATGCTGAAAAACCAATCATTCAAAATATTACTCAAACTTCAGACGTAATTACCGTAGCTATTTCTGGAGATATTGATGAAGAGAGTCTGGTATCAATTTCAGATAGAATTAAAGATGAGATTGATGGTCTACCAGAAATATCCTTGACTCAAATCATTGGTAAAAAGCCTAGAGAGATTTCCATTGAGATATCAGAAGAATCCTTACAAAAGCATAGAATTACCTTTCAGCAAATTGCGCAATCAATAAATCAAAACTCTTTAGATACTCCTGGAGGTGCAATTGAAACTGGTTATGGTGAAATTTTAATACGCTCGAAAGGCCAAGAATATGATGTCGATGGCTTTGCATCTATTCCAATAGTATCACGTTCAGATGGATCCAATTTATTTCTTGGGGACATTGCTAAAATTTCAGATGGCTTTGCAGATGTGGATCTTTTTCAAAGCTTTAACGGAAAACCTTCAATTTTGATTAGAGTATTTAGGGTTGGAGATCAAAGCGCTCTTGAGGTCGCAAGCACTATCAAATCGTATGTAGAAACAACCGCATCAACATTACCTGCAGGAGTTGAAATTGGAACCTTCAGTGATGAATCTGTTTTATTGAAAGGAAGAATTGATCTTTTAACCAAAAATGCATATCTCGGCTTAACCTTAGTTGTGTTGGTTTTAGCAATTTTTTTAAAACCCAAGCTTGCTTTTTGGGTGTCTCTTGGAATTCCAATATCTTTTATGGGTGGATTCCTTTTAATGCCTGCAGCTGATCTATCAATTAACATGTTATCATTGTTCACATTTATACTTGTACTTGGTATTGTTGTTGATGATGCTATAATTGTAGGTGAAAATGTTTTCTTATGGAGAGAAAGAGGATTGCCCCCTGAAGAAGCTGCCTTAAAGGGTGCTAGTCAGGTAGCAATACCTGTAACATTTGCTGTTCTTACAACAATGGCAACTTTTTCTCCTATGCTTACAGTGAGTGGTAATCTTGGTCAGGTGTGGAGGATTATTCCATTGGTCACTATAATTGTTCTTATTTTCTCATTAATCGAGTCATTAACGATTTTACCAGCGCACCTAGGTCACATTTCATTGGATAAAAAAAGTAAGTCATCATGGACAAAGAGATTTGGAAAAAAATGGGAAACCTTTCAGGATAAAGTTAAAAATAATTTGCAGTCTTTTGTGATGAATCGGTATAGACCGTTCTTAAAATCTTCATTAAAACATTATAAGGTAACCTTAGCGTCCTCAATTGGAATATTCATTTTAACCATAGGTCTCTTGGCTGGAGGATGGATGAAATTTATTTTTTTTCCACCTCTTGAGGCGGATCTTGTGAATGCAACCGTTGTCTTTCCTGAAGGCTCACCAATTTCGCAATCTCAAAACGCTGTTAAGACATTGCATAGATCCGCTGAAAAATTACGGGCCGAATTAAAAGAAGAATATCCTGGTGAAGTTATCTTTGCTAACGTTATTGCTACTGCTGGTGATCAGCCAATCAAAAAAGAAGCCGCTCAAGATTCGCCTGGAGGTTCTAGTTCCTCCTCAGATGGATCTCACCTCGCAGAATATGCAATCGAACTCTCTCCTGGTGAGGTAAGACCTATTAGCGCTGTAGAAATTGCACAACGCTGGCGTGAAATGACCGATCCTATTTTTGGAGCAAAAGAAATGGTCTTTACTACAGATCTTTTCTCAGCAGGCGATGCCATAAATTTGCAGTTAACTAGTAGAAGTTTGAGCGATTTGAATTCAGCCAGTACTTTGCTTAAAGAAAGACTATCTAGATATCCTGGTGTTATTGACATTAAAGATTCCTTTGCAGTTGGTAAAGAAGAAATATCAATTAAGCCTTTGCAAAGCGCAGCCAATTATGGTATTTCTATGATTGATATTGCCTCTCAAGTACGGCAAGCATTTTATGGTCTAGAGGTGCAGAACTTTCAGCGTGGCAGAGATGAAGTGAAGGTATTTATTCGTTATCCTGATGAAGAGAGAAAAACTATTGAAAATCTTGAATCAATGTACATTCGTACTCAAAGCGGGTCTGAGATTCCACTCAGGCAGCTTGCAACTCTTGAATTTTCAAAAGGCTTTTCAAACATAAGAAGGGTAGATAGAAACCGAGCAATAAACGTTACTGCCAATGTTGATATTTCAAAAATTACCTCAAATGAAGTTCTAAGTTCTATACAGCAAAGCGACCTTCCTCAGATTTTAGAAGAATATCCTAGCGTAAACTATTCTCTTGAGGGTGAGCAAAGAGAGCAAAACGAAAGTTTGGGTTCAATCTTTAAGAACTTTTTCATTGCAATGATTGTTGTTTATACACTTCTTGCAATACCATTTAAATCGTATTTGCAACCCTTAATTGTTATGGGAGCAATACCTTTTGGACTTACCGGCGCTGTTATTGGTCATATCATCATGGGTCAAAATTTGACAATTTTATCACTGATCGGAATTGTTGCTTTAGCGGGAGTAGTAGTGAATGACGCGTTAGTACTTGTTGATTTTATCAATAGGTATAGGCTTGATGGTCACTCAGTTAAAGAGGCAATTTTAGAAGCAGGACCGAGAAGATTCAGGCCAATCCTTCTTACATCCTTGACAACCTTTTTTGGACTTCTGCCTCTCTTAGTTGAAAAAAGTGTACAGGCAAAATTTTTAATACCAATGGCTATATCTTTGGCATTTGGAGTTTTATTTGCAACACTAATAACGCTTGTTTTTGTTCCATCGGCTTATCTGTTCGTTGAAAAGTTGAAAAACAAAATTTCAATTAAACAAAATGCTGTAGCCACTGAATTGAGCTAAAACTTATCTATTTTAGAAATAGGAATCCATTTTGACGCAACCGCAGTCTCTGAGCTTACCTCCGTCCAGGCAAAGAGTATTTGATCGTTTATTATTTCCATTTGAGGATACCCTGATATTCTTCCCTTAGCAATTTTAGCAACCACTATTTCTTTATTGATAGTTGCGTCATTTTTTACTTTTCTAACAACAATGTTTGAGCTTTTTTCAGAGCTTTCTATCCAACTTACCAGCGCATGATTCTCATCGACCCAAATAACATCTACTCTACCTATGGGCATTCCAGTGTCAACCCTGATTGGTTTTGAAAATGTTTTTCCAAGGTCGTTTGAAAACGCAATATTTACCTTAGCCTTTTCATTGGCTGCAGTATACCATGCAACTGCTATTTGTTGAGAGGAAATAGCAAGCATTGGACCATTTACTGGGCAACCTGCGATTTTCCAACCATCTCGATGTAGCGGGTAAGGAGTTTCCCAATTATTACGAACCCTTCTGGCAATGTAAATATCTCTTACCTCTTCCTCGCTTCTATCTCTATATGCAATTACTAAAGTATCCTCATGATTAACTGAAGAGGTTGGGCAGCATTCACATACCTTTTGATCTATTAAGTATTCAGGCCCAAGCTCACCAGAATTAGTAAATTGTCTATGGTAAAGATTCATTTGACCATAATCACTATTTCCATGACCCATTAGCATTTCTCTTCCATCAAGCCAAATAATATCATGATTTTTATTGCCTAGGCTAATTGATACAAAACCATGCTCACCCTTTTTTGTGGTAGCATGTGGAATCTGAGATTTAGTCCAGGTTTGTCCATTGTCATAAGAAAAGGATAAATGAATGTCGTAGTCATAAGTACCAGACCCAGATTTTTTCAACCAATGCGAAACCAAGGTATTATTGCTAATTTTATTTAATGAAGGAAAATCAGCCCAATTTATAAAAAACGAGGTACCAGTTGATATCTGAAAGGGTTTTGCCCATGAATTATTTTTTAAGACAGAGCCCACGACAGACCATTTTAAACTATCAGTTTGCTCAAACCAACTAGCCGTTATTTCACTTGAATTATTCTTGACAATTCTTGGGAATCTGCTGCCAGTTTGAGAGCTTGGTATATTTTGCAGTTCTTTTGTACAACCAATCAATAGTAATAAGTGAAATATGAATAAATAACTGCTTTGTCTAAACAAAATAGTAAACCATCGCAGTAATAGCTGAAGCTATAATTAAACCGTTGAATACGATCGTAAGAGATTTTTTTCGCTGGGCTAACAGAAACTGTTCGTCCCGTTCTCGCTCATATTTTGTTCCCATGTGCTTAATACCAATGGTTGAGTACACAATACAAGTTTTGTTATATGCTTCTAGTAAAGAAATAGCCATAACTATTGAGGGGATAAAAATTAATACTTTCCATAAACCAAAATCATTTAACATAATAAAGATAATTGAGAGTGTTGTAATCAAAAGGCTTGCGTATCCAGATTTTTTTCGATAGTTAATTTGGTTTCCACCAATATTGGGACAGCTTGACATTACTTAAAACCTAGGTGAGTTAATAATTTATTTAAATTTGATAGTATAATTGCACTAAAGAATACCAATAAAAACAAAGCAAAACAATTATCCTATTTTGGTAAATTTCCATTTAATTAAAAAAGGTTAATAATGAAAATCCCAACACTGTCTTTTTGCAAGATATCTTTTCAGATTTTATTTTTAGTGTTCCTATCATGCGATGAGGTTGCTCAAGAGAGTTGCCCAGAACCTGTAAATGGAGATTTTATTTCGATTGTTGAAAAAGGTGAAATGACTGTTGATTATATTGAAGGTCTAAAACCTAGCTATGGACTTCCTGACGATTTTGAAATATCTTACGATATTCAGATTTATTCTGTGACCTACAAGACAACAGATCCAAATGGAAAAGAGGCAATCGCATCAGGTGCTATTTACATTCCTTTAAACACTGGAAAAGAATCGCTATCCTTGGTATCGGGACAGCACGGACTTACTATACAAAAAAGCGATGTCGCTTCTTTTTTACCAGCATTGGGCTATTTAGGAGTTTTTGGCGCAAGTATTGGATATGCGGTTATACAGCCTGATTATCTAGGTTTAGGCAACTCAGACTATCCTTTCTACCCAGTTTATCAAAAGACTAATGGAAAAGTTCTTTTAGATATGGCTGAGGGTGTAAAAGAATTTGCATGCGAAAATGATATTACATTGAATGAGAACTTATTTTTGATAGGCTATTCAAACGGAGGTTATAATTCGATTGCAATGCACGAAGAACTATCTAAAAGGCCCCGAGATTTTGACATTGATGCCAGCGTAGTGATTGCAGGATATTTTGACCTTAAAAGAGAGGAAGACTTTAAATACCCTGAAATAATAGAAACCCCTGCATGGGCTATCTATCATTCCTATGTGCTAAACAAAACGTACAATTTAAATGTGATTGATAAAATAATTCGCTCACCTTACGTTGAAAGATTAGACGATTTATTTAATGGTGAGTACAGTGCAACCTATATCGACCAAAAGCTAACGAGGTATACTGAGCAATTATTCACCGCTGATTTTCTAAACAATTACGACACTCTTCCGATCTTTGATAACTACAAAGAAGCTATTGCTTCAAATTCACTCATGAATGCAAACATCAGCGGAGATATTTTTCTGATTCATAGCAAAGAAGATGAAGTTGTACCCTACGAACAAAGCCAAAACCTTTATGATTCAGTTAAATCTAAGGGAGTTAATGCAGAACTTATGTTGCTGGAAAAAGGAAATCACTCACCTCAAGACTATGTAATGTCCGTAGTAGAAGCTTTGAAATGGCTCGAGCAGTATGATTGATAAGCCAAATGATGAATAAAATATCACAAATTTTTCGATAGGCCAATTTGCCAAAAATCAGGCATTGGCTTTTTGGTCATATATTCAATTGATAAGCGCTGTGATCTATAATATATTTAATGAAAAAAATTATTTAATGGTCAAATAGTTACCATAATTGATCATATACTCTACTGGATTCAAAAATATAAAGATTGAAAATCACATGAATAAAAATGAAAAAGTAAGCTCGAAAGAGGTTGGTCTTGAAATTGGCTTAGTTATCAGCAGATTTCTTTACAAAACAGAACATTTGCATTATGGATACTGGCCAGAGGAATTGGAGATCATTCCTGAAAATCTAAGAAAAGCTCAAGATTTTCACTCAGAGTTGATCCTTGATGCGATTCCTAAAAATGTTGAAACAATTTTAGATGTTGGTAGTGGATCAGGTGGGCTAGCCGAAAAACTTGTCAAAGAAGGATATAAGGTCCATTGCGTTTCTCCAAGCGAATATTTAGCTGATGCCATTGAAGAAAAGCTAGGAGATGAGGTAAAGGTTTTTAGAACCACCTGCCAAGATCTTGAACTCACACAAAAATATGATCTGGTAATTTTTAGCGAGAGCTTTCAGTATGTTCAAGTTAATCAAGCATTGGAAAAAAGCATTGAAGCTTTAAAGACAAATAACCATCTTTTAATTTGCGATTTCTTTAGACAGCCTGGAACTGGAAGGCGTCCATTGGGTGGTGGACATGGTTGGGATTGGTTTCAAAACGCTCTGAAGGATTATCCTTTTGAAGAAATAATTAATAAAGACATTACCAAAGAAACCGCTAAAACAATGGATTTAATTAATGATATGTTAAGCGACGTTGCTATACCCATTAGCTCGTTATCTGGTAGGTATATGGAAAGCAACTTCACCAAAACAATGAAGATATTTCGATGGGTATTTCGAAAACAGCTAGCAAAAATCAATGAAATCTATTTTTCAGGAAATCTTACATCAGAAATGTTCAATAGGATGAAAACCTATAGACTCTTGTTGTATAGGCTGAAAGGTTGACTTAAATGCGCCACTTGCAAGACAAAGTCGAAAATTTTTGTGAAAAGCATAATCTTTCTAAATCTGTTGAGGCCAGATTTTTAGATGTAGTTTCTGAGCTTGGTGAATTGGCAAAAGAAATTTTATTAAACTCTAATTACGGTAAAAAAACCATTGAGAATAGTGAGCGACTAGAAGAAGAGATCGGTGATACAATATTTTCTCTAATTGCTCTATCAAACTCCGTTGATATTGATATGGAGGTTGCACTTGATAAAGTTTTGAAGAAATATGAATCGAGATCTAATAATGGCTCGATTGGCTCCGTTCAAACATGAATAAATCTATAATTATTGCCCTAGGCGGTAATGCACTTTCACCAAAAGAGGAAGCGGGTACAATATATCAGCAGTTTGCGCATACTCGTGAAAGCATTGACAACATTATGCATTTTGTAGATCTAGAATATAATATTTGCCTAACTCATGGAAATGGCCCTCAAGTAGGTGATGAACTTTATCGCATGGAGCTTACGCACGAAATAATTCCCCCATTACCTTTAGGGGTTTGCGTTGCAGAAACTCAAGGATCCATTGGATATATGATTCAGCAGTCCTTGCAAAATGTTTTGAAACAAAAAAAAATTGATCGTGAAGTGGTTACCTTAATTACTCAAACAATCGTGGACAAAAACGATCCTACAATAAACGATCCTCAAAAATTCATAGGTCGAAGATACGATAAGGTAGAAGCTCAATCCCTCGCGCGTCAATTCAATTGGACTGTAAAAGAACAAGAGCCTGGTAGCTGGAGACAGGTTGTGCCAAGCCCAATGCCTCAATTCATTGAACATGGAAGATCTATTCAAACACTAGTGGACAGCGGTACAATTGTAATCGCATCGGGGGGTGGAGGTATACCCACTTTTTGGAATGATGATCGAAAACTTGAAGGCTTGAACGCAGTTGTTGATAAAGACCTATCAGCAGCTTTGCTTGGAAGAGTCATAAAAGCTAACGAACTATGGATCATAACTGATCTAGATCAGGTGTGTTTGAATTTTGGTAAGCCTAATGAAAAACCGTTATTTGAAATGACCATTGACCAGGCAAAAAAATATTTAAATGAGGGTCATTTTCAAGCAGGAAGCATGGGACCTAAAATCGAGTCAGCCCTATACTTTCTAAATCATCATGGTGAAAAAGTTGTTATAACCTCTATTGCTGGAGTGTTAGGAGCGATAAGCGGTTCTGCTGGAACATCAATTATTAAGTGAATTATTTAAGGAGAATAAAAATGAAAATAAGATTTATTTTGTTAAGCATTTTTACTTTTACGATTGGATTGGCTCAAGAAGAGTTCCGATTTACTTTTGAACCACCTGAGCTTCAAATTCAGCTAGGTGAAACAAAACAAGTCACTGTGAGACTTCTTGACAAACAACAAAACCTTGTGAAGTCTAGTTTTTCAATGTACTCTGCGCACGATCCAGGAGTTGGACCCACACCTGATTGGCCTGGAACCAGCTTGTCTATTTCACCGAGAGTTAGCGATGAGACTGGAAAAGCTACGGTATCGATAAAGCCTAACAGGTCTGGAACGTTAAAATTAAAAGTTCGTAGTGCTCGTGGGGCTACTGGCGAGATGATCGTAAGAGTACCTAAGCCTCCGGTAAACAAGATTGATATTTCAGCAATTCCTCCGAAAGTTTATGTAGGTACTTTTGTACCATTAAAATTTAAGATAATTGATGCCTCAAATAACGAAAGAGAGGATGTTGATTTTTCAATAACGTCATCGGATGTGAAAAAAGGAACAGTTGATAGTTTTAAGACCTTTGAGGCCAAAAAAACTGGAACAGTAAAGGTTTCGGTAAAGGCTGAAAAAATTTCAGAAACTTTTAAAATAAGGATTGTTAATAATCCCGTTAGACGTATTTCTATTAATTTTCAGGAAACTGAAATTCGTACTGGAGATGTACTTCATATAAATGCTAAAGCTTTAGCGAACAACGGTAACTTAGTTGAGGACGCTCCTTTAAATTATGCCTATTTTGGAAAAGCAGGATATGGTGAGTATGGGCTTCCAGCTTCAGCATACATTTCAGAAGACGGAAGATTTGTTGCTGAAACTCCAGGGCTTTATACATTAGTTGTATCATCAGGAAATTATTCATCACAAAAAAAAGTAAATGTTATTTCTAGAAATGTAAAAAAAGAACTTCGTTTGGTCGGTCATGGNCTTGTATCAAATGTGAAATCTGGAGATTTGTGGGTATGGCCAGGAATAGGCAAANACAGTGGAAAAGACTTCGCGGCTACAGGAAGTATTTTTGGTGATGGAGAAGCTTATTTTTGGGACGTTACCGATCCTAAAAACATGATAATCATAGACACCGTAAAGGTGGATGCGCGAAATGTCAATGATGTGAAAGTTTCAGAGGATGGACGAATAGGGGTCATAACTCGCGAAGGAGCATCCAATAGAAAAAATGGCTTTGTAATACTTGATGTTTCAGATCCATTTAATGTAAAAATTCTGTCAACATTTAANGATGATATGACTGGTGGCGTTCACAATACATTTATTTATAAGAATCATGTCTACGCCGTGAATAATGGGCGAAAATATGACATNATAAATATTGAGGACCCTAAAAATCCCTTTAGAGTAGGTGTCTTTGAGTTGAATACTGCAGGACACGCTATACATGATGTTTGGATTGAAAATGGAATTGCTTATTCATCAAACTGGAGAGATGGAATTGTAGCTGTTGATATTGGAGGAAACACTTCAAATGAGAAAGAGAGTACTAATATTGGTTTTAATCCTTTGCTTCTAAAAGCAGGTAATGGAAGTCCATCAAACCCTATCCAACTCGCTTCTTTTCCAGATTTTAAAGGTAGAAATCATTCAGCCTTCCCGTTTTCAAGCCAGTCAACAGGCGATTTTTATATTGTTATGGGAGATGAGGTATTCCCAAATGGATTGGAAAACCTTATCAANAACAAACCCTCTCAACCTCGNGGTGGGTTTCACTTTATAAATTTTAGTGACCCCGATAATCCGGTTGAGGATGCAGCATATATTGTACCAGAGGCTGGAAGTCACAACCAGTGGGTTCATGGCGATATGTTGTTAGCCGCTTTTTATCAGGGAGGTATTAGAATCCTTGATATTTCAGGTGAGCTTCTGGGTGATCTCTACAAGCAGGAGAGGGAAATTGGCTATTATTTACCTCAACATAGAGATGGAATAATTCCAAATGCGCCGATGGTATGGGGAGCTCAACCCTATAAGGATTATATNTTCTTATCAGATATGAACAGCGGTCTTTANTGTATCGAGGTTGTTGATTAGCCTATTGCGTAGATTAAACAACTATCCCTAACCAAAAAATGTCAAACTGTTTAAAATCTAACTTTGCATTACTAATGTCGTTAGGAATTATTTTTGGACAGAAAGAATATTTATCAAATGAAATTTTCTTCGGATCAAATAGAGATTTGGATGATAGATGGTTTGAGAAACAAAGCTTAAGGATTGTAAATGGAAATGTATATACATACTATGGATCAACCCGTATGCTAAATGGATATGTTATAGCAGGTTTTAAAACTGGAACATGGAAACAGTGGTACGAGAATGGAATGATAAAATGTATCCATCAGTATAAATATGGCAAACGCAATGGGTTGCAAAAATGTTGGCATGACAATGGGAAGATCAAATCTGAGGAGNTTGTTAAATCAGACACTCTTTTTGATTACAAAAAAGAATTCTATTTTAATGGTAAGCTGAAACAACACAACGTTTTCAGAAACGGAATACTAGTTAATTCAACAAGGTGGGATTCTTTAGGTAATAAAATTTTGGATTAGTTTATAAAAACTATTCAGTTTTCTTTCAACATTTTTTCAACTTCAAGNGCATGAAGCTCCTCTTGCCCAATCATTCCTCTAGCATATTCTTCAAGATATACTGATTGATTTCCAATGAGCTCCAGTAATTCATAGTAGTGTTTTATTGCCAGTTTTTCATGCTCTAGACTCTNCGAAAGAATTTCTCTTGTATCATGCTTAAAGGTTTCTTTGATATTAGTAAGGTTAAGTGGAGGGTGACCACCTAAGCCCGTGATATGTTCACCTGCAAGATTGGCNTGTTCTAAGGATTCAGTAGCTTGAGCCTTAAAAAAATCAACCAATGGTAATCGATTGTGACCGAAAATCATTAAAGAATAATGTGTATATCTTATAACACCTGATAGTTCTAAATCAAAAATTTGAGTCAGTTTTTCAATTATTTTTTCTTTGTCCATTATTTCCTCATTTTATTTAATCATTTCTAGGGCTGCCATGGCAACTTCATACCCTTTATTTTTTTTCAAATTTTCACTGGATCTTGCGTAGGCAAGTTTTGAATTTTGACATGTTAAAACGCCGTAAAGAATCGGAATCTGCGAATGAATTGAAACATCCATGATTCCTTTTGTTACAGCGTCAGCAATATAATCATAATGATCGGTTTCTCCTTTTATNANACATCCCAAGGTAATTATGGCCTGATATGAGCTATGTTTATTTGAAAGCAGATTTTTAGTTTGATACGGTATTTCAAAAGCTCCTGGTACGATATGTGTTTCNATCTTTCCATCTGAAAACCCATTTTGATTCAGAGCAGCAACACATCCTTTGTAAAGCCCATCTGTTACTTTTGAGTTAAAACTGCTTTTTACAATTGCAATCATAAGTCCAGCAAATGCCCTAATTTATTTTTTTTGGTCTCAAGGTATTTTCTATTTTTTTCATTNGGCTCAATTTCAATAGGTTTTCTATCAACTATTTTCAATCCNTGCCCTTCAAGACCAATCAATTTTTTAGGATTATTTGTCATAATCACTAGCTGCTTGGCGCCAAGATTTTTTAAAATTTGAGCTCCAACTCCATAATCTCTTAAATCTGCAGAAAATCCAAGTTCGTTGTTTGCCTCCACCGTATCCATTCCATTTTCTTGAAGCTTATAAGCTTTAATTTTATGCTCCAATCCAATTCCTCTTCCTTCTTGTCTCAAGTAAACTAATATGCCAGATTTATTTTGACTGATTTGCTTTAATGCATTGTCGAGTTGATCCCCGCAATCGCAACGAAACGAATGAAAGACATCACCTGTTAGACATTCTGAATGGACCCGAACTAGCGTCGGGCTGTTTTTAGTTATCTTGCCCATTGTTAATGCAAGATGAGAATCATTGCCAAATACATCTTCAAAAAGGTGAAGTTTAAAATCACCATAATCGGTCGGTAAAGAAATTTCTTCAATTTTACTTACTAATTGATCATTTTTTCTTCTGTAACGAATTAGATCTTCAATCGATATGATCTTAAGATTGTGTTTGGAAGCAAAGCGATGTAGTTCTTTNCCGCGAGCCATAGACCCATCATCAGCCATTATTTCACATATTACACCGCT
Source organism: Fidelibacterota bacterium (assembly GCA_002724735.1). GTDB lineage: Bacteria > Fidelibacterota > Marinisomatia > Marinisomatales > TCS55 > TMED108. The sequence continues at coordinate 9,096 of PBPT01000029.1, read as the reverse complement.
GGGTCTAAGCCCTGCTAGTAATGATAAATCTATACTNGCTTCGGTATGACCAGCTCTTCTCAATACNCCGCCTTCCTTTCCTACAATTGGAAAAATATGGCCTGGTCTGGCTAAATCACTTGACTTTGTTGAGCTATCAATTAGTGCACGAACTGTTTCAGATCTATCAAAAGCTGAAATTCCCGTGGTAGTGTTTTTATTAGCGTCAACGCTTATGGTAAAGTTTGTTTCATGAAGGCTGGAATTTTTTCTTTCCATTGGCTCAAGATTCAACTTCTTAGCACGATTTTTTTCAATAGAGACGCAAATCAAACCCCGACCTTCTTTAGCCATAAAATTTATCATATCTGGAGTGCAGAGTTCTGAAGCGGCTACAAGGTCACCTTCATTTTCACGATCTTCATTATCNACAACAATAATGCATTTACCGTTTTTGATATCTTCTATGGCTGAGGTGATTGAATTAAAATTCATTTTTTGCTCATCATATTTTCAATATATTTTGCCATAATATCAACTTCTAGGTTTACTTTATCTCCAACATTACTATTTCTCCATGAGGTTACCCCTAATGTATGCGGAATTAAAGCAATGGTAAACTGAGTCTCATCNATTGATGCGANTGTGAGGCTAATCCCATCTAAGCATACNGAACCTTTTTCAACCAGATATTTTCTGTTCACAGCGTCAATTCCAAAAGTAAAGATTGCTGATTCATCCAGGCGTTCTATGTTTTTAATTGTTGTAACGGTGTCAACATGTCCTTGTACTATGTGACCACCCAACCTGGTTGAGGGCAAAAGGGCTCTTTCCAAATTTAATATAGTGGACTTGGCCCAATATTTTGCAGTCGTTCTCATTAAGGTCTCATTTACCAATTGGACTTTAAACGAATTATTGTTCACTTCTGTTGCGGTTAAGCAAATTCCAGAACATGACACACTATCGTTGGTTTTAAGATCTTGTATAATGAGTTTGCCCTGAATGGTGCACTCAAGACCATCATTAAATTTTTTTAAATCAAGAATAGCCCCTGTTTCTTCAACTAGCCCAGTAAACAAAATCAATCCCGTTTGTAGGTAATTTTAAAATCATTATCAAAAATTTCAGTATTAACAATGGTCAAATTTAACAATTCAGATATTTCTTTTTTTCCATTAAAAATACTTTTGCCTTTTCCTAAAAGCTTAGGAGCATAGTAAGCGTGTATTTCATCGAACACATTTGANTCAATAAAATGCGATATGGTAACCGCGCCACCCTCAACAAGCAAAGATTGAATATTCATTTGATAGAGTTTATTTAAAACGATATCAATATTCTCTGTTGGTGAATTTGATTTGAGTTCGCTTGTAAAATGNATGGTTTGTTTATCCAAGGCAGAATATTTTTTAGTTATTTTATTTGACGGATCTAATATTACTTTAACTGGATCTTTNCCAAGCCCATGTGAAGTTAAACTTGGATCGTCTTTTTCAATGGTTCCCCTGCCAACTAAAATTGCATCACACGTTGACCTCAGTGCTTGAGCTGATTTTCTGGAACTTGGTGAGGTAATCCATTTTGATTTTCCGTCAGGCTCTGCTATAAATCCATCAAGNGATGCTGCGTATTTTAAAATAATATAAGGTCTTTTTTGTTCGTGGAAAGTNAAAAATCTAGGGTTAATNGAGCGGACTTGATCTTCACCGACACCTACGTCAACATNGATTCCTTTTTCGCGCAGAGCATCNATTCCATTTTGGATTTGAGAATTAGGATCTTTTGATCCGATGACAACCCTTTTAATCTGACCGCTGTCAATAATNGATGCGCAGGGAGGTGTCTTGCCATGATGATTGCATGGTTCGAGNGTAACATAAAGAGTTGCATCAACCACATCTGGTCCTAAATTTTTAATTGCCATCACTTCAGCATGTGGAGAGCCAAACTTCTCATGAAAGCCAGTTGAAACTACATTACCGTCCTTAACAATTACACACCCAACTCTGGGATTNGGAAAAACCGCGNTNCCACCTTTTAATGCCTCTTCGATAGACATTAACATAAAATAGATGTCTTGATCGCTATGTTTCATACAAAAAAATCAAAACAGAGGCAGGCTAAGGATTGTTTGAACAAAATCTCGTTTTCCATCTATNATTATATCAGCAGCAGCAACTGCTTTGAAGTAGTACACATCATTATCTGAATTAATAATGAAACCAAGCAGACCAGCTCTGTCCATGGGCTCACTTTGTCCCATACCGCCATTAAACGTTCCAGATGTTTGAACAAAAGTAAGCTGGCTTTCGCGAATATCCATACTTTCTGAGTGTTGTTTGAGTTCTGGNATGCGCTCTCCGCTAAACTGGTTAAACCATCGTTCGATATTCTGATCTTGGTTTCCACCAATATTTTTAAAAACAATTACACTATAACTGCCTTTTGTGGTTTCGACCAAATATTCAGCTAAACGCATAGANGATTTTGGCTCGACTCGTGACCAATTTGGAGGGATAGAATTAAAAGGGTCTTGGATTTGGCTAGAAGTAGATGCAAAAATTTGATCTGCTGTAGATGGAGTATTCGCTATAGATTCTTCATCTTGAATTCCATCAACCATAAACACCATGATAATTCCTGACAAAACGATGACTGTGTAAATCTGTAGCTTAAAATTTTTCATATACTATAAGTAGAATTTATGATATTTCAACTTCGCTATAATTAAAATAGTTTCATCAAAAAAATTAATCTAACTGTCCANGAAATTGTTCTAATCCAATTGAAATTAATAAGTTTATCTATAGAAACTTCGTCGTACCCCTNTAAAAGAGATGAATGAACTTTTGAAAACAATAAAGCGGTCAAGCTCCATATGAAGACTAGCAATAACATTGAAAATCCAAAGGCCGAGTATAGCGTTGAGTTGAGGATTAATATTACCACACCCGAACCTAGCTCAATTAACATAATGGGAATGATTAAATATGAAATCCTTCTCATGTGAAACCCTTGAAACACCTCATATTTACTNTNATCGATAAATTTGAAAGTAGGATAATGAAGNAGTTGAACAATCCAAATGATTGCTACCATCATTGAGGTTGAAATAAGATGGATGTATTCAATTAAGGGAGGATTTAAATTCATTGTGTCAATACTGATTTAAATTAACTACGTAATTTAAAATAATAATCCATGAAACAACATTACGATATTATCATAGTTGGAGCCGGAATGTCTGGGTTGTCATGCGCCTATAAGTGTCAACAAAATGATAGAGATTTTATCTTATTTGAAAAGTCGGATAGAGTGGGTGGACGAGTAGGGTCTGTAAAAGAAAATGGCTTCATTTTTGATATTGGTTTTCAGGTTTATAACACATCGTATACCGTAACTAATAAACTGTTGGACATTGATATTAACGAATTTGGCCGTTTTTCACCTGGAGCCAAAATTTATATAAATGGAAGAAGCACCATCCTAAGNGATCCATTGAGAAATATTTCAAAACTTCCTAATACATTGTTTTCCAAGGCTGGAACCATGTTGGATAAGATTAAAATTTTACAACTCAAACTATCCCTCAATAAATACGAGATACAAAATGACCAATCCAATGAAGTCTCAACGATTGAATTTCTTGAGAATTATGGATTTTCAGACAAGATAATTAATAATTTTTTTCGACCCTTCTTTTCAGGTATCTTTCTTGAAACCGAATTGAANACATCAAGTAAATTTTTTAAATATGTNTTTTCTAACTTTAACAAGGGTTTGGCAACTNTNCCTCAAAATGGAATGCAGGAAATTCCAGATGACTTATCATCAAAACTAAACCCATCAAGATTGCAACTAAATTCAGAAGTTGTAAAGATTAATAATGACAATATCATTGAATTAAAAACTGGTGATAGAATTGGGTATAACCATCTTGTTCTAACAAATGAAAGCAGTATGTTNGTTGAAGATTGTCAATTTGAATATAATCCAACTTCAACAATTTACTTTTCATCAAACCTTAGGGTCATTGATGGAAGTTATATCCACTTGTTTCCCGAAGAAGATTTGATCAACAATATCGCAATAATTTCAAACATTGCCTTGAATTATGCTCGAGACGATTTGTCGCTTTTTTCGATATCTCTCAAGAAAAAATACAAAAAAGAAACACATGAATCGGTGATCAGACAAAAGCTCGTTCATTATTTTGGAGGCAGCGAGAGCAATTATACTTTTGAAAAAAGCTTTCTAATTAACAAGGGTACAATTAAACAACAGGTTGGTTTTTTTGACCAAGAAAAGACTTNTCATGGTGAATATACTGTATGCGGTGATTATTTTGAAAATGGAAGCATTGAGGGCGCTACAATTTCAGGTATTAAAGCATATGAACAGTTAAAAAAATAAGAATATATTTGGTTACATCATTTAAACATATATTTTGGTTGTTATGAAAAATAAAATCATTATTTCGGCTCTCCTTTTAATCCTTATCTCATGTCAAAAAAATTCAGAACTCAGATTTGAAGAANTAAACTCAAAGTATGGNATTTACATTNATAAGCTGGACTATACAGCAATCAATCAAAACNTCAATGCAGGCCAAATACCTATTGCACTTAAAGATAATATCGATGCAAAGGGCTTTGCTAATACCGCAGGATCAATTGCTTTNAAAGATAACTATCCATCCAATAATGCATTTTTAGTACAGAAGTTGATAGATAATGGATATTTTATTCAGGGCAAAACTAATTTGTCTGAATGGGCAAATTTTCGTTCAATATCATCTACGAGCGGATGGTCAAGCATGGGAGGTCAAACTGTGAATCCTTATGGGTTAAATAGAAACCCTTGCGGTTCAAGCTCAGGATCAGCAGTTGCTGTCGCATTGGGAGTTGTGGATATCGCTATAGGGACCGAAACCAATGGATCGATAAGTTGTCCATCATCAGTAAATGGTATTGTTGGCATTAAGCCAAGCGTTGGTCTTGTAAGTAGATCGGGAATCATTCCAATATCAAATACTCAAGATACGGCAGGACCAATGGCTCAAACTGTTTTCGAAGCGGCAAAGGTTCTTGAAGTGATCTCAGGTGTTGATCCTAAGGACCCAGCAACATNAGATATTCCCAGCGACATGGACTTTTCTTTTTCAAAAGATTTAAACAAAGACGCTATTCAAGGTAAGAGATTTGGAATTTTATCAGCTGGCAATAAGGACCCTGAGGGCCAAAGATTGATTTCAAAATTTACCAAAATTCTAGTCAAACTTGGAGGTATTGTTGTAGAGATTGATGACAATAGGACGTATCCGTCAAAAGAGGAGTTCTTTGTTTTGAAATACGAATTTAGAGAAGGCATAGAATCCTATTTGCGTCAGTCGAATTCAAATTTTAAAACTCTAAAAGATCTGATTGACTTCAACAACGAAAATGCTGATTCTGTATTAAAGTTTTTTGATCAAAGTATATTTTTAATGAGTGACTCAACTCAAAACATGGAAAAAACNTACGAGCAGTCTTTGAAGGTTGTTTTAGATTCCCGTCAGCAAATNGATAAGTTGCTTTCAATGAACGATTTAGACGCACTCGTAGGCTTGTCGCGTGGTCCAGCATGGAACATCAATCATAGCGAGGGAGACAGAAAAGCTATTCAGGAACAGCGATCGTGGTCCGTTGGAAGCTTTGCTGCTATGGCTGGATATCCAAACGTGATCATTCCATTGGATGTAATTGATGGTTTACCTGTAGGGTTATCATTTATTGGAACCAAATGGAGCGATAAAAGTCTTATTCAGTATGCATTTTCCTTTGAGCAATCAAATGGATTTGATTACAAGCCTCGAGAATATTTTAACAAATAGTTGATTCCATTTTGATTAAATCCTTCTTCGTTTTCATTGCACTTTTTCTATCTAACTGTTCAAATAGTAATTCAAAATATGAATATCTTGAAAAGGATGACTCCTTTCGAAAAAAAATAAAATCTGGAGACTTTGTTAAGTTAAGCTATGGGTTTACATATTTTGAAAAAAATAATCTGAACAATGATGAAATTGCAGTTTTTATACATGGATTTTCTGTGCCGTCTTACATTTGGGATGAAACATACTACGAGTCGGTTGAAAGGGGCTTAGGTGTTATTAGGCTGGATTTATATGGCCGTGGAAATTCATCCAATCCCGACACTATCTACAACGATCAGCTTTATGCAAATCAAGTCATAGAACTGCTTGATTATTTAAATATTGATAAGAAAGTGAGTCTTGTTGGACTTTCGAACGGGGGACGGGTCGTATCAACCATCGCTTACCTTTATCCAGAGCGTGTGAAACGCTTGGTGTATGTTGCGCCTGGTGGATTTCATGATAAAAAGACAGCACCAGATAGTCGTCCTGTTTTGCAAAGCGATGTGGATACTTTTATTGAAAAAAACTATAGTACTATTGCTAAAGGTCAAATGAGCGACTTTAAATATCCTGAGAGATTTAAAGGATGGGATGAACGCTACGAGCGATTATTAAAATTTAAAGGCTTTGCAAATGCTCTTATTTCAACTAGTCGAAATAATTATCTGCTGGACGATTTGAATAAGTTGATAGGAAAAACCAATATACCCCAAATTTTCATTTGGGGGGATTCTGACAACGTATTACCGCTGGATGAAGTGCGGTTGAAATTAACCTCATTAATGCCCAAAATGAAGCTCTACGTTATTGAAGATTCAGGTCACTTACCTCATAAAGAACAAAAACAAAGTTTTGATGCAATATTTTTCGATGAAATATTTGAAATAGTTAAAGATGAAATTTCATCAAGTGAGGGTTTGAAAATCCTCAACGAATCAAATGCTGTTTTTTTAGATGTTAGGACTTACAACGAACACAAACTTAGATCAATACCAAATTCCATATTACTTCCAATAAACGAATTGCCATTTAGAATCGATGAATTATTCAAATTTAAAGAAAGACAGATTGTGGTCTATTGTAGAGTTGGAAATCGTTCCGAAGTTGCTACAGATTATCTTGTTCAAAATGGATATGCAGCAATGAATTTGCTTGGAGGAATTGAGGCATGGAAGGGCCCAACAAAACGTAAGTGAATATGGATAAATTGTTCGACAATGATATTGAGCTTATTGAGCCGGAGCACAGATATGCTTTAAAATCAAACCCTGAAATTGAGTTTATGAGCGTAACGTCACTCGCCTCCAAATATTTTGAACCTTTTAACAAGCTTGAAGTCGCGAAGCGTTTGGTAGAAACCAATGTAAAATACTTTGGTATGACAGTTGAGCAACTAATCGCGCAGTGGGATCAGTCTCGAGATTTTGGCACTCTTGTTCATAATAATATTGAATCATATATAAATAAAGAGACCTATGAGAGTATTTCTGAGGTAACCCATGCTATCAAATGGATGAAAAAATTTAAGAATTTGTCTGAGTTCATTTTTTATCCTGAAGTGAAAATTTTTAGTACAGAATTAAAAATTGCCGGAACCATAGATCTGCTGGCACACGATACGAAGAACGACACTTTTATTATTGTTGATTGGAAAACGTCAAAATCAATCAGTAAAACCTCATTTGGAGGTAAAATGGGAACCCATCCAATCACAAAGCACCTAATGGATTGTAAATTTGTTCATTATTCATTGCAGCTATCTTTTTACAGATATCTTTTGGAATCTTATTACGATTTAAAGATAACCAATCAACTAATTGCTCATCTTAACGGAAGTATTTGTAAACCCATCATTGCGGATTATTACAAAGACGTTGTTCAAAGAATTATTGATAAAGACTGTTGAATGAGAATTTGCTAGAATTAATGTCCTTTATTTAATTCTTTTGTAACTTCAACCATTATGAGATTTTTATTCATCCTTACGCTTAGCGCTTTTTCTCTTTTTGCACAAAACAAATCTGAAAAAAATAACGATACACTCAGATATGTTTTTGAACCTGATTCAATTTCTTTGAACCTAGGTGAAACAGAGACCGTCACGATAAAATTAGTTGATGCTGAGGGGAAATTATCCAACAATCCTTTTTTAATTTATGGACAACCACGGCGCTCACTAAAAACAGATCCAAGAATAAGCGATTCCACGGGAACTGCTACGGTAACTGTTCAGCCCTATAAGTCAGGTGATCTAAAGCTGCGAACCAGAAGCATAGCGGTAAAAAGAATAGATCGCGTATATGGAACTATGAAAGTTCACGTTCCAGAACCTGCCTTAAAGAAAATCGTTTTTATGAATCTCACAGATGAATTATATACAAATACCTCATTTGAATTGAAATCGAACGTGCTTGATGAAGCCAATCAGCTTCGATCTGAAGTGGAGGTTAGTTATTCCTCAAGCAATCCTAAAGTTTTGGACATAAATACAATAGGAATTCTAACCGCATATAAACCTGGAAAAGTAACGATTACTGCAAAGGCGGGGGAGATAGCTCAAGATTTCAATTTGAAGATCAAAAAAAATCCAGTAGTTGACTTAAGCATTGAAATTAAAAATAAAAAGATTAGAACTGGAGATGTTGAAAAAATCATTGCAAATGCTTTTGATAGAAGAAAAAAATTAATCACAGACGTTCCTATTATTTTTTCTTTCTCTGGTAAAGCTGATTATGGCAGAGGTTTACCTGCTGCCGCTCAGATCACCAGNGANGGACGCTTCGTTGCAGAGACAGCTGGTACATATACTGTATCGGCATCGGTCAATGGTTTGGTTCGTACTCAAACTCTTGAAGTCGAGTTAAGAGACGTTTCTAAAGATATTCAACTCGTTGGCTTTGGGTTGGTGTCAAATGTTAAAACTTCTGATCTATGGATTTGGCCCGGTATCGGTAAGCACGAAGGCAAAGACTTTGCGGTGACCGGAACTTGGGGTNCNAACGGCGAGGCGTATTTTTGGGACGTGACCGATCCTTCGAACATGGTCATCATCGACACCGTCACGGTCGATGCTCGGACGGTCAACCACGTCAAGATCTCGGAAGATGGTAGGGTCGGTGTGATCACACGCGAAGGGGCGTCAGATCGTAAGAACGGCTTTGTAATCTTAGATGTGTCTGATCCTTTCAACGTTACAA
>PBPT01000028.1 GCA_002724735.1 Fidelibacterota bacterium | reverse complement strand
TGATTACCTTTCCAGTCACCCTCGATCTGAAGTTAAAGATATCGCGTCCTATGTTCAGATTACCAAACAAGCTCTCTATTACCATATCAAATTACTTTCACGTGAGGAGAAGATTAAAATCGTCGATACTCAAATCATAAACGGGATTGAAAAGAAATTTTATTCAGTATTTGACGATAACACCGTATCTATCTCTGATAGTGAGGTCACTAATGATTCACACCAAAATTTAACGTCAAATATTAATTCAGCTATAAATGAAATCGATTTAAGTGATTCAGAGGGTGGTAAAGATCTAGATCATAGCATCGACCAGGCCAAAAAACATAAAGTCAAAACGGACATTCCTACTGATGTTGAACCTACTGTGAATGACAAATCATCGGAATCAGATCAAAGTTTAACGTCAAATCCTGTATATGAAAAAAACAAATTCATTGCCAACATTTCAGAAGCAAATAACGAAATGTACTCCTCTAAAAGTGTTTCTCAATCAGATAGTTTTAAAAAGAACAAAGATGAAGATGATTCAAATCAAGCTCACAATGATAGTGGATCAATTACAGAGGTAAACGCTCTGAATGATTTAGAGCATGAAAAAACGCAAAACATTGCTAAATCTAACCATGGGGCTCTAAAATCAGAAAAACAAGGATTTTGGTCTATTTTGTTTGAAAAAATGAATCAACCTTTAGGAAGGAAAAAACCTTCATCTGTTAAAGATCGAAAAGAAATCAATCAAACTTCATCAAATCAAACTGAAAAATCCCTGTCTGAAAATCTAAAAACTATCTACAATAACATTAAAAATTTAGGTCTGTTTAATCTCGACACGTATGATACTACAAATAGCGCGACGCTTTTTATAACATCATCAAATAAGACAATATCATTTAACAATCGTCAAAAATCAAACTTTAACGTTTATATTTCAAAAGAAAATGAATCAATACCAAAAGAGATTAAGCGCAATGGAAGACTAATAGTGGTCGAGGAAAACTTCGTTGATAATCATGAGCGAGTCGTCGTTCCCATTAAAAATAAAAACGATCAAGAAACCTTTTTAAAAAGGTACATAACAAAAAAATACAACATAAACGAAGATGAGTTGATATATACTTATGAAAGATATGATACCAAAGAAAAAGATCAGTTTGAACTGAATACTCTATTCACAAGGAAAAAGTATCTAAATTCGTCAGAAAAAGTTTCTAATGAGTTTCACCCTAAGAATAAGATGTTTATCTCTTTAGCGGGTCTTTTCTCTTATTTTAACGTTCAACTAGGCAAAGAATCAAAGAAAGATATCAATCTTTATCTTTACATGGGTGAAAAAGGATGCGAGCTAACTTATATAATAGGCAGCAGAATCCTCTACAATCGCACCATTCTGATATCAAATCATACGATGTCAGACAGTTCATATTTAAGCGAATCCATACCCAGGATAATCAGAACTATTAAAATTTCATTGGATTCATTAAAAAAAGAGAAATTAATAGAAAACTCTCCAAATAATATTTACGTGATGGGACCAAAATCATCACAGGCCATTGAGAATTATTTCAAAGAAAACTACAATGTGATAGTTCAAAATATTAACGTTAAAACTAATTTTAAAAACGATCAATCTCAACTTAAAGAAATGAGCGATTATTTTAATACTACAATGATGTTAGAGCGTTCGTTTAACAGATGGGGAAACTTCAGATATGTTTACGATCAAAAAAACAAAACAGATCTTCGTAAAACAGGCTTTTTCAATGTAATTAGCTTATCACTAGCAATTTTTGCTGCTGTTTTAATTATTTTTAACATCAAACTGTATGAGGACCGAGTTATTAAGGGTCACAATGAATCGAACTCAAAATCTACAGCTGAAATGACCATTAAGCTTATTAACAATACAGAGTCTGCCGTTGTCAAAAACCATAGATTAGGTAAAATAAATAACTCCCTTGAAAATATAAAAGTGTCAAAACACAACACTCTTGAGCTGATTAAACTTTTAAATACTCAAATCTTTAAGAGTATGGATATTGCCTCAATTCAACTAGAAGTAACGGACCCAAATAACTTTGATCAAAAACTAATATCTGTAAACATAAATGGAGGTATTCAAGACAGAAGACCGGAGGCAATTCTCGAGGCCAGCAATATAGAATCATCATTNAAAAGCANGGACTATTTAAAGAATGTAAAGGTTGACTATGACAACTACCAAAACAAAACCCTTCCTCTCACAGTAAGNTTTACCATATGAAACTCTTAAAAGATAGCAAATTAATATTGATTTCATTCTTANTTATAATAAATACAATNCTATTGCTNTTTACNACTTCTAACNTTGTTTCAATAAACAATAGTAATAAGTCAATAATTGNCTATNGCTCAATAAATTCCAAAAATAAAGACTATCTTGAGAAATTAACAAACATCTTAAANGCCTCGTCAACGAAAAACTTGTCCAACCTTATAAACATAACAGATAATTACGTTTTTGATTCATCAATAGAAGCAATAACGAATCGAGAATTTTTCAAAAAAAGAGGTGTGATTATGCCACAATATGAGATCACTACAGAGCTTAGCACTATAGGAAATATTCCAGAGGGTGAAATCGGATACATTCAATTGAAATACGATATGAAAAATAGAAATTATTCAGAATTTATGGCTGTAATTAACGCTATAGCTAAAAATGAACGCTTTGATTATATCAGCTCATTGACTGCGTCTAAAATCAAAGGGTCAAATGGAAAGTTAAACATCAATCTTATCTACACAAATCTTGGAATGATATTAGAGTAATATGAATAAGCGCGAAAAAATACTATTGGGATTGTTAAGTACACTATTGATGATTTATCTGGGACAAAAAGCAACATCATTAGTTAAAAATGATAATAAAGCTTTATTAAAACAATACAGCACTTCAGATTTACAAAAGTTTATTACTCAACCCAAGCTGTCAATCAATCAAAAAATAGATGTAGTTGCAAATACCAAAAACTTTTTCTTCAAATTCAGTAAAAAAACAACAATTAGTAAAAGACCTGTACTTGATGAAATAATACCTGGACCACAAGGGTATGCTGCAATGATCAGTGGAAATTTTGTATTGGAGGGAGACAAAATATTCGACTACGTAGTAAGAAAGATTGAGCCTAATCGCGTTTTGTTGAGAAAAAATAATCAAACAAGAATTCTTAAGAGGAAATGACATGATAACAATTAAAAAACTGCTTTATTATATAGTCATTTTGATGACAATATCTTTTGGGCAAGATATGGATTTACCAGCGTACAGCTCCGATCAATCTAAAGCAACGGTAGCCTGGAAAGTTCAAGATATAATCATTGCTGAAATTGGTGAATTATCTGTAACGCCACCAAAGATTAGTATTTTCATCAAAAGCGATTCAAAGCTTGGATTTAAAAGATTCACAGAGAATTTTAATCTTGAAAATCTTTATAGGTATACCTACCAACCCTTATCCGACAAAGAAGGTTTGTTTACGTTATTTTTTCGAAGATTTCCAGTTTATGAGCTATTTTTTTCAGACAATGAAATAAAGTTCATTTACGACAAAAAACTTAAAACCATTTCAAATGATTTTTCAGAAATAAAAAGCATATTACCAGATACAACGATCAGCGTTAATTACAATGGAGTGGGCATGAATGAGGTGCTCAAGGCCCTGTCTTTTAAATACGGGTTAAACATTGTAAATAGCAGCACAAGCGACGCGCCGATTACTATCAATGCTAAAAACGTTGCTCTGAAAACTATTTTTAATTCTATTGTTGAAACCAATAATCTATCATGGTATAGCACCGATAATGTAATTGTAGTTACTAATCTCGAAACTTTAGGAAATACAAAGAGTGGTCTCGAGACTGAAGTAATACATCTTAACTATATCGAATCAACAGTAGCTGTTGAATCATTCAAAGACCAGCTTTCATCCAGAGGAAAGATCAAGTCTCTTGATCTAACTGCTGGTAAGGGTTCCGGTGGAACTAATAAAGTTATTATTACCGATACTCAACAAAGAATAAACTATATTAAAAAACTCATACAGTTGATTGATACCAAGCCTAAACAAGTAAATATTGCTGTGAAATTTATTGAAACGAGCCTCCAAAGCGATGAGCGGCTAGGAATCGATTGGACCCAACGTGCTCAATTAAGTGGACCAAGCTTTGCTCCAGATAGCGGTGATCTTGCTGTAGGCATAGGGAGTTGGCAAGAATTTTCAATGGCAAAGATGGACTTGCCGCTCTATCAAGTTGTGATTGAGGCCTTGGAAAGCGATAATAAAACTAAACTGCTTCAAGAACCGCAAGTTACAACCTTTGACAACTATTCTGCTGAGGTAAATGTTGGAACGACTCTACCGGTTCTTGTTCCACAGGGTGAAGGAAGTGTTTTTGGTACAAATCCATATACTTTTCAGGATATAGACGTCAACATTGTATTGAACGTTACCCCGCGAATTAACAGTCCAAATGAAATTACGATGCAGCTTGACACTCAAGTCTCAGCAATAATTAACTATGTTGGTCCTGATAAAGATAGACCCGTGGTNAGCAACAGGTCNGCAAAAACAAATGTNGTAGTTGGNAATGGTGAGACATTGCTTATTGGCGGATTAATTTTGGAAGATGATTCTGACATTACNGGGAGAGTACCCTTCTTTGGAAACATTCCAATTATTAAGAACTTTTTTTCAATAGACACNAAAAGCGAACAGCAAAGAGAATTATTAATTTTTATAACCCCATCGATNATCGGATAAATGAATATTGTTTGTGTAACCAGCGACCCTTTTTTTAGCCAAGAGCTTGTAATGCAGCTTTCACCNAGTGACCATAAATTGGATTTATANACCAATGGTTTAACTGCGCTGTCGAGCGNAACAGAAAGNCCTCCTGACATAATCTTGATAGATAATGAATGTGAAAGTATCAATTCTGTAATTTTGATAAACTTAATATCGAGAGACTCAAAATTTAATAGAACTGACATCCACTATCTTTCAAACAGGATTTCTGATCCAGAAAGTTTTAAAAAACAGCATGAAGTAAAAAAAATTTGGCAAAAGCCACTAAACGCGACAAGCATAATTAACTATCTGAAATAACAGTCATGACACTTTTCGAAACCATTGAAGACCAAGACAAAAAGTTAGGCGAACTTCTCAAAGAGCAAAATACAATAACTGAAGAGCAAATAGATGTAGTTATTGAAAAAGCAGACGAGCTCAATAAGCGATTTGGTGAAACTGCTGTAGAACTGGGAATGTTAGAGGAAATCGAATTTTTAAAAGCATTATCNCAGCAACAAGATTTACCATTTGTTGATCTAAAATCCTTTAACATAGATCGTAAAGCATTATCTCAAATGGATAAAGAAACGGCTAGAAAGCTCCTGGCCATACCCCTTTTTGAAGCTGAAGGTATTCTTGCTGTGGGNTTTCATGANCCTCAAAATTTAAATGCAATNGACGAAATTGAATTAAAGACAGGAAAAACTATACAAGTNGTTTTATGCTCAAAAGAACTATTAAAAAATGTCATTCAAAGCTCTTATTCAATAGAAATAGTTGATGAGAGTGATAACGAANAAGAAAATAATTCCTCTGCCATAATTGAATTGGTAGAAAAAATCATTGAAGAAGCCATAGAATCAGATGCAAGCGATATTCACATACAACCTTCAGAATTTGAATTGGACATTAGGTATCGAATCGATGGCGTTTTGCAGTCCATCATGGTGCTTCCGCATTCCCGGACNCGTCCAATCAATTCAAGATTAAAAGTGATGTCAAACCTAGATATTGCCGAAACTAGAAAACCTCAAGATGGTAGATTTAAACACTCGATGGCCTCTGGTAAAGTATTTGATTTTCGTGTCTCAACCTACCCTACAGAATTTGGTGAAAAAACAGTGATGCGCATTTTGGATCCAAGCAAAGGGCAAATATCCCTTGATAAATTAGGTTTTTCAAAAAACACTCTCGACGGCTGGCATGAGGCAATAGGTAATTCTACTGGAATTATATTAGTTACTGGCCCAACGGGCAGTGGAAAATCCACAACGTTATACGCAACACTGGGCCTTTTAAACAAGCCTGGAGTTAATATACTTACCATTGAAGATCCTGTTGAATATAATATGAAAGGTATCGCGCAAGGTCAAGTAAATGAAAAAGCAGGAATGACATTTTCAGCTGCACTCAGTTCAATGCTTCGCCAAGATCCAGATATCATCATGGTTGGGGAAATGCGAGATGTCGCAACAATTGAATTGGCTGTTAGAGCAGCTTTAACTGGACATTTAGTATTAAGTACTTTGCATACAAACGACACAACGTCTTCATACTCTCGACTATTAGATATGGGAATAGACCCATTTTTAGTCACATCAACTGTTAGGGCAATCATTGCACAAAGGCTAATCAGAAGAATTTGTTCTGCATGCAGGCAAAAAAGACTCGTAAATGAGTTCGAGCAGAAGAAATTTGGTTTTAACAAAGACGATACTATTTTTCAGGCTCATGGTGAAGGATGTCAAAACTGTGGGGGCAAAGGCTATCGCGGCAGATGTGGAATCTATGAATTGCTAATACCGTCACTTTCTTTGAACGACATGGTTAATAATCGAGTGTCTGACCATGANATAAGAGAGCAAGCAATTAAAGATGAAATGAGCACGTTAGTTGATGAAGCCAAGCGACTAGCCATCGANGGCGTAACCTCAATTGATGAAATAATAAGAGTATTGTAGATGCCTTCCGAGTTTCAAGTNCAATATNTAGATTCTGATAATAANCTCNTCAAAAAAGTCATNACCTCAAATTCATCCGCAGAAATTGAAAGAAGCATCCAAGAGCTTGGGGGTGATGTTCTTTCAGTGATTGAAAAAAAATCCTCTTCTTTTAATATCCTTATCGGTGACCCTGTAAAGCTTCAAGAAAAAACGAATTTTATTCAACAACTGAAAACTATGCTTGCTTCAGGGGTTTCGCTGGTGCAAGGTCTAGAAATAGCCCTTCAGCAAATAAATAACCAACATTTTAAAACTGCTATCGAAGCAATAATCCTTGATATCAAACAAGGAAGCGATTTTTCTGTAGCGATGAAAAAACATCCNAAGATTTTTGACAATATATCGGTTGCAATGGTTGAAGCTGGTGAGCGCGGGGGAGCTCTAGACAAAATGCTTGAAGAGCTTGAAAAAACGCTAAAAAAGGACGTTGAAATAAACGACAGCATTAAGAAAGCAACGCGGTACCCTAAAATCGTAGGATCNATCATGCTGTTNTCAATGTACGTTGTCATAACAAAAGTCATACCAACGTTCACTGGTATTTTAACAAGCTCTGGAACTGAAATACCTATGCTAACTCAAATCATTCTCTCACTCGGTGACACATTNGATGCCTTTGGGCTNTATTTACTTTTTATTATTGCTCTTATTTTTNTTATATANAANTACGCTTTGAGGACTGTAAGCGGCAAANCTTTCTTTGATCAAGCGGCTTTAAAAAACCCAATTTTTAAAAAAATTACTGTTGCGGCAATTAATTTAAGATTCACAAAGATATGTGGAACTTTGTTAACATATGGAGTACCGTTGAAAGAGGNTTTANTGGTTGCAAAAAATGTGGCCGAAAACACTGTTTATAAGGACGCCATCGATAAAATCATCCAAGACATCGATAGTGGAAAACCTATAACAACCAGTGCTAAAGAAGCTGAAGTTTTTTCAGANTATCTTTGTAGTATGATAGGCGTTGGAGAACAAATAGGTGCTTTGGATAAAATGTTTCTATCAGCTTCGGAATATTACGAGGTCGAGCTTAGTAATAGTACAGATGGGTTGTCAGCGCTAATTGAACCAATCATCACTGTCATAATGGGAATTTTCATTGCAATTTTTGTTGGAAGTGTTTTCGTGCCGATGTTTAAGATGTATGAAAGTGTATCAATGTAAAAGCAATTGCGTATTATTAAAGTAATGATTAAAATTATTTACAATNTTTTGTCATGGAAAAATAAATGAGGAAGAGGTAGTATGAAAAAAGTAAAAGGTTTTACCTTAATTGAATTAGTTATCGTGATAGCAATCATAGGNATATTGGCNACNATTGCNGTACCCGCGTTNAACAATTCTGTCAGAACAGCACGCGTTGCTTCAGCAAGNGCTTTGGCAGCAACGNTTAATACTGGTGTTATTTCANATTACATNCAATCTACAATGAGCGGTTCNGGAGNATATCCTTTAGTAGATGGAAATNATGAAGATGCCAATCCTTTCAAATCAAAGTTTACAGANAGNTCTGTAACATCAAATTGGACTTTTAGCANGAGTNCTAGCACTCGTGGTGATGTTTGCGCAGTTTGGAAACTCAATAATGACGCCTCCATNGTCGTTGTATATGCTCATACTGCAGATCAATCAGGTTATAATGTTTATTTTAGTCATNNNGATGCAAACTTTACTTCNCTNGGNGGAGATATTGCAGAGGGTGATCTAGCTGGAGCNCCAGATTCAGATGGNNNACTTNNAGNTNAAANCAATNCTATCAATANGTTAATGCGAAAAAGGGCNGGTTTTTCCGGCCCTTTTTTCTTTTATGAATATCAANCGTNTAAAAGCTTATACGTTGTTTGAGGTTGTATTAGTAACNGCCATTATANGTATTCTTTTTTCCTTTGCTTTAATNACATTTTCNCCTGATCAAAAACAAATCAAATATAAGAANACGGTTGAGTCACTTGTTCAGCATATNGCTTATGCTCAACAAATTGCNCAAACAGAAAACAAATATGTTTCACTCATTGCGAACTCTGAATTAAGAACTTATTGGCTTCAATCTATCNCTGCTGNTGGTGGGGATCCTGAAAATATTCCTCTTTGGTTTAATAATGCCTTTGAAGATATCGTNGAGCTTTCTTCTTATACTTCAGCTTTAGGTTTTGGAGATCGGGATACAATNACATTTACCCCTTGGGGTTTGCTTGAATCTTCCAATGATATATTGATTGAATTGGAAGGNAATGACCTGAATGTTTCAGGNATTACAGGANNTANATCTATTGTTAATTAGGTTCAAGTGGTTANAATAAAAAAATTTAACGCGTTCACCTATCTNGATGTNATATATGGCATGACGGTAATCATGATTGTTNTGGGTGTGCTGTTTGGATCNATTCGAGTTATGGAAAAACGATTACGCCAGAANCATCTTTTAACAATGGCCGACTCCTTTTCAAATCAAATTATTAACGAACTTGAGCTACGACGCTTTGATGAAAACAGCAACTCTATAGCAGAAAATGGGTTAACCCTTGTTTTCGGCATGGAAGCAGATGAGAATGTTGCCGATTGGTCAACCTTAGATGACGTAGATGATTTTCATTTACAAAATATAACCGATGATGCATTTCCTCAAATGGATGCAAACGTTACACTAAGCTATGTCAATTTAGATATTGCATCGGGATCTNTTCAGGCATCAGCTGTACCAACCTTATTCAAGCGCTTACAGCTGGTCATTGATCACCCCCTTTTTGACACTGGAATTCGTTATTCTAGTATTTTTGGGGGAGGATTTGACTCAGAGCTTTTAATTGAAAGAGCTAACCCTTTAAGCATCGCTGTGAATAAAGACGCGGGTGAGCATGTTATTTCAACTGGCGATGTTTTAGTATTTACTATCGAATTTTCAGAAAACGTTTATTTAGATGATAATGATGCTCAATTCAGCTTGTATATTGACATCATTAGCGGGGTTTTGACCGGCGAAGAAGGGTCTTTTTCCAAAAGAATCTCAAACCAAAATGAGATCAAAGCGCTTTATTCTGGCGGTGAGGGCACAACACAACTAACCTTTGATCTAAGCGTAGATGTCGAAATGAATCTAGCTGCTTCATCGTTAGATGACTATATAAGCTATCGCCCTCGTTTGATCGTAGAAAATGGATCGGTAGTTGATGATGAGAATAATGAAATTATCTATGATCTTCCAG
>PBPT01000027.1 GCA_002724735.1 Fidelibacterota bacterium | reverse complement strand
TAATTGTTCATTCATAATTTTTGCTGGGGCGTAGGGACTCGAACCCCAACTGCCGGGACCAAAACCCGGTGTCCTACCATTAGACGACGCCCCAGTAAGATTGTTTAATAATTACGTGAAATAAATTGCGAAAAAATATCAAACGGGGTTAGCTAGAATAGTTAAATGTGAGGAATGGAAAAATGACTTGGCTCTTTTTGCTAGAGCTTCATCGTCAAAAATTCCAAACACAGTCGAGCCACTACCCGACAGACTGGCAAAATTAGCTCCAAACTCTAACAATTTAGATTTAAGAGTTCCAATCTCTGGATATGAAGGAATCACAATCTTTTCAAAATCATTCTCAAAAAACTTAAATGAGAGAAAATCTCTTCTCTTCAAGTCCGCGAACTTAGGTATATTGTTGTGAGATTTCAATTTATTTTTAATCTCAGCATAAGCCCACTTTGTATTGATTGAAAATTTTGGAATGATTAATAGAATTTTTTTATTTATTAAAAAATCAACAGGGGTCAACTTTATTCCAGTTTTTTCTCCGAGTTGTATTTTGCCACGAATGAAAAAAGGTACATCAGATCCTATGTTTGAAGCTATAATTTCAAGATCGTTTTGGTTTATCTTGAGGTCATAGAGCAGATTAATACTTTTTAGAGTCTCTGCTGCATTTGAAGATCCCCCCCCTAAGCCACTACCTGGTGGAACACTTTTTTCAAGATGAATTGACACTCCAAGATCCTTCTTGCAAAATCGGGATATCTGCTCATAAGCCTTATAACATAAGTTTGAACTATCCAAAGGTAGCCAATTAACATTTGAGCTAATCTTACACCCACTATTAATTTTTTTTATTTCAAGCTTATCTCCAAAATCAATTTCGACAAAAAAAGTTTCAATATTGTGGTGGTTGTCTGATCTTAGATTAAGCACTTTCAATCCAAGGTTAATCTTGGTATGCGATTGAACATTCATTTCTTATTTTTGCATTAAAGTTGCAATAGCTTGGGAAGCAATGCCTTTACTTTTTCCAATGAAACCTAAATGATCTGTAGTCGTCGCTTTTACAGAAATAGAGGCCAGATCAACNTTTATTGTTTTAGCAATATTTTCTTTCATCTCGTTAACATAGCTTGAAATNTTTGGTTTTTGTAATATAATAATGGAGTCAATNTGTTGGATGATAAANTGNTTTTCAATTTTACTGCAGATAATGCTCAACATTTTTAAACTGCTGNAATTTTTCCATTTTTGATCGCTACTTGGAAAATANGAGCCTAGGTCNCCTTTTGAAGCTGCTCCCAGAATAGAGTCAATTATGGAATGAATTAAAACATCTCCATCTGAGTGCCCAACAATACCNAAATTTGATTTAATTTGTANACCNCCTAGAATCAGTCTCTCACCCTCNTTTAGCTTGTGTACGTCGTATCCTATACCAATTTTATACATTAGTTTCTTNTACTGAACAAGGCTTGAGCTATCGTCCAGTCCTCTTTNGNTGTGATTTTAAAATTTATTGAATTATCCTCAATGATTTTTACTTTATANCCTGCTTTTTCAAGCAATGCNGCATCATCAGTACCAATTAAATTTTCATTGCTTGCCTTTTCATAGGCGTCAAGTAAAACCTCTTTGTGAAAAACCTGCGGAGTCTGAACACTCCACACTTCTTCTCTGTTGAGTGTTTTCTCAACTAAACTATTAACAACATGTTTGAGTGTATCAGTTGATTTTTTTCCTACTATTATTGAATCATTGCCTTGAAGACTTTTGATTAATCTACTTATCAATTTTTTTGTAATAAATGGTCTAACAGCATCATGAATGCAGATCACATTTGTTTTTTTGTTAATGGATTTTAGGGCATTTTTGATGGAACCCTGTCGTGTTGATGATCCTGTTACAACTAAAATATTTTTTGATGGCTTAAGACTTAAGATTATTTTTTTTACCAAGCCCATATCTTGTTCAGATGCAACAACAACGACTTCATTGATCATATTAGATTCTAGAAAAGGCTTGAGCGTGTGATAAATAAGAGGGTGCCCATTTATAACTTTAAACTGTTTTTTATCACCAAATCTTACTCCAGATCCAGCCGCTGGAATTATTGCGNTTATAAACATATACNAACGCTACATAATTAACATTGCATCGCCATANCTTAAAAATCTATAGTTTTTCTTNTTGGCTTCTCTGTAGGCTTTCATTATTAAATCTCTATCAGCAAATGCAGAAATCATCATAAGCAATGTGCTTTTGGGTTGGTGGAAGTTAGTTATCATAGCATCAACCATCTTNAATTCATAAGGAGGATAAATGAATTTATCAGTCCATCCACGTTTCGGTGAAACTTGAAAACCAGAAACCGCGACAGTCTCCAAAGACCTAACGGTTGACGTGCCTACAGCAAAAACTTTTTTACGCTTTTTCTTTGTTTCGTTTATTAAAAGNGCGGTTTGAGGGGATACTTCAAAATACTCCGAATCCATTTGATGCCGGTTAAGATCTTCAACCTGAACGGGTCGGAATGTACCCAAGCCTATATGAAGAGTAGTGTGAGCAGTTTTGGCACCTTTCTTATGAATTCGGCCGATTAATCCTTCAGTGAAATGTAGCCCAGCGGTTGGAGCAGCAACAGCACCTCTTTGTTCAGCAAAAACTGTTTGATATCTTACTTTGTCTTTTGGCTCTGATTCTCTTTTTATATAGGGAGGAAGNGGAGAAATTCCAACTTTGTCAATCACTTCATAAATATCTTCATTTTCATATTCAAATCGTACNACACGACCNCCTGAAATTGTATTNTCAATTACATCACAGTATACATTTTTAGTAAACATTANCTTATTTCCAATTCGGACTTTTCTGGCAGGNCGAACCATAACTTCCCATAAGTCATTCTCAAGTTCTCTTAGAAGAAANACNTCTACTTTTGCTTCAGTTCGATCCTTATTAGCATANAATCTAGCTGGGAAAACCTTGGTATTGTTAGTAATCAATAAATCATTTTTTTTCATGTACTCTGGAAGATTAGAAAAAGTTCTATGCTCGATGTCACCAGTGTCCTTATGAATAACCATTAGCTTTGACTGGTCCCTGCGCTTTGCNGGGTATTGAGCAATATANTTTTCNGGTAATGGATAGTCAAAATCTGCAAGTTTCCATTTTTTCTTTTTTTCAATCATTCAAATAACCTTTGTTGTTGTTTTGTTATAGTTTTTCCTAAATGGTTGTAAGCTTTTTCTTGAGCAATTCGGCCACGGCTCGTTCGCTGGATGAAACCTTCTTTGATTAGGTAGGGCTCATAAACGTCTTCAATTGTTGAAACATCTTCGCTCACTGCTACAGCTAAAGAATTTAGCCCCACTGGGCCACCATTAAACTTGTCAATAAGGATTTCTAAAATTGACCTATCCATTGAATCCAAGCCATGGCGATCTATACCCAAGGACGATAAAGAGTCATTTGCAACCGATCCGTCAATTTTTCCGTTTGCCTTTACTTCGGCAAAATCTCTGGTTCGTCTTAAAATACGATTTGCTATTCTGGGCGTTCCGCGTGAGCGACTGGCTANTTCAAGAGCGCCTTCTTTATCAATCTCAACTTCAAGAATTTCTGCTGAGCGTTTAATAATTTCAAAAAGATCCTCATTTTCGTAATAATCAAATCTAAGCAAAACTCCAAATCGGTCTCTTAGAGGAGAGGTAAGACTACCCAGTCTAGTTGTAGCGCCTACCAAAGTAAATGGTTCAACATTTAGCTGAACGCTACGCGCGCTGGGCCCCTTATCAATCATAATTTCAATTTTGTAATCCTCCATTGCAGAGTATAAATATTCTTCAACTATTGCATTTAACCTGTGAATTTCATCTATGAAGAAGACATCTTTATTTTCAAGGCTGGTTAAAATTCCTGCTAGATCTCCAGCGCGATCTAAAACAGGTCCTGACGTTTGTTTAATGTTAACTCCAAGCTCTCGCGCAATTATTACTGATAGTGTGGTTTTACCTAGACCTGGTGGGCCAAAGAATAATACGTGATCTAGTGAGTCTCCACGATTATTAGCAGCTTCAATGTATAACTTTAGACTATCAACAATTTCTTTTTGGCCTATAAACTCATCGATTTGGTTGGGTCTGAGAGATTTTTCTACTTTAAGGTCTTCATCAAAAGGCTGCGGATCGTTAATATGAATTTCTGTCAAGATGAGCTCAAAGTGTAGTAAAATTGATTAAATTTAATATTTAAAATACGAAATTGATTAGATGTCGTCAAATTTTGCTAAGCCTTGGGAATTGTTTTGTTGATTTTGGTAAGCCTGAGCTCTCTTTCACTAACAAACTTTTTAATCCCCTTCAATACGCTTATGCTGTCAATTTTTGATTCAGCTACAATTTCATCAACCGAACCTCCCGTCCTCCACCTGTTATCATAGTCTGGACTCATACTGTACTCTTCAACAATTTTACCACCAATCCATTTGTGCATTAACCGTAATCCACTGTTAGTTACAACCATTGAGTCAAGCCACTCTTCATTAGATATTATTCTATTTTGATATTTTTCTGGTTGACGGCTAAATAGCTCCCAAGAAATTGCTGCTACAATTTTTACATTTAAATTTTCTTCATTTAAAGCATCTAATAAACTGACAATGGAGTTTGTTGAGCTTGTTCCGCGCACGATTACTACTCCTTTTTTTTCACTGCGCTCATCGTAGTTCCGAATGAGGTAGGCCCCTTTTGAAGCATCAAGGTGTGATGCCATTCCAAGTTTTTCTCTATCAGGAATTTCAACCGGTGGTCTGGTTAAATGCAGAGCAACGATTTGGATATCTGTTGATAATGCAGCGGCAAGCGCAGGTGCAACTTCGTTATGCTCCCATGGGTATAGATTAACTATATGACCATCAGGAAAAAGCTGAGTAACNCCAGGAGCAAAAATGCCAAAATGCGTTCTACTGTCTTCAGCTGTTTCAGGGCCTGAATGCCCAGCAACCCATATAAGCTTTCCGACCTTTAGATTCGAATCTTGCGCCAACTGACTAAAAAGTCTAATGGGTCCGTATTTTAGATAACTAAAAGAACCATAAGTGCTCATAGCACCAAAAAAACCATTAAAATCTTCATAAGGGTCAATGTTAAAATTTACAGAAGCAAGACCCGCTAGCATCCCTGAGTTTGTGAATTCGGTTATACCTTGAGGAATTAGTGGGCTATTCTGATTTGTTTTGTGGTTGTAAAGACCCAAATCTTTCGATCCGTTAAAGCCTTTTGCAAAACCAGAAATATTGGTTGAGTCTGCCAGATCAGCACTCATAGCGATCACGAGCGGCCTTCCGTATTTTTCAGTTGATATCGAATTAATGTAGCTAGCGTATTTTGAAAGCCCTACCCTATTTGGAGCTTTTTCTCCAGGCTCTACAAATAAACTGTTTGGTAAAGAACCTACATCAAATATTTTCTTATCTTTTGCAGGGTTTGCTTTAGTAATTCTNCATGANTCAATTTTTTCCGGAACAGATTCACCAAGCTCTAAAAGGGTACTTGAAAGATATTCAACCAAATCAGGCTGGGAGCGCATTACTGAGAAAACAGAGTTAAAATACGAACGGGCTTGATGCTCTTGCGCTTCGCGAGTTCCTGCTGGTTTTTCACCAAAAGATTCAAACTCCANGTCATATTTATTNGCAAAGTCTTCCTTAGTTTTCCAGAACAGTTCGGAGTTTCTTTTATGAGGGGATCCNTGACTTTCATAATCAACTTTGTGATAACCCCTTCCTTTTATCCCTTTTCCATAGATAATCTTTGGGATATTTGAATCAGAATTTTTCACCAACAATCTATAATAAGCCTCCGTTAAGCTAGACCAATCTTCTACATTAGATGTTCCTTCAACATGCCAGCCATGCGAACCAAACCAATCTTCCGGAGTTCCATAAACGATAGANCTAAATGGACGGGCATCTATACCATAATCGTTCCAGTCGATAAAATAAACCAAGTTGCCTAAACCAAGGCCCCAGGCAGAATTGATAGATTCGTGAGTGGCGCCCGTTGTTAATCCTCCTTCTCCTTCAAATGCGAAAACCTTAACCTCTGGAACGCGCGCAAGTTTTAAGGCAAGAGCCTCACCGGCTGCTGCAGGAGATCCATGGCCGCTAGGTCCAGTGTTAAATTTAAAAAATAAAGTCTTGCCTTCCATTTCCGCATGTCCAGGTAATCCTTTATTATTTCTAAGTGTTATTAGGTCTTCCCATACAAGCTGGAATTCATCGCCCTTCAGATGCTTGTACTGTTTGCTTTTTGTTTCTTTATACTTAATTCGTAAAGCTTCATTGAGAACCGCAAGCGTTGCATACACTACAGGATTTGTATGACCCGCTACTAAAACATACCTATCTGAAAAGACTTTTCCCGCGTCCCGTATATCCCATCGCATTGCACCTGATAACAAGGTTGATACCATAGCGTGTACCTTTGATCTAGATCCTCCAGGGTGCCCTGATTGACGTAAGTTCAGCATTATATCAATGCATTGATCAATNAGATCTTTAGTTGTTTCCCAGTGCTTNTAAAATTGTTTTAAATCCTTAGGGTTCTTCATTAGGATGTCTTGAGCGTTTGTTTAAGAAATTGACCAGTATAGGAATCTTGATTGCGAGAAATTTCTTCTGGAGTGCCTAGCGCTAATACTCTACCACCGTCAACTCCCCCCTCTGGACCAAGATCAATGATCCAATCTGCGCTTTTGATTACATCTAAGTTATGCTCGATAACAACAACAGTNTTACCTTTGTCAACCAATCTTTGTAATACTCCTAATAGTAATTTCACATCTTCAAAATGCAGACCCGTTGTGGGCTCATCTAAAATATAAAATGTTTTGTCTCTGCTAGATCTTGAGAGCTCTGTAGATAGCTTTATTCGTTGCGCTTCTCCACCTGAAAGAGTTGTGGCTTGTTGACCAAGCCTGATATAACCTAGTCCAACGTCATTAAGTGTAGTTAGTTTTTTCATTATTTGAGGTATATTAGCGAAAAAACTTAACGATTCTTCAACTGACATGTTTAAGATTTCTGCAATGTTTTTATTTTTATATTTTATTTCGAGTGTTTCTCGGTTATATCGATTGCCCTTACAAACTTCGCAAGTAACGTATACATCNGGTAAAAAATTCATTTCAATTTTAATTATCCCGTCACCTTCACAAGATTCACACCTTCCTCCTTTCACGTTAAATGAAAATCTACCGGGTTTATAACCTCGAATTTTTGATTCCGGAAGCTGAGAAAATAAGTCTCTAATAAAAGTAAATACACCTGTATAGGTTGCAGGATTAGATCTTGGTGTTCTACCAATTGGTTTCTGATTTATATCTATTACTTTGTCTACATACTCAAGGCCACTTACATCTTCATAGGGCAAAGGATAGGCTCTTGATCCGTTAAGATCCTTTGCAAGTATTGGATAAAGCGTTTCGTTAACTAGAGTACTTTTNCCAGATCCACTAACGCCGGTTACCACAATAAATTTCTCAAGAGGGAATGTTGTTTTAATTTCTTTAAGGTTGTTTCCGCCAGCGCCAATCAAAGAAATTTCTTTTCCATTGCCTTTTCGACGTTTAACTGGAATTTTTATCNATTTTTTTCCTGATAAATATTTNCCNGTTATTGAGGATTTCGACTTTAAAATTTGTTTTGGACTGCCCGAAAAGACAACTTCTCCTCCATGCTCACCGGCACCAGGACCTATATCAATTATTTGATCAGCCTCTTCCATNGTTTCCTGATCGTGCTCTACAACTATTATTGAATTTCCAAGATCTCTGAGCTTTTTCAATGAGTTCAGCAAGCGAGTATTATCTCTCGGGTGAAGCCCAATAGATGGCTCATCAAGAATGTACAAAACACCAACCAACTGACTTCCAATTTGAGTCGCTAGCCTAATTCTTTGGGCCTCACCGCCAGAAAGGGTGGTAGCCGACCTGTCTAGAGTTAAATAGTCTAGACCAACGTCAATCAAAAAACTTATTCGTTTTTTAATTTCTTTTATAATTTGATCGGCTATGGCTGCATCCATTTCGTTAAGCTTTATGACATCAAAAAATTGCTTTATTTCTTTAATTGGGTAAGATGAAAGTTGCCCTATACTGGTTTCATTAACAGTCACAGAACGTGATTCTTTTTTTAGTCTAGAACCTTCACAGTTCGGACATGGCTTCATACTCATGAATTGTTCAATCCAATTCCTAATGTGATTTGATTTTGTTTGCTTATATCGGCGCATAAGATTGGAGATCACTCCTTCCCATCCTCCTGTGTACGTACCACTCCAACGGGTGGAAGAGTATTTCATTTTAAACTTTTTACTTCCTGTCCCTTTCAAAAGGATTTCACGAATTTTTGGATCTAGCTTGTACCATGGGGTTGTAAAATTAAAATTGTATTTTTCTGAAAGACTTTTCAATACGCTACCATACCAATTTCCTCGAGGTTGCTCTCCCAATGGAAGAATAGCTCCTTGAATGATAGACTTAGTTTTATCAGGAACTATCATTTCAGGATCGATTTCCATATGAGATCCTAACCCATCGCAATTTGAGCANGCTCCNTATGGTGAGTTAAAAGAAAACATTCTCGCTGAAAGCTCNTCCATAGACACCTCACAATGAGGACAAGCAAAATGTTCACTATATAAATGATCATTGTTGGGTAGTTCTTGGACAATGACCATTCCAGATCCAATTTTTAATGCGAGCTCAACAGATTCTGTTAATCTGTCCATGTAATCCTCATCCATTATCAACCTATCGATAACAATTTCGATTGTATGTTTCTTGTTCTTTGCTAGTTGAATTTTATCATCAATATTTTTTATTTCACCATTGATCCTCACCCGCAAAAATCCTTCTTTTTTAACATCAAGAAGCACGTTCTTGTGTTCACCTTTTCTACCTCTTACTACTGGTGCTAAAATGTTTATTTTTGAATCTTTTTTAAACTTAAGTATTGAATCAACAATTTGCTGAACCGTTTGTTTTTGAATTGCTCGACCGCATAACCAACAATGGGGCTTTCCAATATTGGCATATAATAATCTAAGATAATCATGGATTTCTGTAACGGTTCCAACCGTTGAGCGTGGATTTCTCGCAGAAGCTTTTTGTTCAATTGATATTGCTGGTGATAAGCCTTCAATATAGTCGATGTCTGGCTTTTCCATTAATCCTAAAAATTGTCGTGCATAAGAAGAAAGAGATTCTACATATCTTCTTTGACCCTCAGCATAAAGAGTGTCAAAAGCCAAAGATGATTTGCCAGAGCCAGACAGACCTGTGATAACCACAAGCCTGTCACGTGTGATTTCTACATCTATATTTTTTAAGTTATGTTGGCGCGCGCCTTTAATTGATATTTTTTCATTTTTTGATTTCATAGGGTAAAGTCTTCTTTAAAAAGTATATATTTTGATTAATTGCGACCTTGAATTTAGTTATTTTATCACCCTATTCAATAAAACGTTTTGCACAATAATGTTTAAAATATATTTTNGTGCATTTTCAATAACATAGTATGAGCAGTTTACTAAACCAAATTATAATAGCAGCTCCACATATGGTGGACAATCTGTTCACAAAAAGCGTAATATTTATTTGTGAACACAATAGCAATGGTGCGGTCGGTTTGATTATAAACAAAAGACTGGATGCNGTTTTAAGTTCTCAGATATATGGTGACTTAAATAAAAAGGTGGATGGAAATCTTGACCAAAGTTCACCGCTATATNTNGGNGGCCCTGTATCCGTAGAGCGTGGAATTATGCTTCATGATAAAAAGATCCTATTAAATAGTTCAGTTGAAGTTTCA
This sequence comes from Fidelibacterota bacterium, assembly GCA_002724735.1. Lineage (GTDB taxonomy): Bacteria > Fidelibacterota > Marinisomatia > Marinisomatales > TCS55 > TMED108. The sequence goes on along the minus strand of PBPT01000027.1, from coordinate 7,780 downwards.
AAAAATTTATTCATGTCTAGCCATTTGGACATTCTCAGGATGGCACATAAGAATTCAAAATGCAGTTACAAGTTTATGATGGGCTATTCCGGATGGTCATCAGGACAACTTGAAAATGAATTAGAAAATGGAGATTGGATTATCCAAGATACCAGCGCTGACTTTGTATTTAATTGTAAAGATGACCAAATGTGGAAGATGGCTATCGGTTCATACGGATTTGATATTTCAAATCTTTCATCACATGGAGCAAAAGCATAGCGCTTTCAATTCGAGAGATTGATCGTGAATTTTTTTGTCTCACATAAATGTTTTGCTTTTGTAGACATTCTAAAGTGAAATTAAATAACTATGAGATACTCATTTATACTAAAAACAGTATTCTTAATATGTTTGTCAATTTTTGCAACAAGCTGCAAAGAAGATCCACAGCGCCATTTAGAGCTTGGCGAATGGTATGCAAAAAAAGGCCTTGTGGATGATGCAATTCTTGAGTTCAAAGAAGTAACAAGATTGTACCCAGCAAGTAGCAACGACCTAAAGAGAGATGAATTTCGCTCCTTGAGCAAAGCGCACTACAACTTGTCTTTAATGTATACAAAAAAAGGCTGGTGGGATTATGCCTTAAAAGAAGCTGAAATCTGCTTCCAGCTCCAGCCAACAAAAAAACATTTTGAGCTGTTAGATTTGATAAAAAAAAGGGTTGAGCTTGAGAGCTCTGATTCTTGAACTAAATTGTTCCCGACCTGTGCTCTCCACCNTCACAATAAATTATTGAACAGTTAATAAANTCAGCTTCNGGTTGTAAAAGCATTGACACTGTACCCGCTACATCCTCTGGTGTAGTTGTTCTTCTCATAGGGTTTCTTTTTTTTGTATTCTCGACCCAATCTTCCCATTTATCGTTTATCTTTGTCAAGGCTCTGGTCGGAGTGACACCGGCTTGAACAGAATTAGCGGTAATGCCGTACTGGCCAAGCTCCCATCCAATTTGTCTAATAATTGCTTCCATAGCAACTTTTGCAACGCTCACCGGTCCGTATCCTTCCATNGCAAGNTAATTTCCTTCNCTNGTCAATCCAATGATCCTAGATCCANCTCCAAGCAATTCATCTNAANNAAGTTTTTGAGTCCAGTACAATATAGAATTTCCCATAACATGTACTGTCATATCCATTTGACGCTGAGTAACGGGTTTTTCACCAAAAAAATTAGTGGTGGTTCCAAATGCTATAGAGTGCAACAAAAGTTTAAGTTTTGCTCCTTTGGTGATTTCTTTTATCTTTGGAATATATGTTTCTATAGCTTCTTCTGAAGCTGCGTTAATATTAAAGTAATGGCACCGACCATCAGTCAGTTTGTTTACTTCCTGAATGGTTTCTTCAGCGATTTTTTTTGCTTCCCCGCGATCAAAGTGAAAAGCAATAATGCCATATCCGTCTTGAGCTAGTTTTTTTGCAATTGCAGCGCCATGTCCAGTTGAACCACCTAATAACAAGACCCATTTTGACATAAAAACTCCTTTTGTTTAAACCTAAATTTAATCAAAAAAACAAATGAATGAACGACATACAAAAGAATGAATCGTTTAATGTATTTATCGGTAAATTCTTTTAACGAAGTGGAATAAAAATGAGCAGAAAAAAACGTTTCTCTAAAGAAGACTTGCTAAACAGCGGTATTGGAAAACTTTTTGAAAATTTAGATGGAAAACTTCCGACACCTCCGATGTTAATGATGGACAAAATCATTCATATATCAGATAAAGGTGGTGCCTATGGAAAAGGTGAAATTACTGCTGAGCTGGGAATTAATAAATCATTGTGGTTTTTTGATTGTCATTTTAAGAATGATCCGGTTATGCCTGGGTGCTTAGGCCTTGATGGTTTTTGGCAGCTTCTTGGATTTTTTCTAACATGGGCTGGTGGAAAAGGTAAGGGTAGAGCGCTGGGGGTTAAAGATTTAAAATTTAAAGGGCAAGTTAGGCCCTTCCATGAAAAGATTACATATCAAATTGATATTAAAAAATTCATTACAAGACCAACACATATGGTATGGGGTGACGCTGTGCTCAAGGTAAAAAACAAAGCAATTTATTTTGCAAAAGATCTGCAGGTTGGTTTATTTGAAAACCTTACATGGGACTATGGTAAAGATCCTGCGGTTGACCCTTTCTAAATCTTTAATACTATGTCACTCACCTGCGGAATAATTGGTCTACCCAACGTAGGCAAATCAACAATTTTTAATGCTTTAACCTCTTCTTCTGTTCCTGCAGAAAATTATCCATTCTGCACCATCGAACCACACATAGGAATTGTTCCTCTTCCAGATAAAAGACTAGAAGTACTTGGTGACATTTATAATCCTCAAAAAATAACTCCAGCAACAGTTGAGTTTACTGATATTGCTGGTTTAGTAAAGGGAGCTAGCCTTGGTGAAGGTCTTGGAAACCAGTTCCTTGCTCAAATACGTCAAGTTGATGCTATTGTTCATGTCGTTAGATGTTTTGAAGATGAAAATGTGGCTCATGTTGAAAATAGTATTGATCCTTTGCGAGACGTTGAATTAATTGAAACCGAGCTTTTGCTTGCAGATCTAAACACAATTGATAAAAACCTATTAAGAACTGAAAAGCTTTCTAAATCTGATAATGCTGCTGTTTTAAAACTAGAATTTATAAAAAAACTAAAAGCATTTTGTGATGGTGGTGGTGCAGCAAGAAACTATAAATGCACAGATGAAGAGTTGAAATTTCTTGATGAGCTTTTTTTATTAACATCTAAACCTATTATGTATGTTGCAAATATTAATGAAGATGAGCTTATTTCAGGAAAAAATTCAAAGCACTCTGACATACTTTTATCAACAATTGATAAAAACATAGGTCAGGCGATGAAGCTATGCGGCAAAGTAGAACATGAAATTTCTCTTTTAGATACGGTCGAACAGTCGGAATTTTTGAGTGAGTATAATTTATCCGAGCCCGGACTAAATCATTTAATCAAGAAGGCTTTTGCGCTGCTAAAACTTGAGACATACTTTACTGGAGGGGAAAAAGAGGTTCGTGCATGGACAATCAAAAAAGGTTCAAGCGCACCAAAAGCTGCATCTGTTATTCACACAGATTTCGAGAAAGGTTTCATAAAAGCTGAAATAGTAAAATACGCTGATTTGGTTAAGATGGGCTCAGAAAAACTTGCAAAAGATTCTGGATTAGCTAAACTTGAAGGAAAGGAATATATTGTTCAAGATGGTGATTGTATATATTTTCATTTTAATGTTTAGGGTCATGATATAATGTGGTTTTTTATGATACTTTGTTATGTTCTTATAGCAATATCTGGAATAGGCTTAGTTCAGATTGGATTAAATCATTACTTTGATTTCTGGATTACAAACAGAATCACTTTTGATCTAATGGTGAGTATTATTTTCATTGCCGCCCAGACTCTTGTTATGTTCTTTTTTGTGGGCACTGGAGTTAATATACGTGAATACTTAGAGGCTCATCCTGAGCTTGGCAATGATCTGTATAAAAAGATGTTTTCAATTAAGAGAAAGCTTTATCCCCCCACAATGATGGTTACAATGCTCTTTATGGCTACCGTAATAATAGATGGGATTTTTTATTTTGGAAAAGTGTCCGAATGGTGGTTTCATATCCTTTACTTTCTAACTTTATTCTACTTTTTTAAAGCGACAAAGGAACAACACGCAAGCTTCAAGGGAAGTACAAATATTGTATTAGAAATGACTAAGGGTGAGCGAAAAAAAAACGACTAATTTTAATCAGTCATTTTCCAAAAAGCAATTCCGCCAGCTTGCTTTCCAATTTCAGCTACAGCAACAGCTTTAAGCTTCTTTAAATCAAACACTTCTACAGCACCTGGCTCCTTGCCAACCCCTTCTACAGATACAAAAGCATATCTACTATCTGGAGAAATTGAAACTCCATGTGTTACCTTGCGGGTGTTGTTAAATTTAGCAATTTCTTTGCCTTTTGAAAGGTCCCATACGCCTGTTTTAGCTGCGCTTTTATAGGTAACTACAAGATATTTTCCATCTCGACTGACTTCACAATTATATGGGCCTTTATCTGTTTTGAACGTTCTGGTGACTTTCCATTTTTCCACATTAACCTCAACTACATTATCTGTGCCATTATTTACAATGTATAGTAGTTTATCGTTTGGATGCGGATAAACCCATGTGGGCTTCTCAGGTGGCATCTGATGATTCATTGCCATTTTTCCCATATCATGACCATTGTGCTTCTTGTTTTCTCTATCCATAGAATGTGATGAGTTATTCATTTTGTGTTTTTTGTGTGAAGAATGTTTAGCATTCATTTTCATTGGAGGGGAAGTCGATAATGTTCTGGAAAGCTCCATTGACATCGCATCAATTTCGTAAAGAGTTCCCGACATCATTGCTACAGAGTAATGCTTCATTCCATTGTTGAGCATTCTAGAACCATGTGGCATCACTCCCGTTTCTACTCTTTCAACTTCTATCATATCCTCAGGGTCAACGATAGAAACAGTGCTTGCATTCTCATGACCACCATGCAGATTAAAATTGACAACATAAAGCAATCCCGTTGCTTTCGATATTTCCATGGTAGCAGGAAACATTCCAAGCTCTACTCTCTCAACGAACTTGTCAGTGCCGGTAGTATACTTATACAAGTGACCGTAGGGCATTCCGTGTGCCATTGATAGATACCAATGCTGGCCATCAGGAGCAACTGTAATTCCGTGGGGACCCTCAATTTCTAAAGGCCAGACTCCCACAGGAATGGTCTTTTCAACTACTGCGTTTTTACCATCAAACTTAATAAGCGCGACCTCATCTTCTGATTCGGCACAAACATAAACATAATAATCATTTGCTTTTGTAGTGTTTAAAAAAATCAGCAAAATCGAAATCAAGGTCATTATTTTTTTTATAATCATTAGTTTGTTCCCATTGGTTCATCATCAACAAGCCTGACTGCCCACAGGCCATTGTAATGATCTGCAAAGTATATTAAACCTTTATAAGGAATCACACCCCAGACGTTTGTTTCGTTAGGAATCTTTCCATTTGGATCTCTTCCTTCAAAGAAAGCTATTTCTCTTCCTTGGGCATATAAATCTCCAAGTAATTCACCAGATATATCTAATACTCGTATGCCTCCGTAGTAATATCCAGCATACAGAATATCACCTTCAACCCAATGATTGTGTGAGCCAACCTCAGGTACTTGGTAGATAGCTGTTTCGACAGGATTATCTATATCTGTAAAATCAACAAAATGAAACCCACCTTGGTAGATGCTTTCTTCAGACCCAGGGATACGCTTAGCCCATTCATCACCATTAATCATGTAAAACTTGTCCGTTGATTGACTGACAAATGGGAACGTCGCGTGGTTGTGTCCATTTGGGTCTGACTTGCTAGCAAGTTTAATTGGATTCCCAGGGCTTCCCTTTCCAGCAAGCGCTAGAAATGGATTAAAATTCTTTTTGTCTCGGGATTGTTCGGTCTGCGGAACTCCTCCAACATCAACAATGTGTACACCATCAGCCCAATTTGATGAATAGGCGATTCCATTTTCGACCCAAACATCATGGATACTATGGCCTGGAGTATCCAGCTCATATGACCCCACACGAAACGGATTGGATGGATCGCTAATATTGATTATGTCATATCGGGTACCAGCGCTTAAAGCGTAGACATGATCTTGGTAAATGAACACATTGTGCACTCCGCCAGTTAAGTTGTCATCGTACATTTTGGTAATTTTGACATTAAAAGGGTCGGTAACATCTAATATTACCAAACCATTTTTTCTATTCGATGCACCTTCCCTTGATATGATACCAACACGTCCATCTTCGCTAATCTTTACATCGTTTACGGTACGAGCATCAACCTTAATAGTATCAATTATTGCCATTTTTGATGGATCTGTAATATCCCAAAAATATGCTTCACCATCCGCGCTGTGCGTTCCTGTAACTGCAAAGTCTTTACCTTTATGTTTTCCAACTCCAGGCCATACCCACAAATCTGAAGTATGATGGTCAGAAACAGTTCCATGGCCAACGACTTCAATTCTTCTCTGAACGTTCCGTGGTACGACCTTGACTTTAGCCATGGCAGAAAAACCACTAGTTTGGGCAGTTATTGTGTAAATACCTGGAGTTTCAGCAACAAATTTTCCCTCATCTGTAATGAGGCCCGCTGCTGGAAGACCAACAGATTCACTTGAGCTGTTATTCACAAATTTATCTGCATAAATTGCATTTCCAGAAAATGAGTATACTATTGGAACGTCTTTTACAATCTTTCCACGTGAATTCATTGGCTCAGCTGTAAACTTTACAACGTCACCGGTGCGTATCTGCTTAGCTTCTGCTAACATGTTTAATGTTTTAACAGGGTTTTTCTTCGAACTAACCTTTAAAGTTTTCTCGATATTTTCTACGGCAGCAGTTATGGAAAACCTGCCTGCCTTTTTAACAGAAAGATTGCCAAAACGATCAAACTCTGCGGTATTTTTGTTACTAGAAGTGAATTTTACTTCAAGATCGTCTCTTACTAAATTGGCCTCATCGTAAACCTTAACAGAATAATTTACCGTTGTACCTGTGTAGACTTTGTCAGTGGGTTCATCAAATACAATGCGATCTAATGGGGGGTCAGGGACATCAACAGTAAATCTTCCAGAGACGTACTCACCTTTAACACCTCGCGCATATGCACGCAATGAAAGCTTTCCTGATTTGTAAGCTTTAACCGTTATTTCAGAAACACCTGTTGAATCGCTTAGTCTTGGTTCAACCGATAGCGCTTTCCTTTGACCACGAACCGTAAACGCTGCTTGAACCTGTTTTCCATCTTTGTCAACCAGGCGCACTGTCATTGTTTTGCTCTCTCCAACATTTAGAGAGATACTGTCTGGTTCAAAGACAAATTTTAAATTAGGGTTTTCAGATCTTGGAGGCTGCCCAAGAACTATGGTGATTGATAGCGATAATATAGCTAAAAATTTTTTCATAATAATCTCCTAAATTATTGAGCTGAGGCGGTTTTTTGTTCATCCTCATAGGTCACACAATACAGACCAGAATTCATATCTGAGAAGAAGATATAATCTTTGTATGGCTGTGCTCCCCATACCATTGGAGCATTAGGTATTCTACCATCTTTGTGATATGACAAGAAATGAGCGATTTCGCGTCCTTGTTTATAGATATCACCAAGAAGCTCACCTGAGATATCAACTATTCGTAATCCGCCCTGGTAATTACCAGCCAGTAAAATATCTCCATAAACCCAAAGATTATGTGAACCAGCTTCTGGAACTTCATATATTGCGTCTTCTCTCGGATTGTTAGGATCGGTGAAATTCATAAAGTGATAACCTCCACGAGGATTAGATGGCTTATTTTTTGTTGCTTGAACACCCCAAGGAAAATTCTCATCTCCACCAATGATGTAAAATTGACCGGTTGATTCATTTAAATAAGGAAAGGCGGCATGGTTCCTTCCTGTAGGATCCTTCATTTCAGCCAACTTCACGGGGTTTGAAGGACTGCCTTGGCCTGCTTTGGCAAGGAGTGGGTTGAATTGTGATTTTGACCGATCAGACTCTTTATGTTTTTTAGCACCAATATCAACAGCTACAACACCATCCGCCCAGTTGGAAGAATAGGCTATGCCATCTTCGATCCACACGTCATGAATGCTGTGTCCAGGTGTGTCGAGTTCGTAGACACCCACTCTG
>PBPT01000026.1 GCA_002724735.1 Fidelibacterota bacterium | reverse complement strand
GTTGAAAGCACAATTCTTTTTGCACTTTTAATGCGCTGATTTAGCTTTTTCCAATTTAACATAGCGATTCTTGACTAAGAATTTATATATATTTTACTGATTAATACTACGGAATGAGGTAACTATTGTTCCCTATCCCAAAGTATCTCTTCAGAGCCTTGCTCCGAAGATATAAAGCGAGCCAAAACAAAAAAATAGTCGCTAAGACGGTTTAAATATGGAAGCCAAATATTGGTCTCTGATATTAAGTCAATTATAGCCACACATGAGCGCTCAGCTCGCCGACATACCGATCTCGCAATGTGAATCCTTGAGCAAAATTCATCACCGCCAGGTAAAACAAACTCCTCAAGAGGTTTTAGGCTTTTATTTAGCGAGTCAATTCTCTGTTCAAGAAAATCCAATCTGGTTTTATCAATCAATATTGTTCCAGAATTTGGCAGAGAAACCTCGCCACCTAGATTGAAAAGATCTTGCTGAATTGACTGTAAGTCAGCCAAAATTTCCTGGTCTTTGCATACGGTAATAGCGTTTCCGATATAGCAATTAAGCTCGTCAATATCCCCTAAAAGAACTACATATGGATGCGATTTAGATACTCTATCACCGTTTCCAAGGCTTGTATTGCCCTTATCTCCTGATTTTGTTGTTACTTTTGATAATCTCATAAACTAAAAAAATATCAAACTAACAACTGCAAAGAGTGGAAATAATATAATTATTGAATAGAGGAAATATCCAAAGAAAGAAGGCATTTCAATGCCAGATGATTCAGCAATTGATTTAACCATGAAGTTAGGCGCATTGCCAATGTAAGTATTTGCCCCCATGAATACAGCACCAGCAGAGATCGCCAAAAGCGTTTGCGAAAGTTCTCCCATTAAAATCTGCGCATCTCCTCCAGCCGTATTAAAGAAAACTAAATATGTGGGTGCGTTATCTAAAAAACTAGAAAGAATACCTGTTAGCCAGAAGTACATATTGTTTACNGGNCCTGCCTCACTNGATACNGAATTAATTATGCTAGCCAAGGCACCAGAGGTACCAGCTTTTAAAATAGCNATTGCTGGAATGATTGTGATGAAAATACCAGCAAAGAGCTTCGCAACTTCTTGAATNGGAAACCAAGTGTATTCATTGGCGTCTCGAATTTCTCTGGCGGTATATTTCCAACTTCCATATGCTAGAAGTAATAAAAGAAAATCACGTGTGATATTTTGTAACTCAACATGAACATGATATATGGTAAACTCAACGTTTGGCCTCCAAAACCCGCTCAGCAATACCGAACAAACAACTCCAAATATCAATAACAAATTGAATGATCCTTTGATGCCAATTTTTTCATCACTGATTGGCTTAGGTAAGCTACCCTCTTTTTTATACTGTAATGAATCATATATAAAAAATATTATGAGCAAAGACACGACCATGAAAATCATTGGAAGCAACATGGCTTTTGTAGTCCAAAAGAAATCAACTCCTTTTAGAAAGCCGAGAAATAACGGTGGATCTCCCAGGGGAGTCAACGACCCTCCAATATTTGCAACCAAGAAAATAAAAAATACAACAATGTGTACTTTATGTTTACGGTCTTTATTGGCTCTGAGCAGGGGCCTTATTAAAAGCATTGCTGCGCCTGTAGTCCCCATCCAACTCGCTAACAATGTACCGACAAATATAATCGCGGTATTGATTATGGGAGTTCCGACAAGCGATCCAGTTAATTGAACACCACCAGATATAGTAAATAAAGCCAAAAGAAGAATGATAAATGGAATATANTCAAGCAACCCTACATGAAGGATTTCATAAANCGTAATTGCGAANCCTACTTTNAAAATGAAAGGAATAATGAGCAGAGTTGCCCAAAAAGCAGATATCTTTCCGAAGTTATGATGCCAAAAATCAGGAGCAATTAATGGAAAAATAGCGATTGAAAGAAGAATTCCGGCAAATGGTATCACCCAAAAGATTGATAAATCGCCACCCTCAAGGTGAGGTGCACCTGCTGGTGCTGCACGCAGACTGGTTATTAATAGAAATATTGCTGTTATTAATTTCATAGTTTATTTTTAAGATTTTATGATTAATTAAGAATGTGAACTTAAATATTACAATGTTAATCTTCCTAATTATTGATGGAAGATTTAATCCATAAATTATAGTTAAATTTATTAATGGATTTAATACTTACANTAATNGTTATTGGCGTTGCACTACTTGGGATGTCTATTGGTGTCATTTTTAACAACCGACCGCTTCAGGGTTCATGCGGCGGAGATGTTGAAAACTGCATTTGTTTAAAAGGCGGTGAATGTGATGACCCCTCACAAAAACCAACAATGATAAGTTAAAATAGATTTGTTAAAAAATTTAATTATAGATTTTTCACTATCTTCATTTTTGAAGATTGAACGCTTTCGAATCCATTTTCTTTATTAATTATCCATAACGCTTCGACGTCTTTTAAGCTTTCAACAAGCTCAAGTCCTTCATCAAGGGACATAATATTTAGAGCTGTGGCAAGCGCATCAGCATCCATACAGTTTTCTGCTAAAACGGTAACTGAAGCGATATTTGATTCAACAGCCATAGCTGTAATTGGATTAATGATATGGGAATATTTTTTTGAATTATAAACGTAAAAATCTCTGTAATTACCAGATGTTGCCATAGCTTTATCTTGAATTGGAATCACAGCATAGATTTTTTCTCCTGGTTGAAGATTTGGCTCAGGTAAATCAATGCCTATCTGCCAAGATCTGCCTCGATTGTTTTTTCCGCTTATTCTAACCTCACCTCCAATTTCAACCATAAAATTATTATATCCTAAAGACTGTATGTAAAAAAACAATTTATCCACACCCCAACCCTTGGCAATAGCGTTCACATCTAACTGCTGATCTTTATATGTTTTTATAAGTGATTTTGAAACAAATTTAATTTTCTGATAACCTATTTTACTTTTCGCAATGGTGACTTCAAGATCGGTTGGTGGCATCCATACGTTCAAGTCTTCTCGATCGGCTTTTCCTGTTTTCCAAGTGGTAACTATAGGCATAGCAGATATATCAAACGCTCCATCGGTCAGATTTGACCAATGTATAGACCGCTGTACAACAGTTCTAAAATCCTCGGAAATTAAGATAGCAGAATTTACCGGCATTCTATTGAAAAGAGATATCTCGCTATTCATAACATAGGTTGACATTTGTTGATTTAAAACATAAAGGAGAGAATCTATATTTGTTTTAATCTGCTGGGGTTCAACCCTTATTCCTCTTTGAGGAACAAGGCGAATCGTATAGGTAGATCCCATTGCGGGACCGGTAATATTTATATAAGTTTTTTGACTATTGCAGCCAAAAAAAATAGGGAATGCTGCTACAACAAGTAGTTGTAAAAATCGAGTATAATTAACAAACTGGAAGATATTAACCAAAGCTATCGTATGCAATCATATCTCGCTCAACACCAAGATCATAAAGCATTTTATCACAAGCATCAATCATCATCGGTGGACCACACATGTAATACTCAATCTCTGAGGGGTCTTCATGGTCCTTAAGATATTCGTCAAAAGCTACGTTGTGAATGAAACCAGTAGGACCTTCCCATTTATCTTCTGGCATGGGCTCAGATAGTCCAACAACGTATTTAAAGTTTGGGTTTTCCTTTTCTAATCTGAGAAAATCTTCATGATAAAACATTTCACGCGCCGATCTTGCTCCATAGAAAAATGTTATTTTTCTGTTTGACTTTTTTGTATCAAGCAGGTCAAAAAGATGGCTTCTCATTGGAGCCATCCCAGCTCCACCTCCCAAGTAGACCATCTCGCGTTCGGTGTCTTTGACAAAGAATTCGCCAAAAGGTCCAGATATTGTAACCTTATCACCCTCTTTTAAATTAAAAATATAGGAAGAAGCTATTCCAGGAGGCACTTGATCCCAAAGGGCAGGTGGTGGTGTTGCTATTCGTACGTTTAACATTATAATGTTTCCTTCAGCAGGGTGATTTGCCATTGAATAGGCACGGAAACAATCTTCATCATTATTCGCTGTAACATCCCATATTTTAAACTTATCCCAATCTTCGTGGTATTCTTTTTCAACCTTGAAATCCTTAAACCTCAAGTTGTGATACTCAGGAATGTCAATTTGAATGTATCCACCTGCAGTGAAATCAAGGTTTTCACCTTTGGGTAATTCTAGAATCAATTCTTTAATAAACGTGGCAACATTTTTATTTGAACGGACGGTACAATCCCATTTTTGAATATTAAATATTTCGTCTGGAACGTGAACTTTCATGTCTTCTTTGATCTTAACCTGACATGCTAAGCGCCAATTATCTTTAGCCTCACTGCGGCTAATGTGGCCTTTTTCGGTTGGTAAAATTTCTCCACCCCCTGCATCGACTTGACATTTACACATTGCGCAAGTGCCACCTCCTCCGCACGCAGAGGGTAAAAAGATACTTTCGGTAGCGAGTGCTGATAATAGTGTAGATCCAGGCCTAACCTTCAATGACTTGTCATCATCTCCATTAATATTGATTTCAACCTCACCTTGTGGTAAAAGTTTTGATTCTGCAAGATTTAGCATTAGAACTAATACAAGTATAACCCCACTAAAAATTGCCACGCCTAATAGTGTTGAAGCACTAATCATAGTTGAATTCCCCCAAATGACATAAATGCAATAGATATTAACCCTGTTAAAAGCATAGTTATTCCCACACCCCTTAAATTCGGCGGTACATTAGAATACCTAAGACGATATCTAATAGATGCCATTGCAACAATTGCTAGAAACCATCCTAACCCTGACCCAAAACCGAATACTACAGATTCCATTAAAGTATAATTACGCTCAACAAGAAATAAAGATCCACCCAAAATAGAACAGTTAACAGCAATGAGTGGCAAGAAAATTCCTAAGCTTTGATAGAGCGAAGGAGAAAAATTATCAATAATCATTTCAACAAGTTGAACCATGGCCGCAATAACTGCAATGAAGACTATCGGTTTTAAAAAGCTTAAGTTGACTTCTGGAAATCCTAACCAGGCCAATGCTCCATCTCCAAGAAGGAATCCATACAAAAACCAATTAACTGGAGCGGTGATTGTCAATACAAAGATTACCGCAAACCCCAAGCCGATGGAAGCATCAACTTTTTTTGAAACAGCAAGAAATGAACACATACCTAAAAAGTATGCTAAGAGAATGTTCTCTACAAAAACAGCTTTGGTGATTAAGCTTAAATAATGCTCCATGTACTATTCCTGCTCAACCTTTCCAATAATTCTCTGCGCCCAGACGATTAAACCTAAAATTATGAAGGCTCCTGGACTTAGGACCATTAAGCCCATGTTCTCATATCCTGCAGAATAAAGGGCATCAGGAATGACTTTTACTCCATATATTGAGCCGCTTCCTAAAAGTTCTCTAAAAAACGCTACTGCAATTAAAATGATTCCATAACCCAAAGCATTGCCAAGCCCATCAAGAAAGGATTTCCAAGGTCCATTTTGCATTGCATAAGCCTCCGCACGACCCATGATAATGCAATTAGTTATGATTAAGGAAACAAAAACTGTCAATTGCTTACTTATATCGTACATGTAAGCCTGTAAAACTAAATCCGTTAAAATAACCATTGAAGCAATCACAGAAAGCTGAACAATAATACGTACTTTGGATGGAATCATATTCCTTAACAAAGAGATGACTGTGTTGGAAATGCACAGGACCGCGATGACCGCTAAGGTCATAACGAAAGCTATATCCAATTTAGTTGTAACCGCTAGCGCTGAACATATTCCAAGCACCTGCAAACTTATAGGGTTATTGCTCATCAGCGGGTCAGAAACCGCTGCTTTTGAGGATTTACTTAATAATGCCATTAGCTGTTATAATTCTTTCTAATTTGTTTTAAATACGCGTCGTAAATTTTTAAATCCTTTAATAAAAACTCGTTCAAGCCTCGAGAAGTTATCGTAGCGCCGGAAATACCATCAACCTGATGATATGCTTCTGGAGAGGATTGATCAACTTTGCCTTTAACGGTTTGAATTCCAATGAGTACTCCATTTTCGTCAATGAATTTTTTACCTATATAATTTTGCTGAAACCAAGGTTTATCAACCTCTGCACCCAACCCAGGAGTTTCTATGTGTTTGTAGAACGTAATACCTTTGGCGGTGGCACCATCAGGCTCAATAGCAAAGTATCCATACATAGTGCCCCATAAACCTTTTCCAGAGATTGGGATCGCAAAACCATCAACTTTACCATCGTTCATTTTTTTATAAAGGGGATACGCATTGGTTGTTACCTTGGGATCGATATCCTCAGGAAGCATATCAGGGATAACATTTCCGTTTTTATCAACAACAAAAGACGTTACCGAGCTTTTAAAAATTTTTTCCACATTTTCTGTAGTCCACGGCTTTCCCTTCTCAGGGGTAAAGCCAAGCGAACTGAGAATATTTTTCTTTATATCTGCTTGAACGTTTCTTTGAGTTTGCTCTTCAAGGTTTGAATATACAGATGAAAGCACAAAAGCAAGAATCATTGTGGTAAACATCGTAAATAATATTGTATAACGATTGCTATGCATGACGAGCAGCTCTTCTTTTAACATTTGATTGAATGACAAACCAATCTATGAGCGCTGCAAAAGCATTCACAAAAAGTATTGAAAGCATTACACCCTCAGGGTATGCGGGATTTACAGAACGAATGATAACAGTCAAGGCTCCAAATATTATACCATAGATCCACCTACCCTGATTGGTATGACAACCCGTAACTGGCTCAGTCGCCATGAAAACTGTTCCGAATAAGAAACTTCCCATGACCAGGTGGTAATGTGGAGGTATTGTAAACATTGTATTAGTTGATAATGGAGAAAATAGATTGGTTAAAATCGCAGTTGAGACTAAGCCAATCACAGCTCCAATCACTATTCTCCAATTGATAATTTTAATATAAACCAAGAAAGCTGCTGCCACAAGAATCATAAATTTATTTGTCTCACCTATAGATCCAGGCACCCATCCCCAAAAAAGGTTCCACCATGAAAAATCAAACTGGGTAACACTGCTGAGTAATTGGGTTGCTTGCTGGTTTAATTCGCTCGCAGGAACCGCTAATGCCGTAGCTCCTGAATAACCATCAGGACCAGCAACCCAAACCTTATCGCCAGAAATTTTTGTAGGATAGGTAAAAAAGATAAANACTCTAGCCATTAAAGCTGGATTGAAAATGTTCATACCGACACCACCAAAAATNTCTTTACCAATAACAATTCCAAATGAAGTTGCAATAGCAATCTGCCATAANGGTATGTTTGGCGGCATCGTAAGGGGAATTAGGGCGCATGTCACTAAAAACCCTTCGCTTACGGGATGCTTTCGAACTACAGCGAAAAGCAATTCCCAAAAAGCTCCTGAAGCAAAAGTTACAGCGATAATTGGAAGAATATTAGCGAACCCTATCCAGAAGTTTTGCCAACCGNTTCTTTCGACTCCTAAAGCTAGAGCGTTTTGGAACCCAACATTGATCGCTCCAAATACATACAGAGGTAAGAGGGAAATGACGACTAAAATCATTATTCGTTTTGTATCAATACTATCACGAATATGAGGACCAGACTCTGTTGTTTCGTTTGTCGAAAACAAGATAGTGTCTGTTGCTTCAAAAATAGGATACAATCTTTCAAATCGTCCGCCTTTTTCAAAATGAGGCTTGGCTTTATCTAAAACATTNTATAAAAAACTTAGCATTTACATTTCACTTTCAATTAGTTGAAGTCCCTGCTTTATGGTTTTTCCCAAATCAATTTTGCTTGGACAGGCAAAACTGCATAACGCAAAATCTTCTTCATCGCATTCAAAAATTCCTAACTGCTCCATTTCTTCAACATCTTCAACTAAAATNGCCCTATAGAGCGGATTTGGTAGAATGTCCATTGGGAGAACGTCTTCCCAAGAATTTATCGGAACCATATATCTTTCGCTTCCATTTTTTAATGTGTTAAAATTATATCCCGTCGTCAATTTACCAAGAAAAGCATTAGTTAAACTATAACGAGAGGATGAAGTTCCAGGACGCAACATTCCAAGAAATTCGCGCTGCCCACCCTCTGGTACTGCTGAAATTGCTGAATCATAAAATCCGATATGGTCATCTTGAGTAATTTTTNTGCCTGTAAGAACGTCGCCAGANATGAATCTGTTTTCACCGTCTTTAACATTATCATCTAAGTAAGGTTTGATTGGCGCACCCATTCGAGACTTTATATGACACGGATTTACAATTGAAGGACCACCAATAGCGATCATTAGTCTAGTATCAAATTCACCAGTCAAGAAAAAATGACCAATTCTGACCACGTCTTGCGCATTAACAATCCAAACAAATTCACCAGATGTTAGTGGTGCAATATGATGAATTTGAATTCCCACATTTCCTGCAGGATGCGGTCCGTTGAGACTATGGCTTTGAGCATCTTCAATATCCAAGAGTGTTTCCGAGAGGGTATTCTCGAAGTAAGACAAATGTACAGAACCGCTAGTTAATTTACTTAAAACCTTAATTCCCGATTGAAATTGTGATCGACGACCTCTTAGTGCAATATCAAGATCTACAGATAAAGGAGCAGTATTCCAACCTGAGACAAATATGTCTCGCGGAAGCCGATTGGGATCTGCAACGTTATTAAAAGGCCGTTGCCTTATCAGAGAAAATAGGGACCCTTTTTTCATTGCATTCAGGGCAGACTCTGCTGATAAAGCATCAATATCTTCCATGCTATAAGATTTNAAG
The DNA here is from genome assembly GCA_002724735.1 of Fidelibacterota bacterium. Taxonomy (GTDB): domain Bacteria; phylum Fidelibacterota; class Marinisomatia; order Marinisomatales; family TCS55; genus TMED108. The sequence goes on along the minus strand of PBPT01000026.1, from coordinate 384 downwards.
GTTTCTTTATTTTCATCTTTTGAAAGATCAATAAGAATTGTTTCTATTCGTCTTCGCTCACCATACTCAATCTTACTAATTGTTCCGCCTCCAATAGATGGAAAGGTGATATCTTCGTTAGATTTTGAAGTAAAAATTGGCTGCCCACATTTGACCGTGTCCCCCTCCTTGACAAGGAGCTTTGGCTTAACACCCTTGAACTGGTAAGGATGTATAGCAACTTGATTTAAGGGCTCAAAAGATGCAACATGATCAGAAGGCTCTCCTGATATTTGAATATTGTGCCCTTTAATGATATTAATGTCAGCCAATTTTTTTACCCCAAAATGTTTTGTCACATACCCTGAAAGAGAATTGTAGATTGTGTGATCCATTCAGCAATAG
>PBPT01000025.1 GCA_002724735.1 Fidelibacterota bacterium | reverse complement strand
TGGACAGAAGGACCTGACATTGACTTTGGATCTAGGTTTTTTGGAAAAGGAACTTACTCTAACAACAAAAAAAACGGCAGTTGGAATTACGTTGCCCCAAGACAAAATCCAACAATTGAGGGGTTCTTCACAGACGGAGAGCCTTCAGGCGAATGGAAAGTTATTTATAATAAAAAGACCTATAAAGGGAGCTTAAAGGACCTAAAAAAACAGGTTCCAAAGCTAAACGAATTCTCTTTTTAAGTCTAATTAATCCCTTCAAATTTTTTTTATACTGCCCGCCATTTGATAAATTAATGGATACATCCAATTTGTCTTTATATTTATATAAATGAGTTTTAAAATTAGCATCACCAAAATATGTCAATAATAAAACTATTAACTTCGTCTGTTGGAAGAAAAATTCTAATGGCCATAACAGGGCTTTTGTTAGCCTTCTTTATGGCTTTCCATTTATTTGGAAACTTATTTCTTTTTGTTGGAGAAGACGCTTTCAACGCCTATGTAGAAAAGCTACATCAATTAGGTTTTTTAATTAGAATAGCAGAATTTTTTCTTGTCCTGTTTGTTGGTAGTCATGCATATAGCGGGACACTTCTTTGGATAAAGAATAGAAAAGCAAAAAAAGTAGTTTCTTCGTACAGCAAAGTAAATACGTCAAGTGCGGCAAGGTCTGCTGCGTTTACAGGAAGCATCGTTTTTATTTTTCTTGCTACGCATTGGTCAACATTCTGGTATAAATTTAATTTTGATCTCCAAGGTATGAGCTACTATTATGTAGTGACAGAAAGTTCAGTTGGTTTTGGCAGTCCTGCTGTATCAATATTCTACATCATAGCGATTGCACTTTTAGGCTATCACCTTAAACATGGAATTACATCTGCAGGACAAACACTTGGAATAGTTGGAACTAAATATGAAAAAATATATAATAATTTTTCAGCAATTTTTTGGTTTTGGATCCCGCTTGGGTTCATTTCAATACCGGTTTGGTTCGGTTTCTTAGTGAGGGTTATATGACAGAATTTAACCTATTTTCAAAAGCACCAAACGGTGAGCTTCATACAAAGTGGGAAGAGTATAAAAAAAGCCTTAAAAAGCTTGCCCCAGAGGATGCAAATAAATATAAGGTAATAGTTATTGGAACAGGCCTTGCGGGCGCATCAGCCTCTGCAACGTTAGCAGAACGTGGGTTTAATGTTCATGCTTTTTCCTTCCACGAGTCACCAAGAAGAGCACACAGTATAGCTGCACAAGGTGGGATAAATGCTGCAAAGAACTATAAAAGTGATGGTGACAGTGTGATGAGACTGTTTTATGATACCATTAAAGGGGGAGACTTTAGATCTAGAGAAGAAAATGTTTATAGATTAGCAGAAATAAGTAAAAATATTATTGATCAGTGCGTTGCACAGGGAGTTCCTTTTGCTAGAGAATATGGGGGACTTTTAGATAATAGATCTTTTGGTGGTGTTCAAGTTTCAAGGACTTTTTATGCGAGAGGGCAAACAGGTCAACAGCTATTGCTTGGTGCATATTCAGCATTAAGCAGACAAATGGAAAAAAAGAAAGTGGTTTTCTATCCAAGGCATGACATGTTGGATGTTGTTCTTGTTGACGAGAAAGCAAAAGGAATCGTTACCAGAAATCTTGTAAATGGTAAAGTTGAAACACACAGCGCAGATATTGTTATTTTAGCAACTGGGGGATATTCTAACGTTTATTATTTGTCTACAAATGCAATGGCAAGTAACGTGACAGCAAACTGGAGAGCTCATAGAAAAGGAGCGCTTTTTGCAAACCCTAGCTTTACACAAATTCATCCAACATGTATTCCCGTTAAAAATGATTTTCAATCAAAACTAACTTTAATGAGTGAAAGTTTAAGAAATGATGGAAGGGTTTGGGTGCCAAAAAAGAAAAATGATCAAAGAAAACCGACAGAAATTCCTGAAGAAGAAAGAGATTATTACTTAGAGAGAATCTATCCAGCCTTTGGAAATTTGGTTCCGAGAGATGTTGCAAGTAGAAGAGCTAAAGAGGTTTGTGACGAGGGAAGGGGAATAGGACCCACAGGTTTTGCAGTATATCTAGATTTTCAAAAAGCTATTAAGGAAAAAGGTGAAGATTTTATCAGAGAAAAATACGGAAATTTGTTTGATATGTATCAAAATATCACAAATGAAAACCCATATGAAACACCAATGAAAATTTATCCAGCTGTTCACTATACAATGGGTGGACTTTGGGTCGATTACAATTTAATGACAACCATCAAAGGATTATTTTCAATAGGAGAAAGCAATTTTTCAGATCATGGAGCCAACAGGTTGGGTGCTAGCGCATTAATGCAAGGTTTAGCAGACGGATATTTTGTTGTTCCTCATACAGCAATGGATTTTTTAGCCAAAGAAGCACCACTTATGAAAGATATTACAGACAGGCCAGAGTTTAAAGAAGCTAAAGAAAAAACCGAAGTTGAGATTAACAGGTTAATGAAGGTTGAGGGTAAAATGGCAGTTGATGAAGTGCATCGAGAATTAGGAAAAATAGTTTGGGATAAAATTGGGATGGCAAGAAATGAAGCAGGATTAAAAGAAGCATTAGCAGAAATTCCAAAAATAAAAGAAAAGTTTTGGAATGATATTTCGATACCAGGAAGTGATAAGGAAGTTAACCAGGAGCTAGAGAAAGCTCTAAGGGTAAAAGACTTTATTGAGCTTGCTGAGCTGATGGCATTTGATGCTCTTGATAGAAACGAATCCTGTGGAGCGCATTTTAGAGAAGAATATCAAACAGAAGAAAACGAGGCAGAAAGAAACGATCAAGATTTTAAATATGTAGCAGCTTGGGNTTATTCTGAAAACGGTAATCCAGAACTTTTCAGAGAACAATTAAAATATAGCAACGTNAANCTAAAGACAAGAAGCTACAAATGAACGTNAATCTTAAAATATGGAGACAGCGATCTGGTTCAACAAANGGNGTGCTAAAATCNTATAGACTTGAAAACATAGATCCNAACATCTCATTTTTAGANATGATGGATATTTTAAATATNAAACTCGTTAAAGAAAAAAAAGATCCAGTTACATTTGATCATGACTGTCGCGAAGGAATTTGTGGATCATGNGGCTTTATGATCAATGGAAGGCCACACGGTCCTCAAAAAGCCACCACNGTATGTCAGCTTCATATGAGAGCTTTTAATAACGAAGATGATATATTATTAGAGCCTTTTAGAGCAGNATCCTTCCCNGTGATAAAAGATCTTTCTGTTGANAGAAAGGCTTTTGATAGAATTATTTCTTCCGGAGGATACATTTCAACAAATACTGGCGAAGCACCTGAAGCCAACTCTATTTCTATTGATAAAGAANATGCTGACGAAGCATTTCTATCTTCAGCCTGTATAGGGTGTGGTGCTTGTGTAGCAGCTTGTAAAAATTCATCTGCAATGTTATTTACTTCGGCTAAAGTATCACACCTCTCTTTATTACCCCAGGGTCAAAAAGAAGGGAAAGATAGAGTTGCGAAAATGGTTGCAACAATGGATGATGAAGGTTTTGGTTCTTGCACAAACACAGGAGCTTGTTCAGCTGAGTGTCCAAAAGAAATAGGACAAGTAAATATAGCAAGATTAAACCAAGAATATATATCAAGCTCACTTTCAAGCTTTTTAAAGAAAAAAGAATGAAAGAAAACCTAAAAATTGAAAATATTTACTGTGTTGGAAGAAATTTTGAGAAACATGCAAAAGAGCTAGGCAATAAAGTTCCGCAAACACCCCTAATATTTCAGAAATCAACCTCTACTTTAAACACCAAAAACAAAATTGAGATTCCAAAGAACAAAACAATTGAACATGAACTTGAGATAGTTATTTTGATTGGTAAAGATGGTTCACCAAAGACTCACAAGGAAGCGACCACGTTCATTTCAGGCTTTTCTACAGGCTTAGATTTAACCGATAGAAAACTTCAAGAAGAACTTAAGAAAAAAGGCTTGCCCTGGTTTCCTGCAAAATCATTTAAAGGATCAGCAGTCTTAGATACAAATTTTATCACGTTTGAATGTCCAAAAGAGTTTTTTCTAACAATTAATCAAAAAACACGACAGGTGGGAAATTTAAAAGATATGATTTTCTCCTTTGAAAGTATTCTTTTACATATATCAAAAACTGTTAATCTAAAAAAGGGTGATTTAATATTTACAGGTACTCCAGATGGTGTTGGCCCACTTGTTAAGGGAGATCAAATTGAAATGGGTTTTAAAGACCACCCCTCAAAAAAGCTTATTGTTATTTAGAATTAATTTTGAAGCTTAAAATTAATTGGGATTGTAATCCAAACTCCAACTTTTGTTTCACGTTGTTTAGCTGGTCTAAATCTAGTTTTTCTTAAGGCATCAACAGCAGCTTCGTTTAAACCTGTATTAGGTATACCTTTTAAAACAATTGTTTCTTTAACTCTACCTGTTTTATCGATGAAGCACTGTACTAAAACCTGACCCTCTATACCTGCCTCCTGAGCAATGTCAGGGTAAACAGGTTTAATTGGAAAGAGAGGTCTTGGCGGATCATCGTAAGGAATAAACTTAACCTGCGGGCCCGAAGGAGGTGGAGGCGGAGCATCCCAAGCATCAAAATTATCTAAGTCGGTTTCTTCAATTGTTANATCATCAGCAAGATCATCATCTTCTGATTCAACCGGAACAGAAGGTCTTGCTGGGGGTGGAGGAGTTTCAAACTGTTGGGTTTCTGGTATTTCAATATTCTCAATGATAATTTGACTCTCAGTTTCAATATCAATATTGTTTTCAAAGCGCTGCAATGAATAAAACCCTAAAAGCAATAAGAAGGATGCAAACAAGACGCCAACCCTCAGAACAGTCGAATATTTTTCTTTTAGTGAATTCTCAAGAAGTTTAGCCCTTTTAAGAAAAAAATCAACCAACCTGGAAAATGGATTGAATTTGTCTAACAGTTTTTTGAGCTCATCCATTAGTTTGGAGCCTTAACTTTCGTAGAATAATTTAATTTTANCGCGTCCGCTTTTCNCANCTCATTNTGAATATCAGAAATAATTTCCATNCTAGCAGCCTGATCAGCTTTTAAAGAAACAGTAAGTTGGGGATCGGAAGCTCTTTTCTCATACATTACATGTCTTACGTCTTCATTATTATAAAGCTTGTCTTCGATTGAAATTAATCCATCTTTTGACACCCAAATATCNGAAGTNTGTCTTTTTGATTCAAGCTTTTCAATTCTTTCTGCTTTGGGTAAAGATACTGGCAAACCAGAAAATTGTCTTAAAACGGTAGTCACCATAAAAAAGATTAATAGCATGAAAATGATGTCGGGCATGGAGGATGTTGATATTTTTGATTCTACTCCTGATTTTCTTCTAAA
>PBPT01000024.1 GCA_002724735.1 Fidelibacterota bacterium | reverse complement strand
TCGCAAATTCTAGAGTCTATAAAGGTAGCTTAATTTTATAAAAAACCCATCTGATCTTCGCTCGAGCCTGCTAAAACTATAACGTTCTGGTTCTTCAAGCGATGAACCGTAGCCTACAAAAATCAGCGTTCCCGGCATTGGCCTATATGAAAAAAGGAAGTCTGCTTGTAAGTTATTTGATTCTTGTTTGAGTGCCCGACTAAATGTGCCATCGGAGTTTTTAAAATAGATAGGCAACCCATCTCTGGAGCTATCATTGAGACTATCCCTAAAAGAAGAATTATACTGACCTACAAATCTTAAAAATAGGCTTTTACTTAATTGATATTCAACTTTTAAACGTGGAACAGTTGCAGATGAAACTACACCTCTATTGTCAGGTCTTGTATTTTTTTGTTGATTGAGCCTAAAATTAACTCTCAACTGGTCAGTAGGGTTCCAAAACAGTTTCATTTCAATTAAATCGATCAAACCTGGTGCCCATTCTTGATAATTAGGATCCTTTCCGTAACCGTATTTGATGCTTCCAGAAAATGTTTCAAGCTGAGGAAATTGCAAAGTTGTCATAAACCCTAGGTTCATGATTGCATTTCTTCCTTCAAAGGGCTTGTATTGCTCTCCATCTTTATAGTAGTGGTTTTGATAACTACTTTCTGAAAAACCAAATGATTCGTACCAAATAAATGTGTTGAGTCCCCATCCTCCTCTAAAGTTGAATGAAAACGTTGGATAACTTCTCCAATCAAGTGGTTTTTTACCTTTCACAAATGGGTCATAATTCCAATTATGCTGATGCTGATATCCAATATTAAACTTTTCAATTGTACTTCCTTTTGATCCATAAAAAGTGCGTCTCGTACCCGCAGAAACGGTAACATAATCTCCAATACTTACAAACCCTAAAGCGGGGTTAAATTGACTGTGAAAAGCTGTGGTTCTAAATGAGCTAGACCATTTGCGTGAAGAGGCGTTTGCTGAAAGATTCCACATTGGAGCTGGTTTACCTGTATTTTCAGAACTATTCGTTATGCTAAACCCCCCTTGCCCCTGGAAGGAGTATTTTTTGTTTAAAATTAATTTACCATCCACAGCAAAAACACGGTTAGAAAAGTCGTTGTGCGTTTTATCAGTATAAACTACTCCCGCATGATTCTGATCTAAAAAGTCGCGCTTTAATCTAATAGCGTTTGATGCTGCTACATCCATATTACTTATTGACGGACCAAAATTATCTGCAGCAGAAATCACTCCAATTGAACTGCGATCACCAATTTTACCTGTCACTTTTGCTGAGGCGATTGGATTAACAATTTTTCTTGTGTAAATCAGTCTTGTAGGTGTTGTGAAGAACTCAATACCATCAAGAAAAAACGGTCGCTTCTCTGGAAAATACAATGCTCTTCTTGGTTCGTAACTAATTTGAGCAACATCAGCTTCAATTTGTGAAAAATCTGGGTTTAGAGTGGCATTTAAAACAGTATTATTTGAAAGTCCGTATCGAATATTGACCCCAACAGGGTCTTTAGTTTGGGAGCTAAAATTATCATTTTCTTGCGATCTGCTCATTGCATTACGAAGCTCAGGATTGATATCAAAAAGTCGATTGGCTTTTAAATTTTTAATATTGGATAGTTTTCCATTTTGAGCTAAGAAAGAGGCCTCACCAAGTTTTAGTGGCAATAATGATGTCCAGTAACGAGAATGCTGCACTCTTCTTAAAACATTAAAACCCCATGTTTGAGTGTCGCTATCATTAAAACGTAAGCTTTTGAAGGGGATTTTTATTTCTATTTCAAACCCATCATCAGTGATTCTCCCTTTAGAGCTATAAACATAATCTGGATTTTTATCAATGGTGTAAGGCATGGACGCTTTGCGATCAGGGACATTATCCGTAATGGTGCCATCGTATTGTTGTCCGATGGGATTTACTGCGAACGCATAAGCCGTTCTTTGATCGTTGTAAGTGTCTAAAATGAAAAGGAAGTAATCATCATTATTTAATTTATCTCTATCGGCTAAAGTTGATCTTACTTTATCTTTTTTAGCCTCAGCGCTTACACCTAAATAAATCGCTTCAGCGCTGTACCAAATATATATTTTTGCATCGTCTTCAGCTGCACCTCCATCAACTGGTAAGTAATTATAAAATCCACTAACTACAGTTGCTTTGCTCCACACCCCCTCATCCAAAAAACCATCAATGCTAATTTGCTCGTTTTCATACTGATTTAATTTCAGATTTATTTTTTCTGGTAAATTAGATTGAGCTATGATTGATGAGTTCAGCAGACTGCAAAAAACTATTAAGAAATACTTATTATCTGACCTTAAAGGAATCGAAAGGAAATTCATATTAAAATAAATTAGATATACACAATTATAAAAACAAGAATACAGATATATTAAAAGAATTATCAAATATCGTACAGGTTGTCGTTTATTAACGAAAGTACAATATAAATATATGCANTGTAATTGTTGAAATGTGGAGAAAAACTCAAAAAAACCTTTTTGTTACAAATCGATACTGTCCTTCTCAAATCAAATCGCGGTACACTATCTGTTGACCGCAACTGTCTTTCATTTAATTTTTACGTTTTTTTTAACTTAAACCCTACAAATCCAGAATTAAGCTCAAAAACAAGATTATGTCTAATATACATAAATCTTAATTTAAAAGCCTGCTTAGTCATATAAATGAAATGGCCCCAAAAATATTNATTGATGATTGTTCTATAAAAANGGTGATTTACCCACTCCAAGCGCATGTTTTTCATTGAATCCAGCTGTAATAAATATACACCCTCTAATCCTCCCTAAAATTCTCCACATTTTTGAATTGTCCATCAACTGGTTGACACTGATCGTTTTTTATATGACTTTGATATATTTTTACCGATTTTTTTTCCAACCACTCGTTTTTTAGTAAAGCATGAAACGATCGAATGTTTATATCTGGGTTAAGGCCGCTACCCATTCTTCTTAATTGTACATAATACCATGAAATGATACAAAGTGCATTTAACGCTTTAATTATGGTAAAAGGACTAGTGATAGATAGCCACTTTTTTCCTATTGAGAGCTTATCTTCAAAAACTGGTAATATCTCAATTTCACGCAAAAGAAGTTTTTTGACTGCTAATGGATCNGTGCAAAGCGGCCTAGCAATCCCTACCATACTACAAACGCTGTTAAGAGCTGTATTTATTCCTTCAACTGTCCTAAATCCACCTGTAACCATAAGGGGGAGTGATAATTGCGATGAAATTTTTTCAGCATACGATAAAAAATAAGCCTCCCTGGCTATTGTACTTCTTTTTAGTAAAACGTTAGCTTTTGGATCAATGCTTAATGCGTCATATCCTAAAAATTTTGCTTGTTCATAGGTTCCTCCAGAAATTTCTAAGAGATCTATGTTCTCTTCGCTTATTAACTTTGCAACCTGCAAAGAATCGGCACCGGAAAATCCTCCCTTTTGAAAATCGGATGAGTTGAGTTTTACTGAAATGGGGTAATTACTTCCAAGCTGAGACTTGCATTCACGAATTATTTCGATCAAAATGCGAGATCTATTTTTAATTGACCCACCCCACTCATCTTTTCTGATATTTGTTTTTGGAGATAGAAACTGTGAAAGTAAATATCCATGCGCCGCGTGCAATTGGATACCCGTAAAACCAACTCGCTTTGCAAGCTTGGCTGATTGAACAAACTGGTCTATTGTGTGATAAATATCTTCTTCGCTCATTTCTTTTGGAACCCCATATCTTCTACCAGGTATTTTTAATTGGACTGAAGAAGGAGCTAGAGGTGATTTGTTTATTTGGTACGGCGTTTGTCTTCCTGCATGACTTAATTGGGCCCAGAAATGTGTTTTTGACTTTGTTGCAATTTTCGTTAAATGCTTTAATCGATCAGCTTGTAAACTAAAGTTTCTATGGTCAAGTATAATATTTCCAGCTCCTTCAAGATTGAAACGATCTACCATTATGTTTCCCGAAATCAATAGTCCGCATCCTCCATCAGCCCATCTCTCATAAAGGTTCAAATGCCGTTGAGAAACAATATTACAAGGATCAGCCATACGTTCGGTCATTGCAGACTTTCCAATCCTATTATTAATAACATTTCCTGAGGGTAAAACAATACTTTTTTGCATCAGACTCATAAGTAATTCATTCTATTTACTTCTCAAGATAAATAAACAAGCCAAGCTCAGAAAGAAAGGAACTACTCTTTCTATCCAATCACCAGTTGAATCAGGCATTAAAAAAAATACAATAGCTAAGACAAAACCTATTATCATAGACAAAGCGACATGTATCGCACTCAATTTCCAATTTGAAATTCGTGCTATGACGACAGGACCAAAAGATGAACCCATTGCGGTCCATGCAAAAAGCACTCTGCTAAAAATCTTTTCAGGAATCAATAAGGCAATTAGTACTGAAATCAAAATCACTAAACCTGTGATCAGTCTTGATATTTTTATAGAACTGCGCTGTAAGCCAAGATCGACTGTTATTGAAGAGGAGCAGACCAATATTTGGCTATCAGCGGTTGACATGATCGCAGATATAACCGCAGCCAACAAAATCCCTTGGATTGCGGGATGGAATATTTCACCTGAAATTCTAAAAAAGATATTTTCGTTGTTTGAAAGATCGTTGATCATAAAATGGCCAGCCATACCTAGAATCCACATTCCAAAAAAGACTATGCAAAACCAAATTAAAGCATATTTTTTAGATTGTTGAAGGGTTATCTCATCCTTAGCTGAGATAAATCGAGATAAAAGATGCGGCTGACCGAAATAGCCAAGACCAATACCTAGGTGCCCAATTATTAGTCCCGCTACCGCAAATCCAACGTTGCTAGCTGACAAGCTCTTGAACTGAGGTGAGGCAACTTCAAAAAGATTTAAAAATTCAAAAACTCCCCCTAGACTTGAGATTGCCATTATTGGCATTATAATTGCCGTAAAGGCCATTAAAAAACCTTGTATTGTATCTGTAATACTTACAGCAAGGTATCCACCAAGGTAGGTATAAGCATAGATGACAATTCCGCTGATGATGATGCTTTCAACCAAATTCAATCCAAAAGTATCGCTTAAAGCATTACCAGCTCCTTGAAATTGAGAAGCTATGTAAAAAGAAAATGAAAAAATGATGATAAAGGAAGAAATAATGAGAATGGTAGCTCGTTTGTTTTCATCAATGCCAGATGCAACCAGCTGAGGGATTGTAATAAGGTTTTTACTTCGAGTTATTTCAAATATTGATGGAGCTACTTTATGCCAAGACATAAACATTCCACTTACAACACCTATTACAAGCCAAATCGTTGATACTCCTTGTGAGTAAGCAATGCCGCTAACTCCAAGCAATGTCCACGCTGAGGAATTGCTTGCAGCGTAACTAATCGATGTAATTACGGGTCCTAATTTTTTTCCACCAACAAAATAATCTTCAATTGTGATATTTTTTTTACGAGTGCTCCAACCGATAAACACCAAGAAAAATTTGTAAAACACAAGAGTTGAAATAATTATAGTGGTTTGCTCCATTATGATAAATTTAAAATTTGTGGCAATTGATAAATATGAGAATATTCCTTTGAGGATTATCAGGGTACGAAACGACCCAGCAGATAGCAATAGAAACTTGAGGTGAAAAAAAATGCATTATTAATTCATTTATTTTTGATATAAAAGTGAGATGATCAACATAAGAAAAGTTGCAACATAAACTAGCTAGTGAATTGTTGATGCTAAATAAGATTTGTTCATAACGAATAATCAATTTATTTTAGAATTAAACAAAAATAATTTATAATTGATTGATTAAAATGTAAGTATGTTTATTTTAGATTTATTTCCATAAGAGCAAATGAAGATGAACCGAGAACTCAAAGCTAAAAAAATAGGTGATATTCTTAATGATCTTTATCCCAAAACGCCAGTCCCCCTAAACCATTCTAGTGCATATACTTTACTTGTTGCGGTAATGCTTTCAGCTCAAACCACGGATAAAAAAGTAAATGAGGTAACCCCTGGACTTTTTAAAAAAGCAAACACACCAGAAAAAATGCGAAAGCTAAGCGTTATAAGCATTGAACAAGAGATTAAACAAGTCGGTCTTGCTCCAACCAAGGCAAAAAATTTGAAGAAAATGGCTCAACAAATAATCGATGCGGGTGGATTAAAGAGTGATTGGGATTTTCTAGAAAGCCTAGCAGGTGTCGGACATAAAACTGCGAGTGTAGTCATGTCTCAGTGGTACGGCTTTCCAGCTTTTCCAGTAGACACACATATTCATCGATTAGCTGCAAGATGGGGACTATCTAAAGCAAAAAACGTAGAAATGACAGAGAGAGATTTAAAAAAGATTTGGCCTGAGTCAGAATGGAATAGACGCCACCTGCAAATTATTTTTTTTGGAAGAGAATTCTGCCCTGCAAGAAATCACAATCTCAGCGACTGCATAATTTGCGGGTGGGCTGCTACAAAAAAAAGGATAATGCATGAAAGTTTAAGTCGCTGAAGATTTACTGAAATTGTGACAGTTCTTGCTCAATAGCTGGTAAAGCCTTATTTGGAGAATTTAAATAACGATCGCTTCCCATATTTTCAATAATGTTGAGATTTTTCAACGTTGTTTTTATTTTAACTTGCGTACAAATAACATAAGTGGAAATCCCTTTTTTTCTTAACTGGTGAATTAGATCTTCAAGGGCATACGCTCCTGTAATATCAAGTGAAGTAATTTTTCTAATATCCATGAGCAAAATTTTATGGGCCGGCAAAGCGCTGTATGCTCTTAAAAGTGACTCAACAGAGCCGAAAAAAACAGGACCTCTAATATCAAATATTTGCACCAAATCTTCATTTGTACTCGCAAATTTGTTGTCTTTTTTGCTAAAATTCGAATGAGCAAATGTCTTTGAGGAATATTGATTGGATAATGGAAGGCTCGATTTAAACTGCTTAAAATTAGCTATTATAGCAATGCAAATACCAATCGCAATTGCAACCATTAGATCTTCGTAAACCGTAATAAAAAGAACAACGCAAAAAATTAATAAGTCAGTTTTTGGAATTTTTCTTATCACAGGTAAGATACGATAGTCCATTATGTCAATACCTACTTTAAAAAGTATTGCGGCTAAGCATGCTGCAGGAATTGCAGCAACAAAAGAGCTCAATCCTAGTAAAATTGCTAGCAGAGTTAATCCATGGACAATAGATGAAAGTGGAGTCTTTCCACCAAATTTAATGTTTGCAACTGTTCTCATAGTTGCAGTGGCAGTGGTAACTCCGCCAACTAACCCTGCGGCCATATTAGCCATACCTTGACCAAATGTTTCTCTATCGCTACTGTGCCTGTCCCCAATCATATTATCAGCCACCTTACAGCTTAATAAACTATCCAATACTGCCAGGCCGGCTAAAGCAAGCGCAGGTCCAAAAAAATCTTTGAGCCTTGAAAAATCTGGAATGTAAAATGAGAAAATATTTTGACCTGAAGCATTTAATATCTTATCACCAATGAAAGGAATGTCAAGTTTAAATGAGTGAGCTATCGTAGTACCAATAATTAGAGCAACAAGAGGTGAGGGTATTTTTGTCAAATACTTGGAGCTTTTTTCAAGAAAAGGCCATAAAAAAAGTATTAATAAAGATGGAACAGATACTACAAGTGCTTCAATATTTACATTTGCCAGAGAACTTCCTAAATTATTAAATACGTCATGAATATTTTTTTCCACTTCTAAACCAATAAATGCATTCATTTGTGTAAGAATAACAATGAGGCCAATGCCGCACATAAAGCCTGCTATTACAGAATATGGTGTGTAGTGAATAAATCTTGAAACATTGAGTAACGAAAGAATTACAAGAATAAGGCCGCTAATAAAAATTATCGAAAATGCTGCAGTCAAATCAGGTTCGTTTGTAGTCCCTATAACAAAAAAACTCATAAACGCGGCTATTTGAGCAGCCTTTGGAGCAGTTGGACCGCTTATTCCAACCATACACCCTCCAAATAATCCTCCAATGATACCACCAACTATGGCACCCCATACACCTGCAATTGGACCCAACTGAGATATTTCACCAAAAGCTAACGCAAGCGGAAGAGCAATAATACCAACTGTGATTCCTGCAAGTATGTCACCTTGAATATTGGTTGTGAGAGACTTAAAGTTTTTGGTAGGGCTTATTTCTTTGAGTGCGCGCTTAACAAATAATAACATTTTTTAATGCATTCTAGTTTTAAAAAAATTGAATTAATGAAGCAACCAACCTAACAACATATTGTAAGAAACCCGCCAATTGGCGGGTTTCTACTTTAGTAGCGGGGGTAGGATTCGAACCTACGACCTTCGGGTTATGAGCCCGACGAGCTACCAGACTGCTCCACCCCGCGTCATGAATTTTAATTTTTNACTTAAATNAATGTTGGAAAAGTTAGATTATTTTTTTCCTCAAGCCAACTCAATTTTGTGACTATGCTCACGTTGGTGTTATTTTATGAAACTTTTATACAATCAGGTAGTTTAAAATTNTGCGAGCGCGANTTTTCTCTTGCCATATCTCTTACCTCTAAACCTCCTTGGTGTAATTCGCGCTCGCTGCTATTTTTTTCTAAATGAGATTCTTATTGGCACACCAGATAGTTCAAAATTTTGCCTCAGTTGATTTTCAACAAAACGTTTGTAATTAGCGGTGATAAGCTTAGGATAATTAGTAAAAATTACAAAAAGGTGAGGGCCTATACTGACCTGTGTCATGTACTTAAGACTTATTACCTTTCCTCTTACAGCTGGAGGAGATTGCAGCTTTAATACTTTTTGCAAAAAGTTGTTTAATTCAGTTGTTGATAGTTTTTTTTGTCGAATATTATAAATGGTATTTGCAGTTTTGAGTACCGAACTTATTCTTTGTTTTGTTTTAGCAGATATGAAAAGGGTTGGATAGTTTGACAAAGACTTAAACTGCCGTGAGATTTCAGATTCGAAATCTTTCATGGTATTTGTTTCTTTTTGAACAAGATCCCATTTGTTTACTAAAATTGCCATTCCTTTGCCCTTGGTGATTACGTCATCTATGATTGATTTGTCCTGCTTTGTAAAACCTTTATTTGCGTCAATCACAACTAAAACCACATCAGAATTAGTTATCGCTCTGTTTGTTCTCACATTGCTGTAAAATTCAATATTATCATCCAATTTGCTTTTTTTTCGCAGACCAGCTGTATCAACAAGGATAATTGTTTTGCCGTAATACTTTAATTTTGAGTCNATGGAGTCACGTGTGGTTCCTGCTATTGGAGTAACTATTGTCTGTTCTTTTTGCAACAACGCATTAGTTAATGANGATTTGCCCACATTTGGCATACCTACAATTGCCATTCGCATTCCAACACTGCTACCATGAAGCGGGACTTGTTGTTCAATGTCAAGCNCATCTAAGATCGTGTCTAACAAGTCTCCGGTAAGTCTTCCATTTAAAGCGGAAACCGGCAATATAGGATCCATGCCTAATTCATGATAATCCAATAGCTGATTATCTAAAGTCATTGTGTCGCATTTGTTTACGGCCAAAACGGATTTTTTTCCAGATTGTCTTATTAGGCTAGCTAAGGATATATCGGATGAGGTGGGTCTGCTTCTCCCGTCTACCATAAAAAGGATCAAGTCAGCCTCCTTTACAGCTTCAAGCGCTTGCTTTCTTACGGCACTGTTAAACATATCTACGTCTTCTGGAATATAGCCGCCGGTATCAATAAATGTTAAAAAATGCCCAGACCAATCTATATCACCATACAAGCGGTCTCGAGTTATGCCCTCNTTGGAGCCTACAATAGCCTTTCTTTTTTTTAACAACCTATTAAAAAAGGTTGATTTGCCTACGTTTGGTCTTCCAACAATTGCTATAACATGATTGGACATAATGGTTCAGTAAGTGCAGTTATTTTTCAAATAGAAATGATTGATCCTTAAAGGATTTGAATTCAAGTGCATTGTCGCTCGGATCAAGTAAAAACATTGTAGCTTGTTCACCCGTCTCACCTTTGAATCTTATGTAAGGCTCAATGATAAATTTAACATTCTTCGATTTTAGTTGATTTGAAAATTCGTGCCAGTGGTTCCATTCCAACACAACTCCAAAGTGACGTACAGGTACATTTTTTTCATCAACATAACTGGAGCCTGCTAGACCGGCCTCATCAGGGTTTAAATGAGCGACAATTTGATGCCCAAAAAGGTTAAAATCTATCCAATCCTCACTTGATCTTCCAATCGTACATTCTAATATTTTGGTATAAAATTCTTTGGCAAGATTGAGATCGTGAACCGGAAAAGCTACATGAAATGGTTGAATTGTNCTCATATTAGATTATTTAATTTATCAAATCTAATGCCGATTAAAATTTATTCATCACAACTTTATTTTGCGCATGAATTCCAAAAACTCAACTTANCATATTTTTATCCTCTGTAAATTTTAAATTCACTATCAAAACGTGCACATCGTTATAAGTTTTTCAGGTGATTATATCCCTTCAAATTTCAATTTATTGTATNACAAAAAGAAATATTAAAAAAATATTTCGAGCATAAATCGTTTTTTTTCACTTTTCTTCTTGATGTGATTTTCATTGATTTATATATTTGGTATGCCAACCCAAGTGATTATCACTTTTTCAAATGTCAGCCTGATTGAACCTCGTTTTTTTAATATAGTATCCACATACCANAAAGGAACTCTTATATGGCTGAAGCGATTGAACTCAATTTTCCATCTGGAAAAAAGAACAACGAAGACATAAATAACATTGTTGAAGAGACCGTCCGCGAACTTACTCGCGAGGCCAATGAAAAAGACGCAACTGGCGATCTTGAACAATATCATATCGAAAATTATTATGATGGCGATACTCTTGGTGCTGACGTACTTAAAAATAAGTATCTAGCACCATGGGAAAGTCACCCGTATGAACTTTGGCAGCGACAAGCGAAAGCTCTAGCAAGTGTCGAAAAAACCAAAAAATTGCAGAACCAATGGGAAAAGAAGTTTTATTCGATACTCGAGGATTTCAAGTTCACTCCTGGGGGCCGCATCATGCATGGGGCAGGACGTGAAGACATTACCACTACACTAAACAATTGTTATGTAGTAGGTATCAAAGATGATTCAATCAATTCCATTTACCAAACCATACAAGAAGAAGCCCGTACATATAAATTTGGTGGTGGTTGTGGACATGACCTATCAGTGCTTCGGCCATCNGGAGATGCAATCAACGGNACCGGGGGTGAGTCTTGCGGTCCTGTAGGTTTTATGAANCTTTTTAGTGAAAATACAAACACCATAGCACAACATGGTCGCCGAGGCGCAAATATGCAAACATTGCGTATTGACCANCCTGACATTGAAAAATTTATTTCAATTAAAATGAATGATATAAATATGGTCAAATACTCTAATATATCAGTGCTCCTAACCCATGAGTTTATGGAGGCAGTTGAAAACGATACTGATTTTGACCTTAAGTATGAGGGNAAGGTGTATAGCACTGTTAAGGCTAAAAAGCTTTGGGAAACAATTATTGACTGTGCTCATTCCAGCGCGGAACCTGGCCTTTTATTCTGGGATACTATGACTGATTNTCATAATGCTGAATATTGTAGCCCCCTTGTATCTACTAATCCATGTGCTGAGCAACCGCTTCCTGATGGTGGCTGTTGCAATTTAGGTTCAATTAATCTTGATAGATATGTTGACGATAAAGGCAACTTTATGATCGAAGAATTCAAAGAAACCGTTNGNATTGCCACACGTTTTCTTGATAATGTGATTGATTATAATTTAGATCGTCATGCTCTTGACACTCAAAAAGAAAATGCCAAAAATGATCGAAGAGTTGGATTGGGCATTCTTGGTTTAGGTGATATGCTAGTACGAATGGGGATCAAATACGACAGTGAAGATGCACTTCAAACGATCGACCAAGTAATGAAAATATTTTGCGATACAGCTTATGAAACCAGTTCTGANTTAGCCAAAGAAAAGGGATCCTTTCCTCATTTTGATTGGAGNGGTTANAGAAAAAGCAAATTTGTTAAAAATTTACCTAAAAGCCTTAGAGATAAAATTAAAGATGATGGAATTAGAAATTCGACTGTTCTTACTGTCCCACCAACTGGTAGTGGAGCAATCGTCGCCAGGGTAACTTCAGGTATTGAGCCAATTTTTGCAACTTCCTACAAAAGAAGAGTGAAAAAGAACGATGGATTTGGTCGCGAGTTTGATGAATACAAGGTGTATCACCCTATCATTGAAAAACTTTTTGGTGATGATGAAAATTTACCTGAGCATGTTGTAACTGCACATGATATTGATCCTTACTTTAGAGTAAAAATGCAAGGTGTAATTCAAAAATATATCGACAGCTCGATTTCATCTACCGTTAATCTCCAGCACGATATCAAAAAAGAAACAGTGGCTGATATTTATATGACAGCTTACAAAGCCAACCTCAAAGGTATTACAGTTTACAGAGAAGGATCTCGTGAAGGAATATTGATTACTGAAGATCAAAAAGATGAAAATACAGCNCAACAGTCTTCATTNCAGNCAAATGTCTCATCAGAAGATAAAAGACCCAGAATCCGTCCAAATGAAACTACTGGAACAACAAGAAGAATTCGTACGGGTGAAGGGTCATTATACATCACAATTAATCATGATGAAAATGGACTTTGTGAAGTCTTTACTACCATAGGAAAAGCTGGTGGAAATGCAGCAGCTCAATCTGAAGCAATTAGTAGNCTTATATCACTCGCANTACGATCAGGAATTGATCCCAANGCAATTGTTAAGCAATTGAAAGGNATNAGTGGACCAAACCCAACCTGGGAAGATGGAAGGTTGATTCTTTCAACTCCNGATGCGATTGGCAAAGCCTTAGATGACTATCTTCAAGAGGGCAACCCTGGCAAAAATCCAGCACAAAATGACATGGATTCAANTAAAGCACCCATAACAATGGCAACNCCAGAAGAAGTNACAGCCCAGGTTGAAAATGTCACTGACTACACGTTNAAAAATATTAGNACATGTCCNGACTGTGGNAGCTCTGTGATGCATGAAGCTGGCTGTGTAACATGTCCAAGTTGTGGNTTCTCGAAATGCGAATGATCNAATCACTTGTCTNAAGTGATTTAATAATCAAATAAAAAAGCCACTTAACGTGGCTTTTTTATTATACTTGTTCATTTAATATAATTCAGAACTCTTTAAGCTCTTGTTCTTTAGTTTCTTGCATCCTATTTAATATTTCAATGTGTTCATTTGTAATAGTTTGTACATCTGATTCTTGTCTTCTAATTTCATCCTCTGAAATATTTTCTTCCTTACCAAATTCTTTAATATTTTGAATAGAATCTCTTCTGATATTTCTAACAACAATTCTTCCATCCTCAATTAACTTGTGTACGTATTTGATCAAATCTTGTCTTCTTTCTTNNGTCAAGCTTGGAATAGGTACCAAAACNGAATTNCCATTATTATTTGGAGTCAATCCTAAGTTAGAATCCATTATTGCTTTTTCAATATCAGGGATTAAATTTTTCTCAAAAGGCTGTAGAGCTATCATTCTCGGTTCAGGAACAGTGATAGTAGAAACCTGATTGAGTGGAGCCGGTGATCCATAATAATCAACTAAGATTGAATTAAGAAGGTCTGGATTGGCTCTTCCAGTGCGAACTTTTAATAATTCCGATTGAGCATGCGAAATGGCTTGTGACATTTTCTGTTTTGTTTCGTGTTTAATATCTTCAATCATTTAATTTGATACTATTGTGCCAATTTCTTTACCAGATAAAATTTCTTTAAGATTTCCTTTGCCGTTTACATCAAAAACACGGATCGGTAAATTATTTTCTTTGCACAATGTAATTGCAGTCATATCCATTATGCGAAGGTTTTTTAACATGACATCGGAATAAGAAATATATTTATAAGGCCTTGCATCATCGTGAACTAAAGGATCTTTATCAAAAACACCATTTACTTTGGTAGCTTTTAATAAAATCTCTGCTTTAAGCTCTGTAGCTCTTAAAGCCGCTGCTGTATCAGTGGAGAAATATGGATTACCAGTTCCACCAGCCACAATAACCACTCTATTTTTTTCTAAATGCCTTAAAGCTCTGCGTCTAATGAATGGCTCTGAAATTTGAGTCACTGTAATTGCAGAAAGAGTACGAGTTTCGACATTTAGTTTCTCAAGGGCATCTTGAAGACTTATCGCATTCATTATAGTAGCAAGCATACCGAGATAATCACCTGTAACTCTATCCATCCCTTTGCTTGCGGCTTTAATGCCTCTAAAAATATTTCCTGCACCGATTACCAGGACAATATCAATACCCAGATCATGAGCAACTTTAATTTCAGACGCTAATTCTTTAGCTTTTTGAGGGTCAATACCAAATTCTTTGTCACCAGCCAACACCTCACCACTTAACTTAAGCAATATGCGAGAAAAGGCTGGTTTATTCATNCGATTGAAACTTTAAGAATATTTAATTACTCNCCAATTGCAAATCTAACAAATCGACTGATAACGATATTTTCACCTAATGTAGATACCGCTTCAGTTAATAGGTCAGAAACTTTACGTTCAGAGTCTTTAATATATTGCTGCTCCAAAAGACACGATTCAGCGTAAAACTTTTCTACCCTTCCTTCAACCATTTTCTCAACGATATTTTCAGGCTTTCCAGAATCTTTAGCCTGTTCAGTNAAAATATTTTTTTCTCGATCTAGGATTGATGGATCCATATCCTCGCGTGATATTGAGGCAGGATTTGTTGCGGCAATTTGCATGGAAATATTTTGAGCTAGCTCATTAAAACCTTCGGTTTTAGCTACAAAGTCTGTTTCGCAATTTATTTCAANAAGAACACCTAACTTGCCACCTTGATGAATATAAGAGAATACTAAACCTTCTTTTGTAGAGCGTTGACCCTTTTTTTCTGCTTTAGCTATACCTGTTTTTCTTAAGTGATCTACAGCTTTTTCTAAATCACCATTAGTCTTAAGAAGGGCTTTTTTACAATCCATCATTCCAGCGCCTGTTCTCTCTCGAAGTGTTTTAACTACTTGTGCATCAATAGACATTTAATTTTACCTTATAAATTTAGATCTTGGATAAAGGAGCTTTATTAGGACTCGTCTGAGCTTTCAGATTCAACTTCAGCTTTTGAATCTTCAGTTTTGGACTGTTCTTCTTCAGCGGTAGTTGGTTTTGTGCTATGATTATTTTCAACAGGGCTTTTAGTTTTGTCAGCTTTTAGCTCAGCGTCACTTCTTTTTGATTTTTTTGCTGTAGAATTCATAATTGTATCAGCTAGTGATGAGATAATTAATTGTATTGTACGAATTGAATCGTCATTTGCAGGAATGGGGTAATCGATTACTGATGGATCAGTATTTGAGTCAACAATTGCAATAATTGGAATTCCTAATCTTCCAGCTTCAGCAACTGCAGTGCTTTCAAGCTTGGTATCAACAATTATAACCGCATCAGGTAATCGACGCATATCTTTTATGCCGCGATGCTGATCAGAGAGCTTAATCCTCTCCCGATTGAGCATTTGTACTTCTTTTTTGGTTTGATTCTCGTAGATTGGCGATCCTTCTTTTTCAAGAAGATTTAACCTTTTAATACTTTTTTTAATGGTTGAAAAATTAGTAAGAGTACCCCCAAGCCAACGCTCAACAACATAAAACATTGAACAGCGATCAGCTTCTTGTTGTACTATATCTCTAGCTTGCTTTTTGGTGCCTACAAATAGAAACTCACCGCCTTTTTTTGACTTTGCTTCTATAAACGAAGCAGCAACATCTAAACATCGTAAGGTTTCATCAAGGTTAATGATGTGAATACCATTTTTTTCCATTAAAACATAAGGCTTAAAATTAGGGTCCCACTTTCTAGTCACGTGACCGAAATGAGCACCAGTTCCTAATAAATCTTCAAATTTAATTTTTGACATATGTTATGAATCTATCGCTTTGAAAATTGAAATTTTTTGCGAGCCCCTGGCTGACCATATTTTTTTCTTTCTACTTCTCGGGCATCTCGTGTTAGAAAACCCGCTTGTTTAAGAGGCGCTCTAAAATCAGCACTTACCTCGTTGAGAGCTCTTGCAATACCGAGTCTAATGGCAGAAGCCTGACCACTGAGTCCACCACCATTGACATTGATTTTTAAATCATAAGCATTTCGCTGGTCAATCAGGTCAAGAGGCTGAGTAACAACAATAGCAAGACTATCTCTACATAGATATTTTTTGAATGGACGATTGTTAATGAGTATATCTCCTTTACCAGGAGTCATATTAATTCTAGCAACAGAATCTTTTCGTCGACCAATTGCTTTATAAACAGCTGATGCCATTAAAAGGATAACTCTTTTGGTTTTTGTGCTTCATGTGGGTGAGAGGGACCCGTATATACCTTTAGATGTTTAAAAATAGCTCTACCTAGGCGATTTTTTGGAAGCATGCCCCAAACTGCTTTTTCAACAATACGTTCTGGATGTGATCTTCTCATGAGATCTAGCTTAGTAAAAGATGTGGAACCAATATAACCTGTGTGCTTAAAGTAGGTTTTATTGCTTTCTTTATCACCTGTAACATTAATTTTTTCTGCATTAATAACTACAACAAAATCTCCCATGTCCATGTGCGGGGTAAAAGTTGGTTTGTGCTTGCCCCTGAGTACTTTTGCAACTTCACTAGCAAATCTACCAAGGGTCTTGCCCTCAGCATTTGCGATGTACCAATCTTTACTTATCTCATTTGATTTGAGTGATTTTGTCTTCATTTTTTGCTTAGAAATTAGCCGACAANATTAGCTAATTATGACTGTGATAGTCAACTTTTAATTATTTATGAAATGACATGTGGTTTTTAACAATAGTCGAATGAACTTTACCCTTAAACTTTTTTCCAACAAAGGGTGAGTTTTTTGACTTTGAAAAGATATTGCCTTTAGAAAATTCCCACTCTTGATTTGGATCAATAATTACCAACTCAGCCGGTGTGCCAACTTTAAACAGGTCTTCATTAAATCCTATTATTTTTCGAGGGNTAACTGTTAAAAGCTTAATTACAGACAATAGATCCATTTTATTTTGATGATGCAATATTGTATTTACAGCTCCATAGCATGATTCCAAACCGATCATTCCGCATGGGGCTATGTCAAAAGTGCCTTCTTTTTCTTCAATAGTATGAGGAGCATGGTCAGTAGCAACGCAATTAATTACTCCAGTTTTTACTGCTTTAATTAAAGCGCTTCTGTCATCTTTAGATCGAATAGGAGGCGCAACCTTCAAGTTTGTATCGTAAGATGATAAGTCTTCATCGATGAAATAAAGATGATGTGGTGTTACCTCAGCACTGATCTTATTATTTTTCTTCTTTAAAGTTTTGATATGATCAACTGATTTTGCTGTGCTTACATGAGGTATATGGAGTCTTGCTCCTGTAAAAATCGATAATTCTAAATCTCTAAACACCATGTTTGACTCAACAAGATCAGGACTTGCAGCTAGACCAAGTTCGGTTGACGTTTTGCCTAAGTGCATGAGTCCATCTCTTTTTAAACAATCATCCTCAGCATGATTTATAATTGGAATGTCAAACATTGTTGAATACTCTAAAGCGTTCAGCATTACACCAGAGTCACTTACTGGTAATCCATCATCGCTAAAAGCAACTGCTCCCTCTGAAATCATGGCTCCCATTTCAGTAAGCTCGCTACCTTCCTGGCCTTTTGTAATAGCTCCAATCGGGTGGATGTAGATAGGGCATTCATTGGATNTCTCAACTAAATAACGTATTACTTCAGGAGAATCAACTGGGGGTTCACTGTTTGGCATAGTGCAAACTGTGGTAAACCCGCCAGCTAAAGCAGACTCTGATCCTGTATTTAAATCTTCTTTATCTTCNCTGCCTGGCTCTCTAAAATGAGCATGTAAATCGCAAAATCCGTGGGTAATTATTAACCCTTTGCAATCAATGGTATTAACTGATTTATGAGGTGAAATTTTACCAACTGCTTTTATCAAGCCGTTTTGAATGTGAATATCGCCCTTTTTTTCAAAATTTTTTAAAGGATCAATTATGGTGCCATTCTTTAGTATTGTATTTTTTTTAAGCTTTGATATTTTCACTATTTGGGTTCCTTCTCTTGCTTTCCTCCAAGCAGTAAATAAAGTATCGCCATTCGTGATGCAACTCCATTAAGAACTTGGTCTAAGATAATGGCTTGGTCACTATCAGCTACGGCACTATCAATTTCTACACCCCTATTCATTGGTCCTGGATGCAAAATAACAACTTCTTTTTTATGGTTTTCAAGGCGCTCTTTAGTAATTCCAAAAAGGGTACGATATTCACGTATGGATGGAAGAAGACCTCCCTGCATTCGCTCTCTTTGAATCCTCAGTACATTGATGGCATCGGCCCACTCAATCACCTCATCTAAATTATAGTTGACCTTCACCCCTAAATCTTCAGCGTGAGTTGGAATCAATGTAGATGGACCACAAAGTGTCACTTCAGCACCCATTATTTGAAGACCATAAATGTTACTTAACGCAACTCTACTATGTGATATATCTCCTACAATTGCAACCTTAAGTCCTTTTAGATATCCAAATTTTTCATGCAAACTCATCATATCTAGTATTGCCTGAGTAGGNTGCTCATGGGTACCATCGCCTGCATTAATAATAATCGCATCTATATATTTTGTTAGATGTAGTGGTGAACCAGGTGTTGGGTGTCTCATAACGACAGCATCAATCTTCATAGCTTCAATATTTTGAACTGTATCTTTAAAGGTTTCACCTTTTTTNAGGCTTGAGGTAGATGCTGAAAAATTTACAGTGTCAGCGCTTAATCTTTTTTGTGCTAATTCAAAACTAATTCTNGTTCTGGTTGAATTTTCAAAGAAAAGATTAACAATAGTTTTGCCTTGCAATGAGGGAACTTTCTTAATAGGTCTCTCAAGAACTTCCTTAAATCTATATCCAGTATCTATAATAGTCTGGATATCTTCACGAGGATAATTCTTTAATCCTAACAAGTGAATATTTTTCATTTGAAGTCTTTGTATTTTATTAAGCTTACTTGATCTTTCTTGTCAACTTCTTTCAGCTCTACTTTCACATGCTCTCCTTCGTGAGTAGGTATATTCGCACCAACAAAATCTGGTCGAATAGGTACTTCGCGATGACCTCTATCAACCAGTACTGCAAGTTGAATTTTCTTCGGACGACCATACGCTTGCANCTCTTCCATTGCTGCTCGAATGGTTCTACCTGTATACAAAACATCATCCACAAGAATCAAAGTCTTATCATTGATATCGTGTTTAATATTCGTACCCTTCACTTGAGGGACCACAAATCTGTCTCTAAAGTCATCGCGGTGAAATGTAATGTCTAGCGTGCCAATTAAAACTTCTTTACCTGAGATTGCTTTAATATTCGACTGCAATCTTAAGGCGAGTGGCTCTCCACGTGAAAGAATACCAACCAAGATTAAATTATCAGCTTTCTCATTTTTTTCTAAAATTTCATGCGACAGTCGAATGATAGATCTGTTTATTGCTTTGGAGTCAAAAAAAATATTTGTAGTGGTTTTATACATAAATACTTAATAAAACGCACTGAGGAAGATTTGAAGATGAAAATAACTCTTACCTTCTCTCAGGAACGGCTTAAAGAGTTNTCAAAATTATGTATTTTATATTGATATGAAAAGATTAATTAATTTTTTTTTGAATGACATCAAGAATTTTAGAAGCTTGATAATTTTCAATCATAGGAAGGATTAAGTCTAGTTTTTCTCTTTTAAACCATTTAACCTGCTTTATTGCAAACTGATTTGTTTTGATATTGATTGTTTCTATTAGGTTCTCAAATAAAATATCGCCGTTAATGAATGAAATTATTTCTCTAAATCCAATAGAATCCATAGGGTGTAATTTTTTTGTTGGAAAATTATTAAGTACGCTTTTCACCTCTTCTACCCAACCGTTTTTAAGCATTTCAATTGTTCTTTTTTCAATTCTTTTTTTGAGGTCATCTTTATTCCAATCTAAATATATTGCAAATAAAGTAGGCAAAACTTTTGGGTCGTTTTTTTGATTTTCAAAATGCTCTGAGGGTGTCTTACCCGTACTTTTGAAAATTTCCAGCGCCCTCACCAATCTTTTTTTATTATTAACGTGAATCAATTTTGAATAATTAGGATCCACTTGCTCTAGCTCAGATAGCATATTCTTAGCTTCACCGTGCTCATATCTTTTTTCTAAATGTTCGCGGATTTTTAAATCAGAAACACTACTCTTGAATATACCTTTTGAAATAGCTGAAAAGTAGAGTCCAGATCCGCCACAAATAATAGGTCTTTTATTTCTTTTTTTTATCAGNTCAATTGTATCAAGCACCATTTTTGCGTATTCACCTG
Source organism: Fidelibacterota bacterium (assembly GCA_002724735.1). GTDB lineage: Bacteria > Fidelibacterota > Marinisomatia > Marinisomatales > TCS55 > TMED108. The sequence goes on along the minus strand of PBPT01000024.1, from coordinate 48,011 downwards.
CATTTACTATTTCTGTAAGAGATTTTACCCCAATTAAGTGATGCGGAATTTTTAAAATCTCATCCAAGGAGGGTTGAGCGGTGCCAATGGGGATATCTTTGTATATCTGCCTTGAGTCCAAGCCGATGATTTCACCATTAATCTTTTTTGCTAGTTTAATCGCTAATTTTGTTTTTCCNCTAGCAGTTGGACCTAGTATGGCTGGAATTGGTTCCATTTGAACTTAATGTAACGATTTAAGTTAATTTACAAACCAAGTTCATTGAACCTTTTTTTAATTTCTTTATAATCAATTTGATACAAAATTGGTTCTTGGTTTGGGGTGATAAATGGCTCATCTGTTCCAAACAATCTATTAATTAATTCAATCATCTCAGAGACGTTAAGAACATCTCCATGCTTAATACATGCTCTTTTACTGAAGCTAAGTGCAATTAATNTTTCATTAGAGAAATCTTTTTTTGANGCNNTAGAAAAATCGTTCAACATTTTTGATATTACTGAATCTTCATCCCCCCAAGGCATATCGGAAGGAATTGACTCAAGGACGATACTTTTATTTTCAAGCTTTCTAATTGTAAAACCTATCTTGTTCATAAAAGGTAAAATATCAAGAAGAGTTGATAATTTTGCAGAAGAAAGCTTTAGCTCTTTCGGAAAGAGCAAGGTTTGCGAAGACGAAATGCCAAGTTTAAATGATTTGACGGCATCATCAAATAGTATTCGTTGATGGGCACGTGCTTGGTCGATGATAACTAAACCTGATACTGTGGATGAAGCTATGTAGCTATTGTCCAGTTGCCAAACCTTATTCAGATCAATGTTATCACTGGATGAAATATTATCTGAAGTTAATTTTGAGACATAATCTTTAGCTCTTTTAATTGCTTGTGTAAGATTTTCAGCCATTAGATTTAATTATGTTGTGAACATTATCAATTATTTTTTTATGCTNGACACTGGATTCTTTTAAGTGATTATCCAATTTTTTTAAAATTTGGAGCTTCGATTTTTTGTCATCGAAATCTCTTAGGTTGATTAAGACATTCATTGAAGCGCCTTTGAGTCCAGCATAGGCAGACTCCGCAGCAACCGCAATATCACTTATTGAGGTAGGATTGCTATTTTTACATAGATCAAAACATAGGTTCAATACTTTTNTACATAGTTTTACAATTTCAAAAGGGACATCAATAGCGAGTCTTATAGCCTTTTTCATGGACAATTCTTTATTTTCTTTTTCTTTTGCATTGGAATCAGGCAGCTTGTTTGCTTCAATAATTGCTTTGAATGCGTTGGTGTCATTATCGATCAATATCAACAATTCATCTTTTAATATTTGTGCCTTTTCCCCCGTTTTACTCATCTCAGGTTTTGAATCAAAAAATTCTTTTTTGTCATAAGTAAGGGAAGCTACCATAGAGCAAAGGGATGCGCTCAAAGATCCCAATAAAGCAGACACAGATCCGCCGCCAGGAGCAGGTGAATTTTGAGATACCTCGTTTACAAAGCTGTTTATGTCGAGATCAACTAATTTATCTGATTCAATGTTAACGGCATATTCAATTATTTTTATTTTTGGATCAAATGGAACTATGTCATTGAGACCTAATGATTGAATTGCAATTTCAATGATTTCATTCGTTGAAACTCCTAAAGAAGCGTTTTGTTTTTTAAGGTAAAATCTTCCAGCATCAAGCATTGCCTCTAAGGGAATTAGTCCAACCAATTCGCTTCCTGTTACTCGAGCACCACGATCGGAAGCAAGCTTACAAACCGCATCAAATACGTCATGTATTGTGGATATTTTATAATTGTTAAAATTTATAGATATTTGAACCCTATTATATTCTTTAACATACCAACCAACAGCCTTAACATCCTTGAACATACCCTTTGTTTTTATGGGTGAACCATCTTTTTTCCTTATAATTTCACCATCCAATAAATTTGTTGATTTTGGGTTAGGCTTTCTCTTGCTTCTACCTTTCTCCCTGATTTCAAATGCAATATCCGTAGCAATTCTCTTATCTTTTGAATTAAGATTTATATTATAGGCTATCAGAAAGTTTCTTGCACCAATAACAGTTGCTCCTGATTTTTTATTGAAAGTTGAGGGGCCATAATCTGGTTTCCATTTGGGATCACTAAGCTTTTTTGAAAGACCTTCATATTCTCCAGATCTTATAACTGATAGGTTTGATCTTGATGGCTTTGCAGAAGACATCTCATATAGAAAAATAGGAATATCTAGCTCATCTCCAACTCTCTTTCCTAAGCTCTTAGATAATTCAACGCATTCTTCCATAGTAATATTAGATATTGGAATTAAGGGACAAACATCTGTTGCTCCCATTCTTGGATGGGTGCCTTTGTGTTTTGACATATCAATACTTAAAGAAGCGGTTCTAATAGATTGAAAGGCAGCTTCTTTAACAGCATGAGGATCGCCAACAAACGTAACGACAGAACGATTTGTGTCGACTCCTGAATCAACATCTAACAAAGTGACCCCTTTTATTGCGGTAATACTATTAACAATTTTTTGAATGACTTGATCATCATTACCAACGCTAAAGTTTGGAACGCACTCAACAAGCTTCATTGCGTAGTCTTTGAAATTTGCATCAAATAACCTATTAATAAGATGACAGCAACTAAAGATAACACTGTACTCACCAGCGAGCGTTTATACCTGTGAGACCGTATGATGGGTTTAAAGAGACGTTTCAACTACATACCTGCGAATAAAAACATAAAGAAACTTACAAAAGGCCTCATAAATGCCCAGATTATTGATACACCGGTAAACATTCCAAAAAGAATTAATCCCATTAAAATTTGCGGGCCATACATTTGAAGTTGCATCACAAGATTTGGATTTTTTCTAATCATTATTCCAGAAAAAATTTGAGAACCATCTAGCGGTGGAATTGGTATCATATTAAAAACTGCCAAAGATATATTAATTTGAGTAAATAAAATCAACATCGATGTCAATGGCCCCATATATCCTGTTATCCTTAAAAGAATTCCGCCTATGAACGCTAATAAAAGATTCGAAGCTGGTCCAGCAAATGCAATTTTCATCATGTCTACTCTTGGATTTGCTAAATATCTAGAATCTACGGGAACAGGTTTTGCCCAACCAAAACCAACAAATAGAATCATCATTGAGCCGAAAGGGTCTAAATGAGCAAGTGGATTAAGAGTTAATCTTCCTTGATGTTTTGCGGTTGGATCGCCCAATTTATAAGCAACCCATCCATGTGAAAACTCATGAAAAACCAGCGCAAATAGAAGCACTGGAATCAATAATACTANTACTTCTGGTTGTAAACGAAACAGCATTATTCAAATCTTGGATGAAAAGTTCTATGCACTTCTTTTAAATGTTCTTTATCAAGATGCGTATAAATTTGAGTAGTTGAAATATCAGCATGGCCAAGCATCTCTTGAACGGATCTAAGGTCAGCACCTCCCTCTAGCAAATGGGTAGCAAACGAATGTCGNAGAGTATGCGGACTTACATCTTTATTTATCTCAGCTGTTGAAGTCCATTTTTTTAGAAGAATCCAAATCATCATACGTGTCAACTTTTTACCGTTTCGACTTAAAAACAGTTCAGGGACATTTGGATTATTGTCAATTAAAGAGGGTCTCTCTTTGTTAATGTAATTTTTTAAGTTATTTCTGGCAATAGGTCCGATTGGAACAAATCTTTGCCTACCTCCTTTTCCATCAATGCGTACCATTTCGGAATCCCACAAAATATTTGATATTTTAAAATTACATAGCTCTGTTACTCTTAACCCACATGAGTACATCATTTCAAAGATTGCAATGTCTCTTTTGGCCATGGGGGCTTTCTTTGGTATAAAATGTAATATTTTCTCGATTTCCTCAACGGATAATACACTTGGAAGTTTTCTTGCAACTCTAGGTGTATCTATTTGAAGAACAGGATTAAAATCCATTTTACCTTCTGAAACTAAAAACTGGTGATAATTTCTTATGCATGAAATTGCGCGCTTTATAGAGTTNGGTGAAATATTTTCTGCATTTAAAAATCTAACATATGCTCTTAGATTGCGCTGAGTTACGTTAGTAATGTCATCAATTCTTTGGCGATTACTTATGAAAGCATGATACTTTGCAAGGTCTCTTTTGTAGGAAAGGATTGAGTTTTCTGCTAATCCTTTTTCTATTTTGAGTACTTTTAAAAAATCTGTTGAAAACTGAATCATAATTATTTTTTGTATTCTTCTTCAAGATATTCACATAAGATATGCTCAACTAGAAGATGACACTCTTGAATTCTTTGCGTGTCGTCCGTTGGGACTGAAATCATGACATCTCCCATTCCCTTCATTTTTCCCTGCGATTTNCCAGTAAGAACTACTGATTTAATATNTTTATTTTGGGCTGTTTTAATTGCATTCAGAACATTTGTTGAATTTCCACTAGTTGAAATTGCTACAAGAATATCTCCAGGCAAACCAATTCCCTCAATCTGTCTTGAGAAAATATCATCAAATGAAGTATCGTTTGACCATGCAGTTAGAAATGATGAATCTGTTGATAGAGCAATCGAAGGTATTGGATCTCTAGTATGACTTCTCAAACCTCCCATCAGCTCTGCCGACATGTGTTGGGAGTCGGCAGCAGATCCACCATTACCACACCATAGAATCTTATTACCGCCATTTACAGAACCAAGCATCAATTTGCATGCGTTGTCAATTGCTTCAAGATTTACATTGAGCATTTTTGTTTTTGCATCAATGCTGGTTTCAATAATTTTTCTTAAATTAATTTTCATTTAATATATTCTTGATATTCACTGCTCGACATTAATGCAGCAATTTCATCATTATTTTCAATTTGAGTTTTTATAATCCACCCAGCTCCATATGGATCAGAATTTATTAGGTCTGGACTATCCTCTAAATCTAAATTTATTTCTATCACCTTTCCTGAAACTGGTGCAAAAAGATCTGCAACAGTCTTCACTGCTTCTATAACTCCAAACGTGCCGTCCTGTTTAACTTCGTCATCAAGATCAGGAAGCTCAACAAAAACGATATCTCCTAATTGGNTTTGAGCGTAGTCAGTGATACCGATCGTAGCTGTTTTTTGTTCAAGAAGAATCCACTCATGCTCTTTTGTATATTTTAAATTATCGGGATTGTTCATTGTTAATCTTCCTTTTTCTTGTATTTAAATGTGTTTAAAAAATTTGTATCAAAATTTCCAGATTTAAATTTTTCGTCTTTCATTATAGCTTGATGAAATGGTATGGTAGTTTTTGGACCTTCAATTATAGTTTCGTCTAAAGCCCGCATCATTCTATTGATTGCAGATTCTCTGTTTGGTGAGTGAACAATAAGCTTTCCAAGCAATGAATCGTAATAAGGGGGGATTTTATATCCCGCATAGGCATGAGAATCAATGCGAACACCTTTTCCTCCTGGCATGTGAAAGCTATCTATCGGAATAGCAGATGGTGCAAAATTATTGGATGGATCTTCAGCATTTATTCTACATTCAATAGAATGACCACGAAGTTTCAAATTATAAAGATAATCAGGAAATTTTTCCCCTGCATGCGTTTTAATTTGCCATTTGATCAAATCTGTACCNGTAACCATTTCTGTTATTGGGTGCTCAACTTGGATTCGGGTGTTCATTTCCATAAAATAAAAATCTTTATTTTTGTCGATGAGAAACTCAACAGTTCCAACGCCAATATAGTTTACCGCTTTCGCTCCAGCAACAGCAGCCTCTCCCATTTTCTTCCTAAGTTTTTCATCAACTGCAGGTGATGGTGATTCCTCGATGAGCTTTTGATATCTTCTTTGAATAGAACATTCTCTCTCACCTAGGCTTACAACATTACCATGCGAGTCTGCTAAAATTTGAATTTCAATGTGGCGCGGATTCTCAACAAACTTTTCTATATACATCTCGCCATTGCCAAACGCGTTTTGTGCCTCTGAGCTAGCAGTAGTAAACGCGTTTTCAATTTCCTCTTCACTATAAACCAACCGCATTCCTCTTCCACCTCCTCCAGCTGAAGCTTTAAGCATTACTGGAAATCCGATTTTGTTAGCAATAGCTTTAGCTTCTTCAAAGCTTGACAAAACACCATCACTGCCTTCAATAACTGGAACACCAGCTGACTTCATGGTGTCCTTTGCTCTAGATTTGTCACCCATTGCTTTAATGATTTCAGGATCAGGTCCAATGAAAGTAAAATCATTGTCTTTACATATTTGCGAAAAATCTGAATTTTCAGCTAGGAATCCATAACCAGGGTGAATTGCATCTGAATTTGTTATTTCTCCTGCAGCAATTATACTTGGAATACTTAAATAAGACTCAGCGCTTTGTGGGGGACCAATACATACAGCTTCATCAGCAAATTTTGTGTGAAGAGATTCTTTGTCAGCTGTAGAGTAAACAGCCACTGAGCGAATACCCAGCTCATGACATGCGCGAATTATTCGTAAGGCTATTTCACCGCGATTTGCGATTAAAATTTTTTTGTACATTTTTTAAGAAGATTTTATCTTAAAAAGAGGCTGGTTATATTCTACAGGGTCACCGTTATTAATTAAAATTTCAGAAATTGTGCCACTGTTTTCAGATTCTATTTCATTCATTATCTTCATTGCCTCAACAATGCAGAGAGTATCCCCTTTTTTGACATTATCTCCAACTTTAACAAATGGATCTGCTTCAGGTGAGGGGGCAGAATAAAACGTTCCAGGCATAGGCGAAACTACTTCATGATTGTTTGCTTTGGTTGCTACTTCTTGAGATAGGCTTAATTCATCTGAGGATTCTGCTTCCACTAAATCTGGAGACAAGGTATCAACCCCAGGCTTTTCTACTACGTTAACTCCTGCAGATTTAACCACACGAAATCTTCTACCCCAAAAACTCACATCGATTTCGTTAACATCACTGTTTTCGAGGATGTAGATTATTTCTTTCAGTTTGTCTTGCCACATATTTTATCTCTTAATTTTTTTATGTATAACTCTAGAAAATACGATTAAGTTTTAACACGTTCAATATATTCCCCTTTGCGGGTATCTATTTTTAATATGTCTCCATTATCAATAAAAAGCGGTACTTGGAGGGTATAATTTGTTTCGACAGTTGCAGGTTTAGTAGCACCTGTGGCTGTATTTCCTTTAACTCCTGGTTCTGTTTGAGTCACAACTAGCTCTACGTGTGCTGGAAGTCTAACGTCAAGCACTTCATCTCCATCAAATAATAAATCTACGTTCATACCAGGTTTAAGATAATTCATAGCTTCTTTCACATTTTCATTTAATACATTGAACTGCTCATAAGTACCATTATCCATAAAAACGTGAGAATCACCGTCGTCGTATAAAAACTGCATTTCTTTGGCTTCAATCTTTAAAAACTCAAGTTTTACGCCAGCGTTAAAGGTCTCATCAATGATTTTGCCAGAACTTATGTCTTTGAGCTTAGTCCTTACAAAAGCAGGTCCCTTGCCTGGCTTAACATGCAAAAACTCCAAGACCTTCATACGCTTATTTTTATGAAAGATCACGGAACCATTTTTTATATCTGATGTATTTGCCATTAAATCTCTATTAAGGAAAAAACAATTTATCAATTAATTTTCAAATTAAATAATTTTTTGAAATGATATTAATTGGTCAAATATTTCGAAGTATTTTCCACAAATAAGATCGCTTCCTTTAGATCTCTCTGAAATTTATCACTATCATATCTTGCATATTTAACTAAATCAGACGTTTGTAAAATTTGAATAAATTTATCAATCATGGACGCACCAAAAGGAAAAAGAGATTTGTTTTCAGCTATTTCAAGTGTGGTCATTTCAAGTGTTCTTACAAAAAAACTTTTTTCAATATAATCGCGTAGTATAAAAGATAGATTTACATAAAATACTTTTTTATTTGATTCATTGTTCAAATCTATCTTTTCTAACTCTTTAAGCTTTTTTAATGTTAACTCTAAGGTGCTTTCTTTCAGATTTCTCTTTTTTGTTTGTTTTGTATTTACCCTAGCAACCCTTTTGCTCCAGAGATAGAACAAAATAAATGATAGTAAAATTAGAGCAATAATTTGAACAATTAAAACCANTGGTATTTGTTTTCTAACAGGGACCGGGCTTTTGATTGGCATTACTTGGTCATTTTTAGGTTCCAAGCTTGGGATTTTTTGTTTTACCGATATTACATCAATTGCATAGGATTGTGTGCTCATTGTATCAATTAGCGTACTGTCTTTGTCAAGAATATTTATCAGAATATTTGGTATTCTTGCGAGGCCAGTATCCCAAAATGTAATATTGTAGTCTGCTACAAAAGTTCCTCTGCCATGATTATTACTTAAGGATTTAATTTGAAGTGAGGATGAATTTTCATCAAGCGGAATTTGGATGATATTTGAGTCAGGGTGATTTATGGAAAGACTCAATTTAATAGGTTCGCCAATTGTGGTCTGCAATGTATCAACTATTGCAACCAATTCGACAGATTCTTTGCTCACATTTTTTGAACATGAGCACAAAATAAAAAGTATCGATAATTGTATTATTTTCAGAAAGCTATAACCGTCTCTCTCTGCGCTGGAAAAAATTCATTATCGGCTCAACATAGTCTTCATTTGTGTTGATACTAATTATGCTAAATAAATTTTTTTTACATTTCTCATTAAACTCATTCCATTTATTTGTCATGAAGTTTCTCAACAGTTTTCGTTCTTTTTTCGATGAGGTGTCAATCCAGAACTCATCTTCAGTTTCAGAGTCATAGCCTTTAAAAAGACCGATATTTGGAATATTTAGTTCAGCAGGGTCAAAAATTCTTATACCAATCAAGTCATGTTTTTTATTAACAAGTTTTAATGAATTCCAATAATTTCGATCTATGAAATCTGAAATAAGGAAGACAACAGATTTTCTTTTTGATACATTCATCAAAAAATCTAAAGCGCCTTGAATCGAGGTTCCTTTTTTTTGGGGCTTATAAAAAAGCACCTCTCTAATTAATCTTAGGATGTGAGACTTGTTTTTCTGCGGGACAATAAATTTTTCAACCTCAGAGCTAAACAAGATTAAACCCACTTTATCTTGATTTTTAATGGCTGAAAATCCTAAAACTGCAGCAATCTCAGCTGCCATCTCAGATTTTAATTGATTTTCAGTGCCAAAACTTCCAGATGAGCTTATATCGACAAGTATATATACTGTAAGCTCACGCTCCTCTTCAAAAATTTTAATAAATGGAGTGTTGTTTCTTGCNGTAACATTCCAATCTATCATTCTAATGTCATCGCCAGGATAATACTCTCTAACCTCAGCAAAAGTCATACCTTGACCTTTAAAAGCTGAATGGTACTCTCCTCCGAAGAGGTCATTCACCAAGCCCTTAGTTCGTATCTCAATATGTCTGACTTTCTGAAGAATTTTTTTTGNAATCATTCTTTTTGACTAGCTAAAAAACAGTTAAAAATCAAAAGTTATGGGATTTCTATTGAGTCAAACAGTCTTTGAATGATGTCTTCAGAGGTTAACTCCTCGGCTTCAGCTTCATACGATGGTATTACTCTATGACGAAGAATATCTTTTCCAATATATCTTACATCTTCAGGTGTTACATAACCTCTGCCCTCAAGAAATGCTCGAGCTTTTGAAGCTAATATTAAATTTATTGATGCACGTGGACTTGCCCCGTGCTGGATTAATTGAACCATATCGTCTAATTTATATCTTTTTGGATCTCGTGTGGCAAAAACTAAATTGAGGACATAGTCTTCAACTTTCTCATCAACATAAATTTCATTTATTGATTTTTGAGCTCTCAATATTGAAGCTGCTGTAATAGTGGATTTTTTTTGCTTAATTTTATCTGTCGTTGCAGAAAGTCTCAATATTTGACGCTCTTCGTCTTTTTTTGGATAATCAACTTTCAATTTCATCATAAATCGATCAACCTGTGCCTCAGGCAAAGGATAGGTTCCTTCTTGCTCAATAGGGTTTTGAGTAGCAAGCACTAAAAAAGGGCTATCAAGGACATAGGTGTCCTCGCCAATAGTAACTTGTCTTTCCTGCATTGCTTCAAGTAAAGCGCTTTGTACTTTTGATGGGGCCCTATTGATTTCATCAGCAAGAACAATGTTTGAAAATATTGGACCCTTACGTGTCTCAAAACCACTTGTTTTTTGATTAAAAATCAGAGTTCCTATGAGATCAGCNGGTAGCATATCAGGTGTAAATTGAATTCTCTGAAAACTAGTATTTATTGATTTTGCTAGAGTATTCACAGTGAGTGTTTTGGCTAAGCCAGGAACACCCTCAAGAAGTATATGCCCGTTAGCTAGCATTCCTATGAGAATCTTATCAATAAGCTCGTTTTGACCAACAATTATTTGCGATATAGATTCTTTTAATTTTGGTACAAATTTTGAATCTTTAACAACCTTTTCGTTAATTTTTGATAAACTAAAATTTGTCATATTTCTACTCTGTTAAATGTTTTAATTCTGGAATTTCTTTAATTCCCATGCCAAGGTATTTCAATTCAAATTTCACAGATTCCACCATCTCGTGATTAGGATATTTGGTAATAAATTTTTCGTAATATGTTTTGGCCGAATCATAAGCCATAAGCTCGTTAGCAAAAATAAAACCCTGCATAAAAACAGAAAATGGCACTTTTTTGTTATTTGGAAATTGGTTTGCGAATTTTTCATACTCAATAATGGATTTAGAAAAGTCCTGTAAATCTCGATACAAAATCTCAGCTTTTAAGTACTGAGCCTCAGGCGCTCTTTTATGAGTGCTAAACTTTGANGTNATTTTATTTAACGACTCAATAGCCTCCAGNGGGTTGCCATTGGAGCGCATTTTTTCAGCTTCGTCAAAATAATCTTCAGCAGACTTGAACAAACCGCAAGAAACAAAAAACAAAGTTAACAATATAGAATATGATTTATTTTTCATTGTATTAAAACATAAAACTTAAATAATAATATTTCTGAACAGCTAAGTTTATTTAAAAAAATATTTAAAATGCGTATAAAAATCCTAATTGAACTTGATTTATCTTTTGATTTTTAGAATCTTGGGCATAGTCAATTCTAATCGGCCCGAAAGGAAGATTAAATGTAAGTGCAACACCATAATTCCATATGAGGTCAGTAGGTTTTAGTGTATTAAAATCAGTTGAAATATTGCCGCCATCTATAAAAATCACTCCCCCAAACCTCGAGGGTAAGGGAAATCTTATTTCAAAATTTGAAAGAAGCATTGCAATATTACCTGAAGGGATATCGTTTGATTCATCATCGTCCTCAAAATCAACTAAACCATCATTGTCATTATCAAGTCCATCTGTTTTGTTTGTAAGAAGTCTCAATGGCTTTATTGCTCTAAGAGTATTGCTTCCACCAAGATAAAATTTTTCAAAAAGAATGCTTTCATACTGATCGTAATCAGACAACCATCCCGAAATGATTCCCGAATTAACCCTACCAGCAAATGTAAAAATATCAAAGATCGTAAAATAATTTCTAATATCAAGATTATATTTAACATAAGTTCTATTTCCCCCTAAAGGACCACCATAAGCGTCAATTTGCGCTATTATAACATACCCTGTTCTTGGGTCTAAAGGATTATCTCGATTATCTTGATTCAGGTGAATTTTAAACTTTCTTTGCTCAATGTCCTCTTTNAGAGCCTCAGACTCATCAAAGCGTTCAAAAGTTAATCCAATATCTAAAAATGATCGTTGTCGGTTCCATCTAAAAATATTTGAATATTGAAACCCTAAGCGACGTACATAAGGTCCATATTCGTCCCCAAAATTTTTAAACTGATGAAAAAACAACTTGATTTGAGTTGGAAGTCTTAATGCAAAAGGTCTTTGATTAGAAATTTTTAAGTCAACACCAAATCTAGGAAAAATAAAACCCTCTTCAGTGGGCAAAACCACAGTTCCATCCGTTTCAAAACGATTTTTCGTACCTAAAATCATTCTATCGGTCCAATTTACGGAACCTCCTAAACCGATTAGAGACCTAACTCCGGGTACGGTTTCAATTTCATCCAACCCGAATTCCAATGAGGTTTCACCAACATTCTTGAATTCTCTTAACCTTATCTCCAGGTCAACAAGGGAGTCAGCATTTACGACTGGATGAGCTACAATATTAACAGACGAAAAAAAACCTACTTCAAGGAGATTGCGTTTTGTCTTATCGATCCTCTTTTTGCTAAAGAGCTCACCTTCATTGAAAGTAATTTCTTTTTTAACATATGATGAATCAATTCTCTCCAGGCCACTAATCCACAGATTGTTTAAATATGCTTTTTTTCCCTCATCAACCATAATTAAGACATCGACAGAATCATTAATTACTTGATCTACCTCAATTGATGAAAATATCTTTCCTTCATTTTCAAGCATATCATTCAACATTGATAAATTCGTATTTATTTTAACAGGGTTGTATGGCTCTCCTATTTTTAAACCTAGCTTTTCAAGAACTTCTTCATGATTTATAGATTGAAGACCATTAATTTTTACATCACTCAAAAAATATTGCCTACCCTCTGAGATGATGAAGAAAATTTCAACCAATCCATTAGAAATATTAAAAGAATCCTTAATCGCAACCTCTAGAAAACCGTTAGCGTTATAAAAGTTTTTTAAGTTTATTGCATCAAGTTTTAAAAGTCGCCTATCAAAGTCAATTGAATTAAACCTAAGCATGGATGGTGGCTTAAGCTCAATTTGATTAATGAGTATTTTTGAACCAATTCTATCGTTATTTATAAAAGTAGTTTTTTCAATTATATTACGTTTATTTTGGCTTAGAGCCGATCCAAAAAACAAACAAAATAATATTATAACATGAATTCTACGCATTTTTCACAGTCTAATAAACTCGACGAACACGAAACTTCATCTGAACTTGTCCGGTTTCATCAACGTTTCCAATGACTGAGAAATTAGGATTTAATTTATATTCAACGCCTACTTTGTTTTTGTAAGCAGCTTCCAAGGAAAATGACCTTTTATAACTCAAGCTAAAGTTTTGATTTAACCTTGCATTTATGCTGAATTCATCTCCTTGATTAGGATTAATCAATTCTGAAGCTCCTGAAATTTGAACATCCTGAATGATTCCAGAAGATTTTAAACCAGTAGATTTTATAAAATTTTTCTCAAGCTGTCTTTCAAGATATGCGCCAAGTATAGTTTGAGCCTGGGTTCCAAGGCCTTCTGTTGAAAATCCTTCCTCAGCAACTCGAGTGTTAAATGTTAATAATTGCAAGATGTCGCTTTCTGAATAACCTTTATCGCTTTCAAACCTCCACTCAGGATTATTTAATGGACCAAAAACACCTAATATTATTTCTGCTTCGCCTATTTGAGTTGAAGCGGTTAAGTCAAGAAAGGGATTGAAACCCTGCCCATCAAATATCATTGTTCCTTTAAGATCTTCAAAAACATCTCCAAGGTAATAGTAAATTTCACCTTGAATGAATTCAATTTCACCAGAGTAGTTCCACTCATCTTGATAAAGCTTTGAAATTCCTAGCTCACCAGAAATTTTAGCGTCAATCTGTGAATTCCTAATGGAAAAAGAGTCCTCTATTGGAAACCTAATATTATAATTTGTTATCACCCTATCCGAACTGTTTGAACTTCTAATGCTTTCACTATTTTTAAACTCTTTATAAATAGCTCCATTTCTGGCGGTAATAGTACCAGCAATATCGATAGTGTCTTTTCCAAACACATCTACATTAAGATCAACAAAACTTTCAATGTCTTGATTTAAAGAACGGAAGAAAATATTTTTGCCATTTGCATTTAATTTATATCTTGGTTCAAAAAATTTTGTAAAATCAATATTTCCCTCTAAAGAAAAATTGCTAAGACTGCTGTTTTGATTCTTCATGTTCGAGTTCATTATATATCCATTAATTGATTCAATGGTCATTACATTCTTATTCAAGTTCGCCCCGCCAAAAATCTGACGAATAGGTTCATCCATTAAAATAGTATAAACTTCACCATTTTTTATATCTATCCTACCGTCCCTACTTAAACTATTCAACGATCCACCAATATTAAAATCAAAATCAATAACACCAATTATTGAATCAATTTCAGATATGTAGGCAGACAAAAATTCTGCAGATCTAAAAGAGCCTTTAGAGTTAAGATTTAAATTTGAAGACGACGGAAGCTTTCTGGATTTGGAAACAAAGTCAATATCTATTGGAATTGATGCACTTCCTTCATAATGATTTTGATTGTAATCTGAGGAGAAGTTATCAAAAAACAATCTTTTATTTTTATACTCTCCCCTCCCCTTTACAAGCCCTAAGGGCAATCTACCCCAATACGCATCTGTAATTTTTCCATCAATCTTGTATCCAGTTTTAAATGTATTTCCATTAATAGAAAAATCACCAGTAAAACTTCCTTTGATTCGAGAGAGAATATCATTTGAAAATTCAGATAAAAAAGAAAGCTCATAATTTTTAAACTTAGATTGTAGTTGTGTCTTTTGACTTGCTTGGGAGTTTACTGGAAATGGAAGAGTCCCACTAATTACAAAGCTTGATTTATCTTCATCAAACAAAGATAAACTGTCAATCGATATAATTCCATTTTGATACGCAGCATTTAAATATAAATCGTCAAATTCTTGAGATTTATACGAACCCTCTTTTACGCTTAAATTAAGCTTAACCTGTTCTAGGCTATTATCTTTAGGGAAAAAAATCTCACCAAATATATTACCTCTCAAATACTGACTTCTTTTAATGTTAAAAAGTGGAAGTAGATCTGCGGTCACATTAGAAAATTTTAAATTACCAACGAAAGGATTAGTTTCAAACGAGCCTTTAACAATCCCATCATCAATATGAATCTCAAAAGGTTTAATATAAATCTTATTATTTTTAATAAGGATTCTTAGTTGAGATGGATTTACAAGGTAATGATTCTTGTATGCCAATTGCATTTGATCAACTAATAAAAGAGAATCACCATTCAAACTACCATTGATTTGAAAAAAATCGTCATTGTTACGCAATTCAAAACTTGAAATAGTAATAATCTGGTCTTTAAGGTACAATTGTGCATTTCCGCTTTCAAAGCGTATATCATTCCAAGTTCCATCAGTAAATTTTATTTTAATTTCACCTTCATTGTAGTTTTGGAGATTATCAAGCTTTGCAAATAATTCAAAATTTTCTAAAAAGATGTTATTGTAATTAAAGTCATTAATTAAAAGGTCTGCATCAACTGTAAGATTGTCAAAACCACCATTGATTTGCATTGATCCTGTAGCACTTCCATTGGATAACGAATCAGACCAGAAATTATTAATTAAAAAAGCAGAGGCCTCAGTCATTGACACATCTAAATTTATTAATTCTTGATTGTAGTTTGCTTTTCCTTGAACAGAAACAATGGATGGGCCAATTGAAAGCATTATAGGGTTAACAATTGATAATACCGAATCTGCATATGAGACACTTCCAGAAAATGATGTCGATTCTCCGTTAAATATTAATGATTCATTAACATCAGCGTTGATATCAAGAGATGTTATGAGCATATCCTTAAAAATACCGTTAAGCAACAAATATCCAGATATGCCTGTTTTTTTTGAGTCAATTAACCATTGACTAAAATCCAAGTTATCTAATCGGGCAATACCATTAAAGCGACCACTTTCTTCATAAAGTCCGCTCAAAGAAAGCGTTGTTTTGTTACCGCTAAGTTGCAGTTCAGTTAATTTTATGTGAGTCGAATCAGTTTCTACTTTAAAAGCGCCATCCATATTTAAACCTAATTCATTTTCAATTTTTAGCTTCCCAAAGTAATCATTGGCATTTGACTGAAATGAAAAATTAGCAGAGATTGTTGAAAGGTTGGGCTGCAATGGGAGCTCTGAGAATATAGATTCGGGTAATTTGTATTCTTGCAATAATATATTTCCATTGATTTTAGATTTATTTGAAAAATTATATTCTAAAAAACCTCCAAGGTTAATATCGTTGATGATAGCGTTTTTTAAATCAATTGCAATCTTTTCATCGGAAAGAAACCCTTTCCATCTTTTTATTTTTATATTAACTGATGGATCATTCAAAAAAATACTCAACTCGCCAATATTTATCACAAGATTATCTTCTTTGGATGTAATGCCACCATTTATTAAAAAACTAATTAACTGTGTAGAATCCTCCTCAAACAATACAATATCACCATCAATATTTAGCTTATCAATGTCGATGGGTATCTGCTTTATACCTGAAAACGCCCTGGTTGAGGGATCTTCGTTCAGTTTAAGCGATGGTTTAATTATTGCATTTGATACAGATAATTCATTTAAGTTGATTTTTCCCATTAACAAAGGAAATATCTTGATCCTTGCATTTATTGAGGGAAACACAATAGATGTACCTTTATTGCTTTTCAAAAGGACATCACTTGAAGAAAGCTTGGTAAATAAGTGGCCCGAGAAAACACTATTGTTTAGAGACCATCCACTTTTGCTGAGCTGATCGTTTAGATACTGATCAATTCTGTCTTGCCAAACACTTGGTCGAAAAAAGACTATAAGAAATACCCCAATAAATCCGCAGAAATAAAGGATGTAATTCTTGTAAGAGTTTTTCATTTATAAATAAGTATAGTAGTAATTAACATGAAATTACATCTAATGGGTTCCATAAACAAAAAAAGCACGCTTGAAAACGTGCTTTTTTTGTGGAATAAATTAAAAATCAATCAACGACTTCAAAATCGGCGTCTTCTATTTCAGCGTCGTCTTTCTTTTTAGATTTTTCTTTTTTATTAGAATTTTCAGAATTTGATGAATCATCCTCTTTGACAGAATCATACATTTTTGAAGCTACAGCATTCCAAGCAGTGTTCAACTCATCAACGCTAGATTTAAGACTATCTAAATCATTTGCATCTTTTGCTGTTTTGACTTTTTCCAGAGCATCTTCAAGAGACTTCTTTTCAGATTCTTCCAGCTTATCTTTGTATTCATCAATATTTTTTTCGGTTTGATAAACTAATTGCTCCGCTTGATTTTGCATATCAATTAATTCTCTTTTTTGTTTATCATCCTCTTCATGCTTTTTAGCATCATTTACCATTTTGTCAACTTCAGAATCTGACAAACCGCTAGAAGCTTCAATTCTAATACTTTGTTCCTTTCCAGTTGCTTTATCTTTTGCGCTTACATTTAGTATACCATTGGCATCAATATCAAATGTTACTTCTACCTGAGGCACACCGCGTGGTGCTGGAGGTATTCCATCCAGATGGAATCTGCCAATAGTTTTGTTATCAACAGCCATTTCTCTTTCGCCTTGCAATACGTGAATTTCAACAGTGGTTTGGTTGTCAGCTGCAGTGGAAAAAACTTGTGATTTTTTTGTTGGTATGGTTGTATTTCTCTCAATTAATTTAGTGGAAACGCTTCCAAGTGTTTCTATACCAAGTGATAAGGGAGTTACGTCAAGAAGTAAAATATCATCCACGTCACCAGCTAATACCCCTCCTTGAATTGCTGCACCAAGCGCAACCACTTCATCAGGGTTGACGCTTTGATTCAACTCTTTTCCGAATGTCTCTTTGACTTTTTCTTGAATTTTAGGAATTCTGGTTGAGCCCCCAACCAATATAACCTCATTAATGTCTGACGTAGATAAACCTGCATCTTTAAGAGCTTTCAAACATGGCTCAACGGTTCGTTCAACAAGATCTGAAACTAATTCCTCAAATTTTGCACGGGTTAATGTTAAATTGAGGTGTTTGGGACCTGAGGAATCTGCTGTAACAAAAGGAAGATTTATTTCGGTTTGTTTTGAACTAGAAAGTTCTTTTTTTGCAGCTTCTGCAGCCTCTCTTAACCTCTGGAGTGCCATAGGGTCTTTGGTTAAATCAATTCCATCGCTCGATTTAAACTCACTAGCTATCCAATTAATAATTTTTTGATCAAAATCATCTCCACCCAAGTGAGTGTCACCGTTTGTTGATTTAACTTCAAAAACTCCATCCCCTAACTCTAAAATAGAAATATCAAATGTTCCACCTCCAAGGTCGAATACAGCTATTGTTTCTTCTTTTTTCTTATCCAATCCATAGGCTAAAGAAGCAGCGGTAGGCTCGTTAATTATTCTTCTTACATTCAAGCCAGCAATTTTTCCAGCATCTTTTGTTGCTTGACGCTGAGAATCGTTAAAATAAGCTGGAACAGTNATTACAGCATCTGTAACAGTAGCTCCTAAATGCTCCTCAGCAGTTTGTTTTAATTTTTGAAGTACCATTGCGCTNATTTCAGGTGGAGAATAAGATTTGTTTGCTATTTTGACTTCTACAGAATCTGATTTACCTTTAACGACTTCATAGGGCACATCTTTTGTTTCCNCCGCGACTTCTTTAAACTTCCTTCCCATAAATCTTTTAATAGAAAAAATTGTATTATTGGGATTAGTAACAGCCTGACGTTTCGCTGGTTGACCAACTAAGCGTTCATCTTCTTTNGTGAAAGCAACGATTGATGGTGTAGTTCTTCCTCCTTCAGAACTACTAATTACAGATGGTTCTCCACCCTCAAGTACTGCTACACATGAGTTTGTTGTCCCAAGATCAATGCCGATAATTTTACTCATTTTTATCTCCTAAAGATTTAAAAGTTGTNTATAAAANTANTGCAATATTTATACCATTTAAATAGTTAGTGCATATTGACAGATAATTTTTGTCTTAATATGCTATAATGGCAGATTATTTANATTTTTGAGGATTTTTTAGTCTTTTTTGATTGGTTGGCAGCAANAGGTTCAAAGACTAGCTGACCTTTTTNAAAATCAATTTTGATTTTGCTGCATGTCTCAAACATATTGGATAAAAGCATTTCTGAAAGTGGATTTTCCACAGAGCTTTGAATTTCTCTTTTAAGGTTTCGAGCACCATACTCTGCGCTATAACCCTTCTCAGCCAAAAATACTTTAGCTTTTTTGGTGATTGATAAAGCAAAGCCAATTTTTTCAAGATTTTTAAAAAGATCGGCTAGCTGAAGATCGATGATTTTCAAAACGTTCTCTTTAGTAAGTATATTAAAAATTACTGTTTCATCAAGTCTATTAACAAATTCAGGATTAAAAATATTATTAACTTTTTCCAATATTCTTCTTTTTGTCTTTTCATTGCTATAAGCACTTGAATCTTCATTAAAGCCAAAGATTGAAGCATTTTGAATTTCTTTTGTACCTATATTTGATGTAAGAATAATAATGGTATTTTGAAAATCAATTTTTCTTCCATAATTATCAGTTAAAACACCTTCGTCAAATAACTGTAAAAGAAGGTTGAAAATATCAGGATGTGCTTTTTCAATTTCATCAAATAAAANTATTGAATAGGGGTTTCGTCTAACTTTTTCTGTGAGTTCGCCACCCTCTTCATATCCAACATATCCTGGAGGGGCCCCAATCAATCTTGAGACTGAAAATCTTTCGCCATATTCGCTCATATCGAGACGCACTAAAGAGTCTTGCTTATTAAAAAGGTAACTTGCCAACTCTTTTACGGTTTCAGTCTTACCTACTCCAGTGGGGCCAAGAAATAAATAAACTCCAATAGGTCTTCCTTCACGTTTTAATCCTGCTCTCGATCTTTGAACTGCTTTTGAAAGAATTTCAATAGCTTGATTTTGGCCTATAATTTTTTCAGATAGTTCATCGCTCATTTTTAAGAGCTTTTTACTCTCAGACTCTGCTACTTTTGTAACTGGAATTCTTGTCATTGTGGACACAACATCTGCAATGTTTTCTTCAGAGATTATTGATGGGTTTAGCTCTTCACTAGACTTCCACTTTTTTTGTAAATCATTTAACTTATTAATCANTTTTTGTTCTTTATCCCGCAAGCTTGCTGCATCTTCAAATCGCTGNTTCATAACAACAGAATTTTTTTCTGTGCGTATCTTTTCAATTTCAANCTCAAGGTCAATAATATTTTGAGGAACTTTAATGTTGAGAATATGCGCCCTTGAGCCTGCTTCATCCATAACATCTATAGCTTTATCAGGTAAAAATTTATCTGTGATATACCTATCTGAAAAATACACACATGCCCTTACTGCCTCTTCAGAATAGGAAACATTGTGGTGTTTTTCATACCGAGACTGCAGCCCTTTTAATATTTCAATTGCTTCACTAGTAGAGGGTGGTAAAATATTAATTTTTTGAAATCTTCTTTCGAGAGCGCCATCCTTCTCAANATGCTTTCGGTATTCATCTAATGTTGTTGCGCCAATGCAATGAATATCACCTCTCGCTAGTGCAGGCTTGAACATATTGGATGCGTCTANAGATCCTGATGCNCCACCAGCTCCTACAATGGTGTGCAATTCATCAATGAATAAAATAAGATTGTCGGTTTTTTCTAGCTCAATCNTTATTGTCTTCATGCGCTCTTCAAATTGACCTCTATACTTTGTGCCAGCAACTAAACCAGCAAGATCTAAAGATAAAATTCTTTTATTTTGTAACGTTCTGGGGACATCCTTTTGATTTATTTTCTGACCCAAGCCTTCAATAATTGCAGTTTTGCCAACACCAGGCTCTCCAATTAAGACGGGATTATTTTTTTTGCGACGAGACAAAATCTGAGCAACTCTTTGTATCTCATCCTCTCTTCCAATTACAGGNTCAAGCTCACCCATACGAGCGAGC
Organism: Fidelibacterota bacterium; assembly: GCA_002724735.1. Lineage (GTDB taxonomy): Bacteria > Fidelibacterota > Marinisomatia > Marinisomatales > TCS55 > TMED108. The sequence goes on along the minus strand of PBPT01000024.1, from coordinate 27,211 downwards.
TCNGTTATGTCTCGTGAAAAATGGTCAAGAGCTGGTGTTTTGGATTTTGATGGTTTTGAAGATTTGATTTCTTNTGGTTCATTAAGATATTCACTAGGCTCACTGTTTATAAGATCTAAAACGCTATCGTAATCAAGATTATGAGAGTTTAAAACTTCTTTTGCAATTCCTTCGCTTTCCTTCAAAATAGCTAGTAGTAGATGCTCGTCATCTGCTATGGTTGTTCCGAGGCCAGCAGCTTCATTGAAGGCGTTTCTCAATATTCTCTCGGCTCTTCTCGTTAGCGGCAAATGACCGAGGGTCATTGTATTTCCTAGCGTTTTTATCATATCTTCAATCATGGATTNAACATCATTAATGTCACAATCATAAATATCAAAAATTTTTGCACTCAAACCTGAGTTTTCTCTTAATAGGCCTAACAACAAATGCTCAGAACCAACATAACTATGGCCCAATCTTATGGCTTCCTCTTTAGCATATTTGATAATATGCTGTACGCGTTTTGAAAAATTCTCTTTCATGATTAATTGAAATTAAGAAAGCGAATAAAAACTTCAAACACTATCTACAAGAGTTAATAAACCATTATCCAAAACAAACTTTCTTTTACCAATAGATGCGACGCTAGGATCATGTGTAGCGATTATAATTGATTGATCAAACTCATTGTTGACAGATTTGAAGAGTTCAATTAGCTTGCTTGCATTTGAGTGATCTAAGTTTCCACTGGGCTCATCAGCGAGAACTATTTTAGGAGAATTAATAAGAGCTCTTGCTACAGAAATTCTTGACATTTCACCTCCAGAGAGCTGTGATGGAAAATGACTCATTCTTTCGCTTAGTCCTAAGAAGTCAATTATCTCCTTCGCTTTTTTTGGATTATCATCCCCAGAAAAGATTAACTGAGGAAGCACAACATTTTCTAACGCTGAAAGCTCTGGNATTAAATGATGGTACTGAAAGACAAAACCTATATGTTTGCAACGAACCTCTGCTAATTCATCATCATTCATTTTGCTTATGTTAACTCCATTAATATGTATCGTACCTTNGTCACCACTATCGAGTGTTCCAAGAATATTAAGAAGAGTTGATTTACCAGAGCCACTAGGACCAACGATTGTTACTAATTCATTTTTGTCAATCTCAAAAGATAGGTCCTTGAATACATAAAGCCTGTTTCCAATGCTAGTAAAAGATTTTGTAATTTTTTTAGCACTAAGAATCATTTATCTGAAACAATTGAATTAATAATCTTGAAAGAATCAATTCTCTTTGAGGCGATTAACGATGAAATAAATATCATAAATAGAGTTATTGCTGAAATTACTATTAGATCCGAAGCGTTTATTATCATTGGCAGACTTGTTGTAAAATAAATATCTTCAGGCAATTTAATTAGTCCAAAAATATTTTGAACTATAATAAATCCTAAGCTAAATAGAAAACCAAAGAAAATTCCGATAAGACCTGTAAAGAATCCTTGTTTAAAAATGATGTTGTGGATATTATTTTTTGAGGCTCCAATAGCGGTTAAAATTCCAAAATGCCTAATTTTTTGAATCGTTATAAGCATAAGAGTTGTTGTTAAATTAAAACACCCAACCAGCACTATCAAACTAAGTACAACCAAAGATCCTATTCTNTCTAGCCTCATTGCACTAAATAAATTATTATGTANTTCGCTCCAAGTTTCTAAGTGAGAATTGGTGACTTTTTTTTGAATGATTTTTTTCACTTTACTTGGATCACCTTCATTGATTAATCTAATNTCAATCCCATCAAAGCCTTTTTTTCTAAGAAAAAGTTTTTTTCCTACTTCATGTGGAATGAAAATCANCTTATCGTTAAAATCAAGAATTTGAACATCAAATATTCCGCCAATAATAACTTTAACTGACCGTGGGACACCCCAAACAATATTCTGATCTAATGGACTCATAAGTTTTACCAAATCTCCCAAGCGAAGATTAAGGCGATCAGCAGTGGTTCTGCCTAAGTAAATCATTGGTAAGTCAGATTCAGTTTTTTCAACAAATTTAATATTATAAAATGTNCTAATCATTTCGGTCTCAATAGATTTAAAAGTGATCATTCTAGATTTGTTTTCACGATTTATTATTAAACCTACCCTTTCAGTGTAAGGGATAAAGCTATCAATTTCATCAATTGAGGANAGAATTTGTATGCTTTGATTGAATTCTATTTCTCCACTTAATTTTATATCTCCTTCAAAACCTATAATTTTTTCAATTATTCGGGATTCAAATCCATTTAGAACAGATACGGATAGGACCATGGCCATAGTGCCTAGAGAAATTCCTATTACAGCTATTAAACCAGTTAATCTACTAGGCCCAATATGTTTCGAATTAAACATAAACTTTTTTGCAATTAAAGATGTGAAATTCATTCGTATTTTAACGCATTAGAAGGTGAAATTTTTGTTGATCTTTGCGATGGCCAAANTGAAACTAATGCTGAAGTGAAAATAACTATGAAAAAAATTAGCAAAATCTGGGACAGTTTTATATCTACAGGTACAAAGTCCATGAAATAGACATCCTCAGGAACTTTAATTATTTTAAAGCGATTCTGNATTGTGGATAGTAAAAGCGCTGTTATAATTCCAAAAAGTGTACCAAAAAACCCAATTATTAATCCCTGAATAAGGAAGATTTGTCTTATAATATTTTTAGAGATTCCCAATGCAGACATTAAACCAATCTGTTTGGTCTTATCTATTACAATCATAGAAATAGCAGAAATAATGTTTACTAAAGCAACAATAGAGATTAATCCAAAAATAAAAATTATTGGCCAGCGTTGAACTTTTAACCATTTATATAAAGCTTTGTTTTTTTCCTTCCAATCTATTGACATCAAAGGATATGANATATGTTCTTGAATTTTTTGGTTTGCTTCAAATTTATTTTTAAGGCTTTTTAGTCTCAAAACGTATCCTGAAATATTTTCATTCATTCCAAAAACGCTTTGGGAGGTTTTTAGGTTCAAAAAGATTGAAGTCTTGTCGTATTCAACCATACCAGAATGAAAAATGCCCTCTATTTCTAACTGCTTAAATCTTTTATTTTGCTCATNAAAAGTTGCTAGATCAAAAAGAGTAATTTTATCGGAAATCATCAAATTATTTTCTTTAGCCATTCTCTCTCCAATAATAACTCCATTTTCAGATATATTTTTAGAGCCTTCAATAAGCATTTCATTGAAAAATGAATAATCGCCATCAGAAATACCCTCAGCAATAACACCTTTTGCNAGTCCTTTTCTCCNAATTAATGCCGGCTTTTGAATAAAAGCTTGAAAAGAAAATAGTTTATTGCTTTCAAGAAATTCTTCCTCCAATTGATAATCTTTTGGAGCAATCGGATCGTTTAAAAAATGCTTGATACGAATGTGTCCATCTAAACTTGTAATTTTTTCTGAAATAACCCGCTCAAANCCATTTAAGATGAATAAAGTAATTAATAATGCGGAGACTCCAATTGCTAGGCCCNCTATTGATAGTATACTGGCAGTTTTAAAAAAACCGGTTTGGTTTCCAGATTTAAATTGTTTTTTAGTTAGGTAGAAACTNAGATTCAATTGAAAACTTATGATTCATTCTTCATAGCAGGAAAGAGGATTACATCTTTTATTGATCTTTTACCTGTCAAAAGCATAACTAATCTGTCAATACCTATTCCTACACCCCCGGTTGGAGGCATTCCAGTTTCCATTGCTTGAAGAAAATTTTCATCTACCGGATGAGCTTCGTCATCACCATCATTTGCAAGTTTTTGTTGTGACTCAAAACGCTCTCTTTGATCGATTGGGTCGTTTAGCTCGCTAAATGCGTTAGCAAATTCAGAACCTGCTATGAATAGCTCAAACCTTTCGACTAATTTTTCATTTCCATTTCTATGTTTTTTTGCTAAAGGTGAGATTGCTTTAGGATAATTAGTAACAAAAGTTGGTTGAATTAATTTTGGCTCGACAAACTCACTCATTAATTGATCTAATGTCTGTCCGTAGTTATTGTTGCCCTCAGTATTTAAACCTTTTTTTTCACAAAGAATTTTCAGATCCTTATCATTCATTTCAGATATATCTTCTCCTAAATTTTCATAAAGAAGATCAAAAAAAGGTATTCTTTTAAANGGACTTTTGAGGTCAATTTTTACATCNCCGAGATTTATTTGATCAGAACCAATCTTTTTTGAAATCTTACGTATCATATCTTCAACGAGATTCATATTATCTTCAAAGTCTGCATAAGCCCAATAAAATTCTAGCATCGTAAATTCTGGATTGTGATTTCGATCCATNCCTTCATTTCTAAAATCCTTGGCTATCTCATAGACTCTTTCCAGTCCGCCAATTACAAGTCTTTTTAAATATAGCTCATCTGCGATACGTAAAAAGAATTGCTGATTCAGGGCATTGTGATATGTAGTAAATGGCCTTGCGTTTGCCCCTCCGTAAATTGGCTGCAAGACTGGTGTTTCTACCTCTAAAAACCCTAAATTATCTAAATATGAGCGTATTTCTTTTATTATTTTAGATCGTTTGATAAACGTTTCACGCACATCAGTGTTTACAATTAGGTCTAAATGTCGATTTCTATATCTTTGTTCTTTGCTGCTAAATGCATCATATATTTCATTCTCTTTTTCCTTAACAATGGGAAGTGGTCTAATTGCCTTACAAAGAATGATAATGTTTTGTGTTTTAATTGAAACCTCACCAACTTTTGTTTTAAAAACGCTACCTTCAACACCAACAAAATCACCAATATCCATTAGTAAAAAATTTTCGTAAATATCTTCCCCTAAATCATCTTTTTTTATAAAGATCTGAATTTTACCAACAGAGTCTTGAATGTGAAAGAAAGATGCTTTTCCCATTTTTCTGATTGATGTGATTCTGCCTGCGACTACAACTGTTTTACCCTCAAACTTTTTAAATTTTGCCAATATATCCTTGCTGAAATGATTAGGCTTAAACGTCGAAGGGTAGGGATCGATTCCCTTTTCTAAAATTTTTTTTAATTTTTCTATGCGAACTTCAATTAGCTGATTAAGGCTTTTACGCTCTTCTGTCATATTTTTTCTTTCATTATATTTTTACATCGTACCAATATTATGAATTAAAACAGATCGAATGAAATCATCGATTTTACCATCCATAACAGCGGATACATTTCCTGATTCATGACCAGTTCTATGGTCTTTGACAAGATTATACGGGTGAAACACGTATGATCTAATTTGACTTCCCCAAGAAATCTCAAGCTTTTTATCTTCAAGACTTTTTATTGCTTCTTTTTCTTTATCAATCTCAAGCTGATATAATCTAGCTTTCAATACTTTTAATGCAGATGCTTTGTTCTTATGCTGGCTTCTTTGATTTTGACACTGAACAACTAGTCCGGTAGGTATATGCGTGATTCTTATGGCTGAATCGGTNTTATTTACATGCTGACCACCTGCGCCACTTGCTCTGTAAGTGTCAATTCTAAGATCATTTTGATCGATTTCAATTTCTATCTCATCATCTGATGAAGGATATACAAAAACAGATGCAAATGAAGTATGACGGCGACTGTTTGAATCAAATGGAGATATTCTTACAAGCCGATGAACTCCAACCTCCGCTTTCAATAAACCAAAGGCATATTCTCCAACAATCTCGATCGTAATGTCTTTTATACCTGCTTCATCACCAGGTTGAAAATCAATAATATTCTTTTTGAANCCTTTAATTTCAAACCATCTCGTATACATTCTATATAGCATTTCCGCCCAATCTTGGCTTTCAGTTCCNCCTGCGCCTGGATGAATTGTCATAATCGCATTTTGATAATCTTGGGTCTCTCCAAGTATCATTTTAAGCTCAATATCATTAACCAAATGGACAAAGTTCAACAATTCATCTTCTACTTCATGCAAGGAAACTTCGTCAGATTCAAAAAAATTAATTAGTATATCACAATCGCTTCTAGAAGAATCAAGCTTTTTCCAAAGGTTAATTTCCTTTTCAAGCGCCGAAATTTTTTTTAATTCAAGAGATGCAACTTTGTTATCATTCCAAAAGTTTTCGTCAGTAGTTAAATGACGCTTTTTATTTAATTCTTTTTCTTTTGCTTTGAGGTCAAAGGTGCCTCCGAAGTTCAAGATACTTTTTACTGGTATTAGTAAAGCTTTCTTTTATTTCATTAATGTCCATGATAGTAATTTTATATCTTAATCTTGTGAGGAAATAAACATTTTTTCATTTAGATATTTTTCTAATGTTGCTGCTCTAAGGTTTCTTTTAACAAACTTACCGTTCTCAGCTAAAGACACTTTGGATTTTTCTTCAGATACAATTATTACTAATGCGTCTGTTTCTTCTGAAATACCAATTGCTGCCCTATGTCTCGTACCCATTTCAGAATCAATCATCTTGCTCTCAGTTAAAGGCAAAATACAGGCCGCAGAATCAATCAAATCGTTCTGAATGATAACTGCTCCATCATGAAGAGGTGAAGATGGGCTGAAAATTGATAGCAAGAGTGATGATGTAACCTCACCTCTAATTTGCATTCCTTGATCTTTGTAGGATCTAAGCCCAGTTTCACGCTGGATCACTATTAAAGCGCCCCACCCTTTTTCTTTTAATTGCGTAGTTGCATCAACGATCGAAGTTATTGTTTTTGGAGTACCGGCTCTAAATATTTGCTGAAAAAATCTTGTTTGACCAACGTAAATGAGCAGCCTTCGTAGCTCTGGCTGAAATAAAATGACGAATGCAACAACCAAAACGGTTTGAAATTGATTAACAAGCCAAGATGAAGCGCTAAATCCAAGAGAATTAAAAATAAATGACCCAACCATTAAAACAATAAGACCAACCAGCATTTGCCCAGCGCGAGTTCCTCTAAAATAAAGGTAAACTTTATGAAACAACCAACTGACAAGAATTATGTCAATAAGATCAATTAAGGTGATAGTTAAAAATCCAATTTCAAATAGAACCATTAATATCTTTCAATAATTTTTTCAACGATTTGTAAACATTTTTTTGTTTCAAAAACATCATGCACCCTAACTATTTTTGCNCCATTCATGTAAGATGAAATCGCGGCAGCTAAACTTCCTTCAAGCCTATCACTCACCTCAGCTTTTAAAACAGAACCAATAAATGATTTTCTTGATGGACCAACCAAAACAGGGTGACCCAAATCACATATAGTATTTAATTTAGCAATTATTTCGAAATTATCATCTAGAGCCTTACCAAACCCTATTCCTGGATCAANAATTATTTTTTCTTTATCAATACCCATATTGATAGCAAATTCAATTTGATTACGCAGAAAAGTGCATATATTGTNGATTAAATTGTCATATTTGGTATCTTGTTGCATTGTTTCAGGACGACCTTTTATATGCATAAGAACTAAGCTTGCATCATACTTTGCAATCAAGTTCGCCATTGAAGGGTCAAAAGTTAAGCCAGAAATGTCATTTATAATGTCTACACCATTGTCAAGAGCGAACTTTNCTGTTGGGGATTTGTATGTATCAACAGAGATAGCACAGTCACAATTATTTGATAATTCCTTAATTAGGGGTGAAATTCTTTGAATTTCCTCCGTGCTGGTAATTTTTTGAGAGCCAGGCCTTGTTGATTCACCACCAATATCGATAATGTCTGCGCCTTGGCTTAAGAGTTTGTATGCATAATCAATTTCTTTGCTCACTGAATTTAACATACCCCCATCGCTGAATGAATCTGGAGTAGTATTGANTATGCCCATTATTAAATGTTTAGAAGGATCTTTTATCCAATTTTTATAATCATTTTTATTCATTTTTTCACATACAAAAAACGCCTTGTAAAAAGGCGTTTATTATAATTTAATTAATTTAATTAAGAATTATTTTTTTGCCGGAGACTTTTTAGCTCTCTGTTTATTGGCAGTTCCATTTTTTGAAGGTGAGGCTTTAGCTCCAAACACTATCGATTGAACGTCATCNCCATTAATTGTTTCCTTTTTAAGGAGCGCATCAGCCAAACCATGAAGTTTGGATATATCTTTCTTCAAAATCTTTTTTGCAGTGTCTTGCGCTTTGCGTACAATTTTGACAACTTCTTCATCAATTATCTTAGCCATATCCTCAGAGTAGTCTCTTTGACTTTGAATTTCTCTACCAAGAAAAACTTCTTCATTCTTTTTACCAAAAGTCATTGGCCCAACAACGTCACTCATGCCCCATTCGCAGACCATTTTTCTTGCAATGCCAGTTGCCTGTTCAATGTCATTTCCAGCTCCTGTAGTCATTTCATTGAATATCAGCTCCTCTGCAGCCCTTCCACCCATGAGAATTGCCAAACGGCCATTTATATACTCTCTAGAATAACCATGTTTTTCATCTATTGGTAATTGCATTGTCACTCCCAAAGCACGTCCTCGGGGTATTATTGTAACTTTGTGGACAGGATCAGCACCTTTAGTTTTTGCTGCAACAAGTGTATGCCCTCCCTCATGATAGGCTGTGATTCTTTTTTCTTCGTCTGAAAGTACAACACTCGACCTTTGAACACCCATCATTACCTTATCTTTGGCCTCTTCAAAATCCAGCATATCTACTGATTTCTTTTTTCTTCTAGCAGCTAGAAGCGCGGCTTCATTAACAATGTTTTCAAGGTCAGCTCCAACCATTCCTGGAGTTCCTTGAGCTATAGCTTCTAAATTTACTTTCTTCTTATTCATTACAATTTTTTTGGTGTGTACCTCTAAAATACCCAGCCTACCTTTCAAATCAGGTACATCTACAACAATTTGCCTATCAAATCTGCCGGGACGAAGTAATGCAGCATCCAAAACGTCAGGGCGATTGGTTGCAGCCATTAAAATGATATCTTCATTAGATTCAAAGCCGTCCATTTCTACCAAAAGCGCATTTAAGGTTTGCTCNCTTTCATCATGACCGCCTCCAAGACCAGCGCCGCGCTGTCTTCCGACAGCATCTAATTCATCAATGAAAATAATACACGGTTGGTTCTTTTTACCTTGGTCAAATAAATCTCTAACTCTGGANGCTCCAACACCTACGAACATTTCTACAAAATCAGCGCCACTTAAACTAAAAAAGGCAACATTAGCTTCTCCAGCAACTGCACGCGCAAGTAATGTTTTTCCAGTTCCTGGAGGTCCCACAAGTAATACTCCTCTAGGAATCTTAGCTCCAAGCTTTTCATATTGCTTGGGCTTTTTTAAAAATTCAACGACCTCTCCTAATTCTTCTTTTGCTTCTACGCAACCTGCAACATCATCAAATGTTACTTTAGGCATATCAGATGTCCATATCTTGGCCTTACTCTTTCCAAAATTGAATATAGATTTCATCCCCCCGTTTCCGGCTTGCATTCTTCTCATTAGAAAAATCCAAAAACCTAAAATTAGCACCCAAGGAAGTAAATTAAGGAAATAACCAGACCAATCAACGGTTTGCTGTTTAAAACTATAGTCCACACCATTTTTATCCCATTCATTCATTACGTCGCGATCAATGAATGGAAGTTTTAACCGAAATCTTTTTAGATCAACAGAAGCACCCCTTCTGTTAATTATTGTTTGAGTTTGTGCAAGCTCTCCATGAAAAACCTCATCTACAACCTGAGCTTTAGTAATTAAGCCTTTNTTTAGAAAAGATTTATATTGAGAATATTGAACCTCAACTTCACCGCCACTTGGATTTGAAAAAAGGTTTGATAGAAAAACTGCAGAGATTAAAATAAATATCCAAACGAAACTAGTTTTGCTCGCATTTTTCCATTCAAAATTATCTTTATTATCATTCTTGGAATCAGAACCGCTCTTTTTTGGAGAAGAATTTTTTCCAACTGGTTTTTTTAAATTTGAATTCATTGTCTAATTAACTCCCCCGAGTTTATAAATACCATTTAAATTCCTGAATTTTTGATCATAATCCAAGCCAAATCCAACCACGAAATCTGTTTCAATTTTAAACCCAACCCAATCAATATTCGTTTTAGAGATCGCTGNTTCTGGTTTAAGAAGCAAAGTTGCTACTTTAATTAATTTTGGANTATGTCTCTCAATTAATTTAATCAAATAATTTATTGTATTTCCCGTATCTATAATATCTTCGATAATAACAACGTTTTTTCCGGCTACATCAATCGATAAATCTTTTTCAAGCTTAATATCTGTTTGAGGATCTCTACCATTATAACTTGAAACTTTTATAAAATCAACTTCACAATNCAAGTCAACAGACTTGGTTAATTCAGATCCAAAAATGAATCCACCGTTTAAAACAATTACAAATACTACGGATTCGTTATTGAAATACAAAGATATGTCGTCGGCGATATCTTTGATTTTTACGTCAATCTCACTTGACGAAATTAGTTCTATTAAATTCTTATGTTCACCCATTTTTTTATTTATCTAACAAAAAAAAGTTCCAACATTTTAGATGTTTTTTCTGTTATTTTTACCCTATCGCTGATTCTATCCCCACAAATCCATATTATTTCATCGTCTGCTGTGAGAACAAGCTGTTTACTCTTTTGANGGCTATTAAGTTTTTTGTCAATAAAATAATCTGATAGCTTCTTAGAGCCATTCATTCCTAAAGGCTGAAAACGATCTCCAACATTACAAGATCTAAGGGTAAGCGATTTATTTTTTATTTTATCNAGGTCAATCACTTCCGAATTTTTATTTATGCGATTTTTTAGGCTATCAATTGCTCTCAGCGATAAACTAAAATCGTCAAAATTATAGCATCCAAACCCATCTATATTTTCTACTACTTTTTCAATGAATGACGTATGTAATACCCAGGATGATCTGTCTCTTAAAATCACCCATTCTTTGTTCAATTGGTACGTTGAACCTGTTTTAGATTTGAGAAGGTAAATTTTAAGAGAATTGTATTTATGCTCTCTCCATGGAAGGTTCATTTCACCAATAATCATCTTAATAAGTATCGTTTTATGATAAATACTGAAGGATTTTATGTCTGAATCATTCAAAATAATATTTTTAGAATCTTTAATTTTTTTATTAACTAAAAACCANTGAATAACTTTATGAAGTCTCTCAACAGCGCTTCTAGCCTTTGATGAAATACTTGAAAACCTGTCAATNATTTCACTGTCAATAATTTTACTTTGTTCGATAATATTTTTACGAATGAAATTTCTTTTGAATGATATATCCTTATTTGTAGGGTCATCTATATAGCCAACTTTATTTTGATTTAAATATTTTAAAATATCTCTCTTCTTAAAATGAATTAAGGGGCGAATAATATTAAAGTTCTTTGCTGGAACACCTTTGATACCATTAATNGAGCAGCCGTTATCTAAATTAATTAAAATTGTCTCCAAATTATCGTTTGCATGATGAGCTGTTGCTATGTAGTCAAAGTTTAATTTATCAAGCAAAGATTGAAAATGTTTNTACCTAATTTTTCTACCCCACATTTCCATACTTTCATTTTTGTTCTTTTGCCAAAATTCATTAATTACGGTCAAGGGGATCGTGTGATTTTTACAAAAATTCCTAGAAAATTTTTCAAATTCACTTGAGTGAGTATTTAGATTGTGATTTATGTGAATGGCGTGGAGGTTGGTTTTAGGAACAACCATTTTTAATAAGTGCAATAATGTTGTTGAATCTGATCCTCCAGAAAAACCAACTACAATTTTTGATTTATCATCAACAAGGCTTTTAAGAAATGTTAAGAAGTTTTGTTTGTTAAGTAGCATCAAATTTAATTAGATGAACTCGGATACAACTTCAGAGGGAAGTTTAGCAGATGCCATAATATAAAGGTGTATGCAGGGAGCGCTACCCTCGAGCAACTCTTGAATTTGATTAATTGCCCATTTTTTTCCTGAATTACGTATTTCATTTTTTGTTTTTCCCTCAACGGAATTTTTGAGCTCTTGAGGTAGAGAAATATAAAAATGTTTTGGAAGTGCAGTTAAATGTCTTTCAGTTGACAAAATTTTAATACCTGGAATGATTGGAATATTAATACCTTCTTTTCTGCACCTTTCAACAAAGTCAAAATATACCTTATTATCAAAGAACATCTGGGTTACTATGTAATCAGCTCCATTTTCNACTTTTTCTTTTAAATATTTGATGTCGGTTTTAAAATCAATGGCTTCAAAGTGTTTTTCAGGATATCCACTCACTCCAACACAAAAATCAGACTTAGTTGGATCAATCAATGGCTCTAAATATTTACCNTCATTCATGTTTTTGATTTGCTTGACTAAATCACTTGCATAGNCATTTGATATCTTGCTATTGATTTCATTGCGATCTTTTCTAAGANCGTCTCCCCTCAAAGCTAAAACATTTTTTATACCTAAATAATTTAGCTCTATTAAGGCATCCTCGGTTTCTTCTTTTGAAAATCCGCTACAGAGTAGATGAGGTACGGTTTCAACGTTAAATTTATTTTTAATTGCGGCACTAATNCCTATCGTACCTGGTCTTTTTCTTCTTATGTGTTGTACTAAATTGCCTGAACCATCATCCTGATAGTATTCTTCTGCAGATCTACTTGTCAGGTCAATGAATGGAGGTTCAAATTTCATCAATTCTTCAACTAATGAGAAAATCTNATCTATCGAACCACCTCGAAATGGAGGTATTATTTCAAAACTAAAGTAAGTTTTATTTTCATCTTTTAAATAATCTGTAACTTTCATTTATTTAAAGAGTCAGTTTANTGATAACAAAAATGGATTAGAACGAAGTTCAGAATTTAATGTGGTATCATTACCATGTCCAGAGTGTATGATTTTTTCATGATCAACTGAATCAATTAGATGAACTAAAGATTTGTTTAAAGTTTGCAAGCTTCCACCCGGCAGATCTGTTCTTCCAATGCTTCCTTGAAATAGTGTATCACCAACGAATACATGATTTTCTATTTCAAAACAAACTCCTCCGGGGGTATGCCCCGGTGTATGAATGATTCCAATGTTGAAATTGCCGATAATCATATTTTTTTCATTCTTGATCCATTTTGTCACTGAGGGTTTATTTTTTGGGATCAAACCAAANAGTTCACAACTAGCTTCATAGCTGTCAAGTATTATTAATTCTTTTTCATGAAGATAGAAAGGAATTTTATACAAATTTTTTAANTCTGAAACTGCTCCTATATGATCTAGATGNGCATGAGTATTGATTATNGCAATAGGATTCAATTCCTTTTCATTGATTTTGTTATCTATCAGATAAAAATCGTCACCAGGATCAATCAAGATANCTTGATTTGTTTTATTTTCCCAAGCTAAATAACAATTTTCCTGGAATGGTCCAGTGACTATTTTTTCAACAAAAAAATTCAAATTTCTTCAAAAAATAATTCGTTTAAACACTGAACTTTGTCTTCAAACGAATGCGGATATAAAAAATGCTCAGTAGCTGAAATACTACTTAGAATAGAGTTTCCATCTTGAGGTGTAAAACAATAACCATAAACCTCATGATCGTTTTTTACATGCAAAGATTGCTCTACTACAACAGTTTGATTTAAAATTCTACCAAAGTGTCCATGATCTCTGCCAAAAGAAAAAACCGTTGATGTCATATTTTTTGAAGTTGTTGCAACAAGATCGTTTCTATGTAGCCTTTCAAGAACGTCATTTAAAGTAACAACTTCCTTAGTTTTGAGATAGAACCACAAGACATGCATATATTGACTATTAACCTTCATTGCAGAAGAAAACATATTTAAATCATATCCTAGTGTAGAAAAGAGATCATAAGAGTCTTTTGCGTGGTGAGATCCAAAGTTCTCATGATCGTGAATCCCTACAGATGGCGCGGCTATAAAATTACCCTCTTGACTAGTGTCATTTGCTCGTCTAATGCACATAAATCGACCTTCTTTGAGGTTGTCAGGCCCAAAATCTTTTATAGCTATAGTGTTTGTTATACATGAAATATTATGCGTATTACAGGAAACAACCTGTATAAACTTATTATCAGAATTTTCTTTAATTACTTTATCATTTATTCCTCTAGCATACTTCATCCCAAAACCGTCTTCACTTCCTTGAGCAATAAACCCTTTAATGTTTTCTGAAAATTTTTGATAAAATCTTTCCTTGTTGCTTCTACCAACACCGGAAGGAGTACAGTCAATCACAACTGAAGATCTTGAAATCGCTTCTTCAGTAATTAAATCAGATTCTATTCCAATATTTTTAAATCCATTTCTTTGATCTTCATTTACAGCAATTCGAGCGCCTCTTTTCAAAAGGCTTAAAACTTTGGAGCGATCATCTTTTTTTGGTGAATTCTTGTGGAATGTAACTTGGTCGATACCCAATTGGTCTTTGTAGTCGCATAACAATCCAATTAGCGGCTCACCAATAGTACCAGTACCCACAACATGAACAATTTTCTTAGACATTATTCAAGGCCTTTGCTCATTTTTACTGCCAGATGAATGAAGTTTTTTTTCTCGCATAATTTGTATCACAAACCAAGAAAATATTGAACCAATTACAATAATGTAAACAATTAAAAAATAATTAAAAAAGTTATACACGATATTTATTAATAATTTTTTAATCGCTGTAAAAAGATTCGATATTTCAACATAACATAGAATATTATTGTAAAAGAAATGAGGGAAAATAAAAATGAATAGAGAATTTCAGGAGGTTGATTTGCCATCTCTACCTGTGGATGAGATTGAATTTCTGGCTCCCAGAATTGGACAGATAAGAATATTATTGGAACATTAATAAAGGCTAAGATTCCTAATATCGCAGATTGTCTCCTCACACGCTCAATATTTCCGCCAAAAGATCTAAACATAAAAAAACCAATAAAGTATAGAAAAAGAATTAGCGTCGTAGTTAACCTAGGCTCCCAAATCCAAAAGGTGCCCCAAATAGGCCTTGCCCAAATAGGACCAGTTATCAAAACTAATCCCATAAAAAATGTACCTATTTCAGCAGCTGATACAATGACATCATCCCATAAATTATTCTTTTTAATTAGCAACATAAATCCAGCAATCATTACAATGAAATAAGATAAAAAGCCTACCCAGGCTGAAGGGACGTGTACGTAAAATATTTTCTGCGCCCAATGCTGGTCAGCAATCATGGGAGTATTAAATATAATATTTACAATATTAATTATGAAAAATAATACTGAAAAAATAATTGTTAATAGATTTCGTCTAGATTTAAAATATAATTTCATTATTCCTCAACAACGTATTCAAATAATGTGTAACCTGATAATCCAAAAATTATAATTACTGAAGCTACAATAAGAATCCAAACATTCCATTCTGTAAGAGGTGATTGATTAATAATATTTTCACTAATTTTTGTTGCTGCAATCATTAAAGGCGAAAGTAAGGGAAAGAGTAAAATAGGCAAAAGTATATCGCTATAATTTGAACGAACTACAACGCCTGAAACGAGACTAGCTACAGCCATAATAGCAAAATTTACAAGCAGAGATCCAAGTAAAAAACCGAAATAGTTCTGGGGAATATCAAGAATAAGTAATTTAAAAAAAGGAATAAATAGTATTAACTGAGTGATTGAAATAAAAACTACGCCGCTCATCCACTTTGCAAAGAAGATCGTTCCTCGGTCAGCTGGACTGGATAAAAGTAATGTGAAAGCATCAAATTCTTTTTCATAAAAAAAAGATCTATGTACAGCCAAAGTGACAATGAATAGGTTCATCAACCAAAACAATCCTGGAGAATAATTCATAAGAATTACTTTTGAAACATTAGATGAGAGTGCAATGATTAGTATAATCGATAATGCAAAAACCAGCATAGATAGGACCATTTGTTTTGACCTTAATTCCATTATTAATTCTTTTTTTAACAAAGTCAAAAACATTAATGATTTTCAATTTTACCTGATCTAAGAGTTAGTATTCTATCAGCGAACTTTCGAGAAGTTTTTTCATCATGAACAACCATAATTACAGATTTTCCATTATTTTTCCACGCAATAAATTGATCACTCATCATATCAATTCCATCTTTATCTAATCCTGAAAATGGCTCATCAAACAAAAGTAAATCCCATGGTACAAGATGTGCAAGAACGAGCTTTAAACGCTGTAGCATGCCTTTTGAAAAAAATGAAATAGGATTATCTATACAGTCAATAAGACCAAATTTATTTAGGTTGGTCTCAACTGTAAATTTAGAAATTTTTAAACCTCTCAAAGACAAAGCAAATTGAAGATTCTCAAAAGGGCTAAAATGTGAGTACATTCCAGGCTCGTGGCCTAAATATAGAATCTTCGAGCGAAATATACTTTTATGTGATAATAGATCGTTATTATGAAAAAGTATATTTCCAGAATCAGGTCTCATCACGCGTGCTATCATTCTAAGTGTAGTTGTTTTTCCAGAGCCGTTTTTTCCCATTAAGGCGATAAACTCGTTAGAAGACTGGTTAAATGTAATATGGTCAATTACTCTGGTCCTATTAAAGGACTTGCAGATCTGATTGACAAAAAGCATCTATTTTTTTTTAAGCTTATTTATGATTAATGAAACTTCTCTTTTAAGCTCAGCTCTTCGATTGCTAAAATCTTTTCTTTCTAAATTTCCAATGTCATATTCCATCTCAAGCTCTTTAATCTGTCGGTATAGAATTATTTTCTTTCGTTTTAGAACTCCAGTGCTTTCAAAAGAAACTATAGCGCCAAATTTTTCCATAAAAAATGGCTGAACAACATAAATAATTGGAAGTACAAAAATAATAAAAGTGAAGAAATAATTTGTAAGAAAATCTATCATTACTCTTTTCGTGGCCACAGAGCAATTACGGTGCCGAATGCTAAAATATATCCTCCAATCCAAACCCATTTAACTAATGGATTAACCATGATTTTAACAAATGCTGTTAAATTGTCACTACTAACTGAAGAAAATATTGAGTAAATATCTTTGTTTAATGTTGAGTAGATATCAAGCTCGCTATGCGGCTGGCGCTTATTAATATCTGGATTTTTGTGAAAGTATACTCTTTTTTCGGGACGAAGTTGAGTAACAAAATTTCCAAACATATCTGTCACTCTAATATCAGTTATCCAAGCATAATGGTTTGGACGCTCCTCCTCATACATTTTAATTAAAGTAAAATCATAGTTAGCAACGCTTTTGGTGTCCCCAACCTTAATTCCAAACTCCTTTTCCTTGTCAAAAGCGTGTCCAGTAAAACCAACGAACATAAGAACAATTCCAAGGTGAACAATATATCCTCCGTATCTTGAGCGATTTTTCTCAATCATTTTATAAATGGCTTTAAATAAAGACTCATTAAATTTTCTTTTTCTTACCTTAGCTCCTTTAACAAACTCACTGAGAATTGCAGCAACGACAAATATACAAAGACTGAAAGAAATCACAACATATACGCTCATTTTTAGAAAAATGAAAAACATTGAGGATAATAGACCTAATATTGTTGGAAACGCAAAGTTTTGAATAAGCCTTTTATTTGATGTTCCTCTCCAAGCAAGTAAAGGGCCAATACCAGTAAGAGCAAGCAATGCTAGACCAATCGGAATGTTGATTTGATTAAAAAAAGGAGGGCCTACGGAAATTTTATTTCCATTGACCGCTTCTGTTATAACTGGAAATAGCGTCCCCCAAAAAACGGCAAAACACATTACTACAAAAATCAAATTATTGAACAAAAATCCACTTTCACGAGACGAAACAGATTCAATTCTTCTTGGAGAGCGAAGAACTCCTATTCTAGAGTACATTAGCCCAAACGAACTAACCAAAATAATAAAAACAAAAGATAAAAATACAGGACCCAATGAAGATTCAGTAAAAGAATGTACTGAACTCATTACCCCTGATCTTGTCAAAAAAGTTCCAAAGATACATAGACTAAACGTTAAAATGATCAAAACCATATTCCATACTCTCAGCATATCCTTTTTTTCTTGAACGATAATTGAATGTAAAAAAGCTGTTGCAGTAAGCCATGGCATAAAACTTGCATTCTCTACAGGATCCCATGCCCAATATCCACCCCAACCTAATTCTTGATATGCCCACCATCCGCCGAGAATAATTCCTACACTTAGAAACAACCACGCAACCAACGTCCATCTTCTTATACTTTGGATCCACAAAGCTCCAATATCTTTGTTGACAAGAGCGGCAAATGCAAATGCAAATGGGACTGAAAAGCCCACGTATCCAAGGTATAGCGTTGGAGGGTGTATTGCCATTGTTATATTTTGAAGGAGAGGGTTTAATCCATTGCCATTTACTATTTCAAAGTCAGCTTGAGTTGGCTCAAATGGATTTGTTATGAAATTAGTAAGCACTAAGAAAAATAACTGTATGGTTGAAAGTGTAATTATCACCCATGGCATCAAATTATGATGCTTCGATTGGTTTTGAATGATAGTTATGGTATTAAATATTGAAAGGATAAAAAGCCAAAAAAGAAGAGAACCAGATTGTCCAGCCCATAACGCAGATATTTTATATACCGTTGGTGTTTCAAAGCTGGTATACCTTGCTACATAGTCAATATCAAAATTACTTATCATTAGTTGATGGCCCAGAACAAAAGTAGAAATAAACACAAAAAAGGAAATGGCTAATCCCAATCTTTGACCAACTAAAAAGAGTCTAAAATCAGATGTACGATTGTATGCAATAAGAGCAATTATTGAAAGTATGCTACAACCAAAGGCAAGGTTAAGTGCAACAGCACCAGCTAAAGGATTCATGTATCTAATTCTTCTAGCTTGTAATTAGCTTCGTTTCTCAAATCGCCTTCATAGCGAGAAGCACACTTTGTTTGAAGCTCATCCGCGTAGAACATTCCATCAACATACTCTCCAGTTACAATAACTTCAGCACCATCTTTGAATAAATCAGGTCTGGTCTTACTGTAGTTAACATAAAGCTCAGCATCACCTTCTTTTAAGACAAATGAACATTCTAATTGATTTGTTTCAGATATTAAAATAGAGCCATCTTTGACAATACCGCCAAGCTTTAAGCGCTGAGAAAAGTTATTATTTACAAGGCTTTCTACTGAAATAAATTGAGCCATTGCTTTTTTATCAGCTGGATTGGTTGAGACCCAACCAATCCAAAAAACAACGACTAATAACACGCCAATGATCAAACTAAATATTTTGCTATTCATATTTTTAGTTTCCTAAGATTATAAGCATACGAATTTAAAACACTGAAGTTTCATTCCATTCACCAAATTCTTCTTTTAATGAAATTACTATTTCACCAATAGTGGCAAATGAATTGGCTGCTTCAATTATTGGAGGCAATAAGTTCTTATCACTTTTAGCTGCATCTTTAATTTTTGCTAAAGAACTATCAACTGCTTGAGAATTTCTATTATTTTTTAAAGACTTTATGGATTTTTTTTGAAAATCCTCCGCCTCTTTACCAATTTCTAATATAGGTATTTCAATTTCTTCATCAGATTTAATGTAATCATTTACCCCAACATGGATAAGTTCTCTGTTGTCAATTTTTTTCTGATGAGATGATGCAGAACGAGATATCTCATATTGAAAATAACCTTTTTCAATTGCAGGTATCACACCTCCAAGCTTATCAATCTCTTTGAAATAGTTTTCTGCGTCATCCTCAAGCTGATCGGTTAAATTTTCTACAAAATAGGAGCCGCCTAAAGGATCTGCAACATTTGCTACTCCGGTTTCAAAAGCAATTAATTGTTGTGTTCTTAACGCTATTTCTGCAGCCTTTTCTGATGGCAAAGCGAGCGTTTCATCCATAGAATTGGTGTGCAGGGACTGGGCTCCGCCTAAAACAGCAGCTAGTCCTTGAAATGCTGTTCTTGAGATATTATTTTCAGGCTGCTGGGCTGTTAATGAGCAACCAGCTGTTTGCGCATGAAAACGAAGCTTCCATGATTGAGGATCTTTTGCTTTATATTTTTCTTTCATGCGCCTTGCCCAGATTCGCCTAGCTGCTCTGAATTTTGCTACTTCTTCAAAAAAATCAAGGTGCGAATTGAAAAAAAATGATAAGCGTGGAGCAAACTTATCAATATCAATTCCAGCTTTTAGAGCGTACTCAACATACGTAAACCCATCAGCCAACGTGAAAGCAAGCTCCTGAGATGCTGTTGAGCCCGCTTCCCTGATGTGATAACCAGAGATTGAGATCGTGTTGTACTTTGGCATGTACGATGTGCAAAAATCAATCATATCAGTAACAAGTCTCATTGAAGGTTCTGGCGGGAAAATCCATTCTTTTTGCGCAATAAATTCTTTAAGTATGTCATTTTGAAGAGTGCCACGCAAATCTTTCTTTGAAACTCCTTTTTTCTCTGCGGTAGCAATATAGAAAGCAAGCAATATAATTGCAGGCCCATTGATTGTTTGTGAAACAGATATTTTTCCTAAATCTATGCCTGAGAAAAGGTCTTCCATGTCTTTTATAGATGCCACAGAAACGCCACACTTGCCAACTTCTCCTTCAGACCAGGGATGATCCGGATCATAACCCATCAAGGTTGGCATATCATAGGCAACTGAAAGCCCAGTTTGTCCTTTACCAAGAAGTGAATGGTAGCGTTTGTTGGTTTCATTTGCTGTACCAAAACCTGAAAACTGCCTTTTTGTCCAAAGCTTTCCACGATACATGTTAGCATGTACGCCCCTTGTATAAGGAAATTGTCCAGGAAAACCTAGTTTTTTTAAATAGTTTTCACTAGGTGAATTGGGATAATACAGCGGATCAAGTTTTTTTCCACTGAGCGTATCAAAATTATATTCTCTTATAGGGGATTTACCTAAACTATTTTTCCAGTCTTTTTTTGCTTTATCAAATTTTTTGTTGTTAGACATCAAAAAAACCTATTAATTATTTATTAGTTTTATAATCAAGTTTACACCTTCATAAATCATCCAAATTATTAATACAATCAATAGAAGAGAAAGTGTAAATAAAACTGTATTACTATTAAAAAAAGTTACTGCATTTGAAATTAAAGCAGAAATGGTAACTACCATTACTATTAACATTGGTATGAAAAGCGGCAAAATAGGTTTCTTTTTTTTCCAGTAATAAATCGTTAAAACCATTAATGTAAGAGCTGCCAACATTTGATTGCTTGCACCAAAAATAGGCCACAACACCCATCCTGCCTGTCTAGTGGCACCTGACGAGGGATCCGTAACATTCCAGAATGCAAGCATTATTGCAGGGATGACAGCAATTGATGTCGCAAAAAGCTTATTTGATAGTGAAGGGATATTTGATGCTTTTCCGAATTCATTTAGAATGAATCTTTGAATTCTTGTTGCAGTGTCAAGTGTTGTTGCTGCAAATGAAATCACTAAAACAGCCATTAGCGTGTTAGCAAAAATTTCTTGTATTCCAAGAGATTTTAAAAGAGCGCCTCCTCCGAGTACAAAAGCTGCCGCCTTATTTTGACTTGCATGCTCCCATGTATCATAGTATACATGCCACTCTAAGTCAGTTACATTACCAACAGATGGGAGGTTTGCATGGCCAACAAGAGAAATTCCAGCCACTGCTGCCAATGTGGCAACAAGGGCTAAACTACCCTCCCCAATCATTCCACCATAACCCACGATTCTTGAATCAGATAATTTTTCAAGCTGTTTTGAAGAGGTGCCAGAAGAAACTAGACCATGAAATCCACTTATTGCACCACACGCTATTGTTACAAAAAGCATAGGAAATAAATGTGGAACTCCAGGTTCGTTTAAGGACCGTACTGCAGGAGCAGTTACCTCAGGTTGTGCAACAAAAACACCTAGGAATAAAAGACTTAGTCCAATGAAAAGCTGATGGCTATTGATGTAATCTCTGGGTTGTAATAAAACCCATACAGGAAGTAAGCTAGCAACGCCAGAGTATATGAATAATAGTACAATCCATATATTTTTCATTTCTGTGGTGCTTAGAGAACTACCAAGAACTATTGGATTATTTGATCCTACCCAAATAAAAAAATATAGAATTACTACCGAAACAACTGAAAGAAAGGCGCCACTCATAATTTTTCTTTTCAGCATTACTCCCATAAAAAGCGCAACAATGATTTGGACGTTGATTGGAATGACGGATGCGGGTACGGAAACAAAAAGATCAGCAATCGCCATTGCAAAAACTGCCAACACAAGCCAAACTA
The DNA here is from genome assembly GCA_002724735.1 of Fidelibacterota bacterium. Lineage (GTDB taxonomy): Bacteria > Fidelibacterota > Marinisomatia > Marinisomatales > TCS55 > TMED108. The sequence goes on along the minus strand of PBPT01000024.1, from coordinate 4,972 downwards.
ATAACAGGATAAAGACAAGAAACATTAAACGAGCACGATTGCTGATTGTAGACGAAGCTATGTCTGCTATACTTCTTCCTTTTTCTTTAGCGCTGGTAACTAGAGCTCCAAAATCATGAACGGCACCCATAAAAACGGTTCCTAACAAAATCCATAACAAAGCTGGGAGCCATCCCCAATATGCAGCTACACATGGACCAATAATCGGTGCTGCACCAGCAATCGAGGTAAAATGATGCCCGAAAAGAATATGTTTTTTCGTGGGATAAAAGTCAATACCATCCTTCATAGATTTTGAAGGAAGTTCAATTGATGTATCTTCGATGTCAAAAAGGCTATGAGATAGATAAACAGAATAAAACTTGTAACCGGCATAAAATGTTAAGAAACCCAAGATTACAAGAGATATTGAACTCATAGATCAATATTGCAGTTTCACAGATTCATTTAAGCTCAAGATTGAATTTTCAATACCCTTTTGGTTCACTCCCCATTTTTCAAGAAGCATATCTCTAGGTCCATGCTCAACAAATTCGTCAGGAAGCGATATTATGCTAATGTTGCCTTTAAATCCATTTGTGACAAGCCAGGCCGCTACCCCCTCCCCAAAACCACCTGTTTTTACACCTTCCTCGACAGTCACAACATTTTCAAATCGACCAATAATTGATTGTAAATAGGCATAATCCATTGGTTTAATAAATCTGCAATTAACAACCTCACATTCAATATTTTGATTAGACAAATTATCTGCAGCAGTTAATCCATCAAACACTTGAGGACCAACAGATAGTATCACTGTTTTTCCAGTAGATTTTCTACACACCTCCCAATTGCCTATTGAAAGTAGCTCAGCTTGACCTGCTTGATCAAAATTAATTGAAGATGCTTTAGGATAACGAATTGAAAAAGGGCCTTGAGAATAATCTAAACCACTGTAAAGGAGATTTCTTAATTCATTTCCGTCTTTAGGCGCAGTAACAACCATATCTTGAATGCATTTTAGATAGGCTATATCTAGTGCTCCGTGGTGAGTAGGTCCATCTTCTCCAGCGATACCTGCACGATCCATGCAAAAAACAACGGGGAGGTGTTGAATAGCTGCATCGTGAATTATATGGTCGTAAGCTCTTTGAAGGAACGTTGAATAAATTGCTACGATTGGACGAACGTTTTGCGTAGCGAGGCCAGCAGCAAAAGTCACTCCATGGCCCTCAGCAATACCAACATCGTAATAACGATCGCTAAACTCTTTGGCATAAGGCACTAGCCCAGTACCTTCTCTCATTGCGGCGGTAATACAAACTGTGTCTTTTCTGTTTCTGGCGACCTCGCAAACAATAGCTCCAAAAACATCTTGAAAAACCGGTGCATTTTTGACGGCCTGAGATGTTTCAATCTTGACCTCTGCTTTTTTGTTTGGTTTGACTGCGTGAAACTTAACAGCGTCTAAATAATACTCATCATCAACATTAGTTGATACCATTCCTTTGCCTTTTTTTGTAAGAACATGAAGTAATGCTGGTGATTTTAAATCTTTAATACGATCTAATGTTGACACAAGCTCTGGCAAATCATGGCCATCGATAGGGCCAAAATATCTAAATCCTAGCTCCTCAAACAACATACCTGGGACAAGAAAAGATTTTAAGCTTTCTTCAACCTTACGCAAGGCTTTTTGAATGCTTTTTCTACCAAAGGTTATTTTGCCAGCAATTTCCCAAATTTCAGTTCGAATCTGATTATAAATTGGATTTGTTACTATCTTAGTAAGGTAGGTATTCAAAGCTCCAACATTTGGACTGATGGACATTTCATTGTCGTTTAAAATAACGATCATTGGTGATTTAAGATGACCCGCATTGTTCATTGCCTCAAAAGCAAGCCCGCCAGTCATAGATCCGTCACCAATTACTGATACGACACGAAAATTATCACCATTATGCTTTTGAGCCTCTGCCACTCCGACAGCAGCGGATATTGAAGTTGACGCGTGTCCAGCACCAAAAACATCATACTCACTTTCACTTCTTTTTAAGAATCCGCTTAAACCTCCCATTCGTCGAATGGTATTAAATTTGTCCAACCTACCAGTTAAGATCTTATGAGCATAACCTTGATGTCCAACGTCCCAGATAATTTTATCTTTTGGGGTGTCAAAGACTTTGTGCAATGCTACTGTAAGCTCTATAACCCCAAGAGTAGGCGCAAGGTGGCCACCAATTTCAGTTATTGTTTCAATTGTAAAACTTCTAACTTCGTCTGAAAGCTGAAGGAGCTCACTATCACTAAGATCTCTAATATCAGCAGGAGATTTAATCTTTGGTAGTATTTTAAGCTGCATTATTTTCTTTTTGAAAATCTATATTATCTGAAAAAATGCATTTATGAAAATATTCATTTTCATTTAACTCTGAGTGAAATGTAAAACCATAATGAATACCTGTTTTCACTGCAACAATATCGTTATTGTGTTTACCTAAAATAGTTGTTGATTTCCCAACGGTAGAAATTTTTGGGGCACGTATGAAAGCAACTTCTTGTTGGGAATGATCATTATCAATTTCAACTTCGACCGTATCCACAAAAGAATTTAGTTGGCGACCGTATGCGTTTCGGGTTACTTCGATATCTAGAATTCCAAGGGGGTTAATTTGATCATCATTCTTAACTTTTTTGCTCATGAGAATTAATCCAGCGCATGTTCCCATTACTGTTTTGGTTTTAGCAAAATCAGCAATGTGTGTATGAAAATCAACCCTTTTCATGAGATCATTCATAGTTGTTGACTCTCCACCTGGAATAATCAATCCATTGATTTCTAACAATTGATCAGGGTATCTAATATCAATTGCTGGAATTTCAGCACGGACCAATGTATTAAGATGCTTTTCATAGTCACCTTGTAACGCAAGTACTCCAATTGGTTTCAAAACAATTAAGTTACCAGCCTCTCTCTTGCATGCGCTCGCCTTCTGGTATTTCAGACATGTCTACACCTTTCATGGCAGACTTTAAACCAGTAGATATTTCTACAAGCTTTGCAGCATCTTTATAATAAGTCACTGCGTCCACAATAGCCTTACCTCTAGGTACAGGATCGTCACTCATAAAAATACCAGAGCCAACAAAAACGGTTTCTGCTCCAAGCTGCATCATTAAAGAGGCATCAGCAGGTGTTGCGATACCTCCTGCAGCAAAGTTGGGTACGGGAAGCTTCCCCAGTTTTGCAACCTGCTGAACTAAGGTAAAGGGAGCGCCTAAATTCTTTGCTGCAGCCATAAGCTCATCTTGATTCATTGTAGTTAATCTTTTTATTTCTGACTGAACTTGACGCATGTGCCTCACTGCTTCTACAATATTTCCACTTCCTGGCTCACCTTTTGTTCGAATCATCGCTGCACCTTCACCGATTCTTCTTAGAGCTTCGCCAAGGTCTCTACAGCCACATACAAATGGCACTTTAAATTCATGCTTCCAAATATGATTGTGCTCATCAGCTGGTGTAAGCACTTCACTTTCATCGATAAAGTCAACTTCTAAAGCCTCTAAAATTTGTGCTTCTGCAAAGTGACCGATACGTGCTTTTGCCATTACTGGAATACTTACGGACTTTTGTATATCATTAATCATTTTTGGATCGCTTGCTCTAGCTATCCCGCCCTCTTTTCTTATTAAAGCAGGAATTCTTTCCAGTGCCATCACGGCAACTGCTCCCGCTTCTTCGGCTTGCTTAGCTTGCTCTGCATTCATCACATCCATAATAACGCCTCCTTTGAGCATTTCAGCAAGACCTACTTTAACCTCAAATGAACTTTCTTTAGGCATAAATTTCCTCCTCCTGGACATTGCCAATTTCTTTAATTTTATCTAAAACTTCGCCAATGATATTATCAGGCGTACTGGCACCAGCAGATATTCCAACAATTTCACAGTTATCTAGCCACTTTTCATCAATATCGGAGGCGCAGGTGACTTGGTATGATCTACTGTTTCTTTCTTTTGAAAGATCTGTTAAGCGTTTTGAATTAGCACTAGTAAAGGATCCAATAACAAACATTACATCACATTGTTTAGATAATTCTTTAATTTGTTCTTGATTTCGTTTTGTTGGAAAACAAATAGTATTGATGAAACGTAAATCAACGACTTTGCTCATAAGAATGTTGATGATATCTTGTACGTTTTCTATGGTTTGAGTAGACTGACTAACAACACCCGCTCTTTTGGTTTTTCTAAGCTCAGTTGCCTCATCTGCTGTTGCAACAATTATAGGATCCTTAACTTGGCTCGCTATTCCGACAACTTCGTCGTGGCCATGATCTCCAATAATTATTATTTTTCTTCCATCAGCTTCTAGAGTTTTTATTTCATCATGAATATCCCTAACTAATGGACAAGTTGCATCAACGATATTCATTTTTTTATTTTTAGCTTCCTCAACAATGTCTACATGTGTTCCATGAGCACGCAACAAAACAGGTCTTCCATCAGGCACACTATCCAAGCTATCTACAACTTTAGCTCCAGCCTTGTCAAGATCATCCACAACATTTTCATTATGAACAATATGACCAAGCATGTATACATCACCATGTTCTTTTGCTGTATCATAGGCCATATTGACCGCATCGCGAACTCCAAAACAATAACCTGCGTTTTTAGCTAAAAGAATCTTCATAATTAATTATTAATATTTTGAGTTAAGATTTGTTTTTTTGTTTCTCTCAAAACCTGATCAAGTACATGTGCTGGATTACCATCCGCCACAGCTCCAGCAGCAAATTTGTGACCTCCACCACCAAAAGCTTTTGCCACTTCATTAATAACATACTTTCCCTTAGAGCGAAAGTTCAAGCGACATTTATCATTAGATTGCTCAAAAATCATAACAGCAATTTCAACGCCTTTGATGGTTCTAACAAAATCAGTAAAACCATCAATATCTTGACTGTTAGCCCCGGCTTCTTTT
>PBPT01000023.1 GCA_002724735.1 Fidelibacterota bacterium | reverse complement strand
CAAAATCAAAAAACTACGATCTTTACGCCCTTACGTTTAGGTATGGTCAACGTCACGAATTTGAAATCGGGACTGCAAAAGAATGTGCTCGATCGCAGCAGGTTAAGAATCATGTAATTATGGACATTAATCTACGCGCCTTTGGAGGCTCAGCATTAACTGACAACATTGATGTTCCTAAAGATAGGATTGGAGGCAATACCTCTGATGAGATTCCAATAACCTACGTTCCTGCACGAAACACTATATTCCTTTCTTTTGCACTTGGCTATTCCGAATCTCTTGGTTGTGATGATATTTTTATCGGAGTAAACGCATTAGATTATAGCGGTTATCCTGATTGCAGACCTGAGTATATCTCTGCATTTGAGTCGATGTCTAATCTTGCAACAAAAAGTGGGGTAACTGGAAAATCATCAATAAAGATTCACACACCACTTATTAATATGGGAAAACATGAAATAATCGAAACCGGGGCTGCGCTAGGCGTTGATTACAGCTTAACTCATTCATGCTATGATCCTGTCGAAAGTGGATTATCATGTGGCAGATGTGACGCCTGTATACTAAGATTGCAAGGCTTTAAAAAGGCTGGAGTGATTGACCCCATTAGATATGCAAATTAAATGTACACCATAAAAGAGGTATACTTTACAATTCAGGGCGAAGGGTTCCATACTGGCAGATCTGCGGTTTTTCTAAGATTTACAGGATGCAATCTTTGGACAGGTCACGAAAAAAATCGGCAAAATGCAATCTGTGATTTTTGTGACACTGATTTTGTTGGAACCGACGGTCCCGGTGGCGGGAAGTTTTTGGATTCAAACGAATTAGCAAATCATGTTTACCTTAAATGGCCTTCAAATGCAAAAACAGTCCCATTCGTTGTTTGCACTGGAGGCGAACCTCTTCTTCAGTTGGATGATTCATTAATAAGGGCATTGCACGCAAAAGGATTTGAAATTGCTGTTGAAACAAATGGCACCATAGATCCACCAAATGGAATAGACTGGTTGTGCGTTAGCCCTAAAGGAAATAGCGAACTTAAAATACTTAAGGGAAATGAGTTAAAATTGGTTTACCCTCAAAAGGCAATCGATCCTTCAGAATATGAAGACTTGGATTTTGACTATTTCTCTCTCCAACCCATGGACAATGATAAGTTGAAAGAAAATACCCAAAAAACGATAAAATATTGCAGTTTACATCCCCATTGGAGACTAAGCCTACAAACTCATAAATTTTTAGGTATTCCCTAGCAAATATAATGGAAATTTATAAAGACATAACTTTTGAAGCTGCACACCTTCTTCCGAATCTTCCGGATGACCATAAATGCCGAAGATTGCATGGGCACTCATTTAAGGTACGAATCACAATCAATGGACCAATAAAAGAGAAAGTTGGTTGGGTTGAAGATTTCTCAGATATCAAGAAAGCTTTTCAACCAATTTACGATCAACTCGACCATCATTATTTAAACGATATTGAGGGTTTAAATAATCCAACAAGCGAAAATTTAGCTAAATGGATTTGGGGAAAAATGGNTAACAAATTGAATAATCTCGCTGCAATTGAAGTTAAAGAAACATGCAGTTCGGGTTGNATATATAGNGGTGANTGATGNCTAAAGCTGAAGGTAAGTATTTCGAATTTGATGGAGAAGATCAAATCAACACAGATTTTNTAGAAACTTTTTCTTTTGAAAGTCCTGATCAATATATAATGACTGAAACAGATGANTTTAGCGCAGTCTGTCCATTCAGCGGTCTTCCAGATTTAGCATATGTAAAAATTGAATANTATCCAACTGGTGGAAAGTGTATTGAATTNAAATCANTAAAATATTATTTTGTAAGTTTTAGAAANGTAGGCATTTACCAAGAAGGTGCAACCAAGAGGATTTACTTGGATCTAAAACAGGTGCTCAATTCNAACAAGGTAAAGGTAACAACTGTTTATAATACTCGAGGTGGATTTGATACGACTTGTNTAGAGGGTAAATTAGATTAGTATTTTTGGTATGAAACACACCTCAAATTAGTTAATTTTGTTACNGTCTTTGTTAAGAAAATTGTTTGTGAAAAAAAATATTCAAGATATTGAACCTAAATTTATTGGTATAGGATTAACGTTTGGAGTGGTTTTTGGAGCAGCTATGAATAATGTAGGCCTTGGAATTTCAATCGGTCTTGCAGTAGGTACTGGCATAGGATTCTTTAAGTCAAAGACATCATGATAAAAATTAAATAGTTATAAGCGAGCCGGTAGCTCAGTTGGTAGAGCAGTGGCCTTTTAAGCCATTGGTCGTGAGTTCGAGTCTCACCCGGCTCACTTTTAGAAATGAGTAGTCTTTCGATACAAAAAACCCGCCCTCATCGGCGGGTTTTTTGTATCCATGCTAAGTGATATTTTATAATCTATGATCGAAGTAATATGTCAACTAATTCCTTAGTACCAACTGATGCTTGTTTAAATATAATTGTAAAATCATCCCTCAGAGTATTTTCATTTGCATTTGGATCAATATAGTAACAATCCGCAAAGGAATTAACATGATCAATGAGACTTGATGCCGGATAGACAGATAATGATGTTCCAATTACAATTAATATATCTGCAGATCTAAAGTATGTAATCACTTTTTCAATCATTGGCACCGGCTCCCCAAACCATACAATATCTGGTCGTAACTGATATCCTTTTTCACACAAATCTCCCATTGAAATATTTGAATCATTAATTTTATAAGTAAGATTTGGATCTAATGTGCTACGTGCTTTATTTAACTCACCATGAAGATGATATACAACACTCGAACCTGCTTTTTCATGCAAATCATCAACATTTTGAGTAACAATTGTAACTCTAAACTTATTTTCAAGCCTAGCTAGTGCTTTATGAGCCATGTTTGGTTTTGCCAAACTTGCCTGTTTTCGTCGCTGATTATAAAATTCTAAAACAAGCTCAGGATTATTGTTCCAACCTGTTGGGGTTGCAACGTCTTCAATTTTATGATTTTCCCAAAGACCATTACTATCTCTAAATGTTTTGAGACCGCTCTCAGCGCTAATTCCAGCTCCGCTAAGTACTACTAAATTTTTCATGGTAAAATTTAAAGTTATTTAAGTGCCAATTAAAAAAATTTAGTCTTTCTAAATTTTTATCGATATGTGTATTATGGATATGTGTCACAACAGCCTAAACTAAATCGAGTATTATCTCTTATGGATGCAACCATGATTAATGTTGGGGGTATTCTAGGCTCAGGTATTTTTATGGTCCCAGCAACAGTTGCACTCTATACATTATCTAGTTCTCTCTTTTTTTTAGTTTGGATTTTGGGCGGTATTATTAGTCTTTTCGGAGCACTTTCGGTTGCAGAGTTGGGGGCAGCCATGCCGGAGGCAGGTGGTCAATATGTTTATCTAAATAGAGCTTATGGACCAGTTTGGGGTTTTCTTTATGGATGGTCAGCGATTTCAGTCATAAACACAGCCTCAATAGCTGCAGTTGCAGTTGCCTTTTCAGAGTATTGTGGTTTTTTTATTTCAGCCAATGTCTTCCAAATTAAACTGTTTGCAATACTTTCTATTGTCATTTTAACTATTATCAATTTGGTAAATGTCAAAGCAGGGGCTCGGTTTCAAAATTGGTTCACGTTTGCAAAGATTTTTTCAATTTCACTCGTTATCGTTCTAGGTTTGTTTCTTGATGGTGGTAGCCTTGAAAACCTCTACCCTGTTTTATCTGAAAGGCCAATATATTCTTTAGTGGGTCCTCTTGGACTTGCTATGGTGGCTGTACTCTGGACATTTGATGGATGGATATTTGTTTCTTATGTCGCGGGCGAAATAAAAGAGCCCGATCGGAATATTCCTCTATCCCTTATATTTTGCATGCTAATTGTTGTTTCAATTTACTTGACACTAAACTTTGTACTAGTNTATGCATTGGGTTTTGANAAGATGGTAGGTGCAGAATTGGTAATGTCAGATGCTGCTTCAATTTTTCTTGGTGAAGCAGGAGGAACTATTATTTCTTTGATTATCATTATNTCTCTAATTGGGGCTAACAATAGCTTTATTTTATCAAGCGCACGANTAAACTTTGCTATGGCNCAGGATAGGTTATTTTTCAAGAAAGCAGCTGAAATACATCCAAAATATAATTCTCCAGCTAATGCTTTATGGATGCAAGGTGCTTGGGCCTGTATATTGACACTGACCGGTACTTTTGACCAACTAATTACTTATGTTATATTTGCCTCATGGTTATTTTATGGAATGTCAGCTGGGGCAGTTATAATACTTAGAAAAAAAAGGCCTGATATTAAAAGGCCCTACAAAACTCCTTTTTATCCATGGGTTCCAATTATCTTCATCTGCTTTGCTATTTTTCTTACTGTAAATACCATTATAGAAGCACCAAGAGATGCAGGGATTGGATTAGTATTGATACTAGCTGGTCTGCCATTTTATTTTTATTGGATAAAAAATGAGTAGCTATCAAGATAATATCGCGGCTCATGCAGCAATGGAGCATATTGAAATCGATGAAAATTTATTGTATACTAAAGTAATTGCAATTATGATTGTAAAATGGTGAAGAGGAAATTTTGAATAAAAAGTTTGGTTGCCAAAGTATGTCTAGCAAAATTCAACGGGTTTTAATNAAGCGCCCTGAAAGTGCTTACTTAAATCAATCAAATATTGATAAGCAGGCAGANAAGCTTAATTACTNCGGTAAACCGATTTTTGATCAAGCTGTCAAAGATTATCAAGACTTTTATAATGTTTTAAAAGGTTTTGATATTGATATACACGAGCTGCCTTCAAATGACAATANCAGTCTNGATTCTATTTACACTCATGACCCATGCATTGTTTCTAACTCAGGTGTTATTNTATGTTCCATGGGTAAAGAANTAAGGAAAACAGAACCAAAAGAAATTTCAGATTATTTTACATCAATAGGAATACCTATTGTTGGTCAAATTTCTGCACCTGGAAAAGTTGAAGGTGGTGATGTCGTGTGGATTGANGAGAGAACATTAGCAGTTGGCGTTGGTTATAGAACTAATATGCAAGGAATTCACCANCTCAAACAAATTTTATCAAATGATATAGATGAAATTATACCAGTTCACCTTCCCCATTGGACAGGATCATCTGACTGCCTTCATCTTATGAGCAATCTCAGCCCCATTGATAGAGATTTGTACGTTACTTACTCACGCTTACTACCAGTAGAATTCAGAGNATACCTACTAGAAAGAAAAATTGATCTTATCGAAGTTCCTGATAATGAATATGAATCGATGGGGTGCAATGTCTTAGCTGTCGCACCTAGAGAAGTATTGATGCTTTCTGGTAATCCAATTACTGAACAATCACTTATAGATGCAGGTGTTGCTGTGCATNTCTACGATGGTTCAGAAATTTCAATCAAAGGTGCTGGTGGCCCAACATGCCTTACCAGACCTTTCCTTAGAGAATGATTTTGAAAAATAGTTTGCCAATTGAACAACAAGAAACAATACCCTCAAAATGGTATTTTAAGAATGAATATTTAGAAATTGAAAAAAGAGATATTTTTNTCAAGGAATGGCAACTTATTGGCTCGCGATCTAAAGTCAAAAAGCCTGGTGATGTTGTNGTAGNAGAGATTGCACAAAATCCAATAATAGTTGTTTGTCAAAAAAATGGCGATTTGAAAGCCTTTTACAACGTTTGTCAACATCGAGGTGGTCCTTTAGCTTATGAAAACTGTAATACCAACGCTCTCCAATGTAAATATCATGGTTGGGTTTATGAATTAAATGGAGATTTAAAAAATACAAGAGGTTTTGATGATTCGGCTTTAAAAAAAGAACAATATGGAATGGTTGAGGTAAGCGTTTNTGAATGGATGGGTCAAGTTTTTGTAAATCTTTCACAGGAACCGCATGACATAAGTTTGAGGTTGAACAAAATTAAAGATTTGATCAAACCACTGGATGTAAGTGATTACAGATTTGTTTTTAGAGAGTCTTATGAAATAGCCTGTAATTGGAAAGTCTATATGGACAACTTTCTAGAGGGTTTTCATATTCCGTTTGTTCATCCAAAACTCAATCAAGTCATTGATTACAAACAATACAAAACAGAGCTCTTTGATTATTTCTCATTGCAATGGTGTCCGCTTGAAAATGAATTGAGTCCTTATGGTTCAGTAAGCAAAAAAGAAGAGAATAAAGCCTACTATTTTACAATTTTCCCAAACATAATTTTGAATATCGCACCTGGACGTTTACAAACAAANATTGTTGAGCCCATAACTTCGCGAACTTGTATGGTTCACTTTGATTATCATTTTGATAATCCGAAAAACTCCAATGTTGAAAAAGATGCTGAGTTCAGTGAGCTGATTCAACAGGAGGATATTAAGATTTGTGAAAGTGTCCAGAGAGGATTGGAATCAGAAGGATATGACGTGGGAAGATTTTCGCCTGAAAACGAAACTGGCGTGTACCATTTTCAATCTATGATTAGAAGCGTATTCTCTGATGTCTAAAATAGCACAAATTGGTGCTGGAATGATTGGGAAGACCATGGCTCATGATCTTTCCAAAGATCATGAGGTAAAGGTTGGAGATTGCGATGTTGAAGCTCTAAAGTCGCTTACCAATGTGAACCCATCAATAGCTACATGTCCTCTTGATGCTCAAGATGAAAATGANATATGTAAGTTCATTCAAGATGCTGATATCGTACTTCTGGCTGTACCTGGATTTCTTGGCTATAAAGCNTTACAAACCATTATCAATTATGGAAAAAACGTTGTGGATATTTCATTTTCAAACGAGAATTTTTTAGATCTAAACGAGCTAGCCATAAAAAGAGGNGTTACTGCTATTGTTGACGCTGGACTGGCGCCTGGTATTCCAAACTTTTTACTTGGCTATCACGATGTCAAAGGGGAGATTGATTCATTTGAATATTATGTTGGTGGGCTTCCAAAAAATCCAAAGCCTCCATTTAATTATAAGGCTCCGTTTTCNCCTGTAGATGTGATTGAAGAATATACTAGACCTGCTAGAATGAAAGTAAACGGAAAACGTATTACAAGATCCGCATTATCAGAAATTGAAAACATAAACTTCGAGAATGTAGGAACTCTAGAGGCATTCAATACTGACGGGTTAAGATCTATCTTGGTTACAATGGATCACATAAATAATATGAANGAAAAAACNCTACGCTATCCTGGGCATGCAGCGTTAATGGCGAATTATAGAAATGCTGGTAAATTTGATAAAGAAAGAATCANGAAAACTTCTGATGAGCTCTTTAGAGCTTGGAGACTTGAAAAGAATGANCCAGAGCTTACAATTATGAAAATCATAATTAAAATTGAGAAATCCAAAATAGANTATAATTTGTATGATGAATTTGATGTCAAAACTGGATTTACTTCAATGTCCAGAACAACAGGCTTCACCGCAACAGCAACTGTTAATATGGTTGCTTTAAACCTTTTCAATGAGTGTGGAGTATTTCCACCGGAACTAGTTGGAAAAAAGCTTAACTGCACAGAATATTTAATAGATTATCTTTTTCAAAAAAACATTAAAATTGAGAAAGTTGTAAGTGAAATGTAAAATTTGTTTTTATGATAGCTTGGAACTTATCAANCGCTATAAGTTTTAAGTCTAATATATTTAATAAAATTATAATTTTACACACATGAGTTTTCAAAAAAGACACATAGGTCCATCAGACAGTGAAATGAGAGAAATGCTTACCTATCTAGGTTTCTCTTCTATTGACGAGCTAATTCAAAGCACGATTCCAAATGACATACTCTCTAAAGATGATTTAAGCGTTGGTCCTGGACTAAGTGAATTTGAGTTTTTAAAAAAAATCAAACTCTTAGCAGAAAAAAATAAGGTAGTAAAAACATTTATCGGTATGGGTTATTACGGCACAATAACACCACCAGTCATTTTAAGAAATATACTTGAGAATCCTGGATGGTACACTGCATATACACCCTACCAAGCTGAAATCTCTCAAGGTAGACTTGAAGCACTGCTTAATTTTCAAACGATGGTTACTGATATGACCGGACTGGAAATATCAAACGCTTCCCTCCTGGATGAATCCACTGCTGCAGCTGAGGCGATGGTCCTCATGTATCGCCATTCTAAGAGCGGTAATACATTTTTTGTTGCTGATGATTGTCATCCACAAACCATTGATGTATTGAAGACTCGAGCTGAACCCATGGATATCAAAATTTCAGTGTTAAAAATTGAGGATTTTAAATTTAGTGATAATTCTTTTGGTTGTTTAATTCAGTGCCCTTCAACTGATGGTAAAGTTTTTAACTTTAAACAGCTCTGCGATGTTGCACACGCTTCGGGATCCTACGTTGCGGTCGCAACTGATCTTTTGAGCCTGGCTTTGATTTTAGAGCCTGGTCATTTCAATGCAGATATTGCTGTAGGAAGCTCACAAAGATTTGGAGTCCCTGTTGGATATGGTGGGCCTCATGCTGCATTTTTAGCGGCCCAGGAGAATTTTAAAAGGAAAATGCCTGGTAGGATTATTGGAATTTCAAAAGATTCTAATGATAATCAGGCTCTCAGAATGGCGTTGCAAACCCGAGAACAACACATTAGAAGAGATAAGGCAACATCCAATATTTGCACTGCGCAAGTATTGTTGTCTGTTATTGCTGGAATGTATGCAGTATATCACGGACAAAAAGGAATCCTAAACATTGCAACAGAAGTGCATGGTAAGGCTCGGCGCTTAGCCACAGCTCTTAAATCAGGCGGGCATACAATAGTTCATGATCAGTTTTTTGATACGATACGTTTTACACCTACAGCTCAGTCTTACACAAAAATCGATAATTACAATCTAAGGTACTTTGATAATGGTGATATTGGCATTTCCCTTGATGAAACAAGCACAGATGAAGATCTCTTCGAAATAGCAAAACATTTTAATAGCAAAATTCAAAATGAAACAGGTTTTGAACTTAAAGAGGTTCGCACCTCTGAATATTTGACACATGAAATTTTTAATTCATTTCAATCTGAAACTGAAATGATGCGATATCTAAAAAGACTTGAGTCAAAAGACTTAAGCCTTAACACGAGCATGATCTCATTGGGATCTTGCACAATGAAATTAAATGCTGCTGCTGAAATGATACCAATTTCATGGCCTGAGTTTAGTTCTATACACCCATTTGCACCTGAAAACCAAACCAAAGGGTATCAAGAACTATTTGATACGCTTTCATCGTGGCTTGTTGACATAACTGGGCTGAGCGCATGCTCATTACAACCAAACTCAGGTGCACAAGGAGAGTATGCAGGGCTCATGGTAATTCGAGCCTTTCACAGGGACAATGGAAATAGCAATCGAACTATTTGCCTTATTCCTGAGTCTGCTCATGGAACAAACCCTGCCAGCGCTGTGATGGCTGGAATGAATGTCGTAGTTGTTAAGTGCGATAGCTCAGGAAATATTGATATTGAAGACTTAAAAGAAAAGGCTTACGCAAACAAAGACAATTTATCCGCATTAATGATTACTTATCCATCCACACATGGAGTATTTGAAGAAGCGGTGAAAGAAATCTGCAACATAATTCACGATTGCGGAGGTCAAGTATATCTTGATGGCGCTAATTTGAATGCTATGGTGGGCCTTTCTAGGCTTGGAGATTTTGGTGCTGATGTTTGTCATATTAATCTACATAAAACTTTTGCCATACCGCATGGTGGGGGCGGCCCGGGTATGGGTCCTATATGTGTTGGTAAACATCTCTCACCATACTTACCAGGTCACGTAATTTTAAAAAACAATTTAAAATCAATATCAGCAATTTCTGCAGATCCGTATGGGAGCGCAAGTATTTTACCAATTTCATGGGGTTACATTACCATGCTCGGAAGCAATGGCTTGAAGAAGTCTTCTGAGGTTGCAATACTTAACGCAAACTATATGGCAAAAAGACTGGAGAATGATTTTAAAGTTTTGTACAGAGGTATAAATAAAACATCTGCGCATGAATTTATTATTGATCTTCGAGGACTAAAAAATGAGACAGGAATAAGCGATGAGGACATTGCCAAACGTTTGATAGATTACGGTTTTCATGCGCCAACTATGTCTTGGCCAGTTCCTGGAACACTAATGATTGAACCCACTGAAAGTGAATCAAAGAGAGAGCTTGATAAATTTTGCAATGCTATGCTTTCAATCAAAAAAGAGATTGATGATGTCGTGAGTGGTAAGTTTGATTCAACAGACAATCCACTAAAGAATGCGCCACACACTGCTTTAAGTATTACATCTGAAACATGGAATCATAAATATTCTCGTGAGGTAGCTGCATATCCCGCCGACTGGTTAAAAGATTACAAATATTGGCCAACTGTTGGAAGAGTAGATAACGCTTACGGTTATAGAAATTTAATTTGTACCTGCGCTCCGATAGAAAGCTATTCAAAGTAAAAGAACACTTCAATTCTACATGTTCAAATTTCTTAAAAATGATCTTTTAAAGATACTTGACGTCACACAAACTGAGCGTGACACTTTATTTAATCATAAAATTTATTCATCCATTCATGATATGAACCACCTTCATATTTTTATGGAAAATCATATTTTTGCGGTTTGGGATTTTATGTCAATACTTAAAACTCTTCAAAGAGATCTAACGTGCACAGAAATTCCTTGGATACCAAAAAATGGTGGCACTCCAGGTAGATTGTTAAATGAGATTGTAACAGAGGAAGAAACAGATATTAATATATATGGGGAATACTCAAGTCATTTTGAAATGTATTATCAGGGTATGCAAGAAGCAGGCGCTAATACACAACCCATTGAAAAGTTTTTATCGAGATTAGATGAAGGTGTTGAAAATGCACTTATCAAAAGCGATGCTCCAAAAGCTGCTACTCGTTTTGTCAATCGTACCTTTTCTTTGTTAAATAAGGCACCAATTCATGTAGTTGCTTCCATGTTTACATTTGGAAGAGAGGAGGTGATTCCTAATATGTTTCGATCAATCATTGATAAGATTGATCAAGATGCCAAGGGAAAACTAAAAACTTTTATTTATTACTTAGATAGACATATCGGAATTGATGAAGATGAGCATGGCCCAGCAGCGCTTAAAATGATAAAAGAATTGTGCAAGGAAGATGATAATAAATGGAACGAGGCTGCTCAAGCTGCAAAAAAAACTATGCAAGCGCGGGTTAAGTTTTGGGATGAAATCTTACTACAGATGAATCAAGCGTGAATAGAAAGGGATCCGTGTACGTTTTGTTTTTCGTTTGAGAGCAAATTAATTTCATGAACCGTATTCACTTTGTAGTCTGTTGAATCCACAGCTACTTTGATATAATTATCAGTATAGCCCAGGATTTGATTGTTTTTTTTATTGTCAAAAAGTACCACACGTTGGGTGCCAATAAACTGATCATAAAAATCCGATAGTTTTTTTTCTGATAACCTCCTCAAGATCAAACTGCGATGCGCTCTAGTCTTTTTGTCCACGCTTTTTTTAAAATTTGCAGCATCAGTATTTTTTCTTTCAGAATAAGTAAAAACATGTAAGTAGGAAATATCAAGGCTTTCAATAAAATTAAATGTTTCCATAAAGTCTTCGTTTGACTCACCAGGAAAACCAACAATCACATCTACGCCAATTGAGGCATCTGGAATCAATTGTCTTATTAACGAAATTGACTCAGCATATTGCGATGACGTGTATCTTCTTCTCATCAATTTCAAAATTTTATTTGATCCTGATTGAAGCGGGATGTGAAAATGAGGCATGAATTTTTTTGATTCTGCGCAGAAATCAATTATTTCTTTTGTAAGAAGATTTGGTTCAATCGAAGAAATCCTAATTCTTTCAACTGCAAGAGTGTCTAGTCTCTTAATAAGCTCGATGAATGATTCATTATTGTTTTTTCCATAGTCACCGATATTCACTCCAGTTAAAACAATTTCTCGGGCACCTGATTGTATTGCCTGATTTGCAATTTTAATAGTGTTAGATATAGTATCACTTCTACTTCTCCCTCGTGCTAAGGGTATTGTACAAAACGAACAAGTGTAATCACAACCATCCTGAACTTTCAGATAAGTCCTCGTTCTATCATTTGATGAGTAAGATGGAGTAAAAGCGTTAACATCTTCAATTTTATTTCTAATGATTTTTGTTTCTGAATTCAGATTGAGAAGATCTAGCTCCGTTAACACATTAAATTTATTTTCGGTACCAATTACTAAATTTACCCCATCAATTTTTGCAATTTGATCCGGCATAAGTTGTGCGTAACAACCTATAACAGCAATTTGAGCATTCGGATTTTTTCTTTTTGCTTGGCGAATCAGCTTTCTAGCTTCTTTATCTGCATTGTCTGTGACAGAGCATGTGTTTAGAACGTAAATATCTGCAAACTCTTTATACTTAACCTTCTTAAATCCTCTGTTAGTAAAATCTTTTGAAATCATAGAGGTCTCAGAAAAATTTAATTTACATCCCATTGTGTGGAACGCTATTTTTTTAAATTCAGTGCTCATTTTAATGCTAAAATTTAAATCATATATTCATTTTTATCATCAATGGTAATATGTATTTTTTTTTATGAAAATGCCAACAGAAATAAACGAAAAAAGAAGCCAGATTGATAAAATTGATATAAAGCTGATGGATTTACTGGTTAAAAGAATGAAGCTTTCACGTCAAATTGGAAATATTAAAAAAAATTTAAATATTGGATACAAAGATGTTGAGAGGGAAAAACTCATTCTAAGAAATTTAAAAGAAAGATATTTGGAACACCTATCAGATGATGAGATAACTTCTTTTTTTAAAACAATTTTTGATCTTTCAATAAAAAATCAGAAATAAAAGCTTGTGTAATATTGAAAAGAATTAATAATCTNAANTATGACAAACATTTATAATACAAGTTTTTACAGCTGGTTTTGGTTTTATTTTAGAGNAGGGGTTTTCTTGTCCTAAGGTACTATCTACGCCAAAGTAAACTTGAAACCCCGAATTTTTCGGGGTTTTTTTTTANATCAAAATGAAAAATAATAAGTTAACATATAAAAAATTTTGCAGCCTTATTGAACAAGGCTATACAACAATTCCAGTTTTCAAAAGAATTTTAGCTGATACATTAACGCCAGTAAGCGCGTGGATGAAATTATCNATCGACTGTAAACAGGGTTTTATTTTAGAATCGGCTGAAAAGGGCTTGGCGTATTCTCGATATTCTTATGTTGGCTGTAAGCCAACAAAAACTGTTTGGTCTAATAATCATAAATCAATACATATTTTTGAAGAAAACAGTTCATACGATTTAGATATTCCTATTCTTGAATATGTAAACAATTCTTTAGCATCGTATAATTGCAGCTCAATAACAAATATGCCGGATTTTACGGGTGGCTTCATAGGGTACTTAGGATATGAGAGTGTAAGTTCTTTTGAAAAAGTTCCTGTTCATTCAAAAGAGGTACTTGGAGAGCCAGGATCTTTATTTATGCTATTTGATGATTTAATATCATTTGATCATTTAAAAGGTGAAGCTGTAGTTATATCAAACGTACATCTAGAAAGAAATTCAGACAAGAAAAGGCTATATAATGATGCAATAGATAAAATTGATCAAATGGGGAATCAACTACACACTGACATTGAATTTAGAACTCCAGTGATAAAAAGCAGATCTACTACTAGTTCAAATTTTAACAAAGAGAGTTTCATCGCCGCTGTTGATAAAGCGAAAAATTATATTGAGAAAGGGGATATTTTTCAAGTTGTAATCAGTCAATGTTTTCAAAGACATACTTATGCTGACCCATTGAATATTTATAGAGCATTAAGAAATATTAATCCATCTCCCTATTTATTTCACATAAAATATAATGAAATAGATATTGTAGGTGCCTCTCCTGAAATATTAGTCAAAGTAGAAGATAGAAATGTTGAGGTTAGACCAATTGCTGGAACAAGACCAAGAGGTATGAATGTAGATGAAGATAATAAACTAGCTGAAGAATTAATTAACGATCCAAAAGAATNCTCTGAACATCTTATGCTTTTGGATTTAGGAAGGAACGACGTTGGGAGAGTTTGTGATTTTGGTTCAATAGAAATTAACGATAAAATGATAATCGAAAAATACTCTCATGTTATGCATATTGTATCAAATGTAAAGGGTGATCTTTCAGAACAGTACAATTCTATTGATGCATTGATTAGTTCTTTTCCAGCTGGCACAGTTTCTGGGGCGCCAAAGATAAGAGCAATGGAAATAATTAATGAGCTTGAGCCAAGCAAAAGAGGCGTTTATTCTGGAGCTGTTGGTTACATAGATTTTAATTCAAATATTAATACCTGTATTGCAATAAGGATGATGATAATTAAAGATGGGGTTTGTTATTTTCAAGCTGGAGCTGGAATTGTTCATGATTCAGAATCACATGCAGAGTTTGAAGAAACTAAAAACAAGGCTAAAGTTTTAAACCTTGCAATTGACTTAGCAGAAGATGGGCTTATTAAATGATTGTATTAATAGATAATTATGACTCATTCACGTACAATCTATTTCAAATGATTGGTAGTATTGATACCGATATAAAGGTTCTTAGAAATGATTATGTAAACCAATCAATGATTTATGAACTTAAGCCTACAAAAATTGTTATCTCTCCTGGTCCAGGTCACCCTAAAGACGCCGGTAATACTATAGAGTTGATCCACAATTTTCACGATTCTATTTCAATTTTAGGAATATGTTTAGGNCATCAAGCTATTGGATATTCTTTTGGCGCATCAATAATAAAAGCAAAATCGATTGAACATGGCAAAGTACATGAAATAAATCATTTTGGTCATGATATTTTTTTNGGTGTTCAAGATTCGTTTAAAGCTACAAGGTACCACTCGCTGGTAGTTGATGAAACAACATTACCAAAAGATTTTGANATAATCGCAAAAACAAATGATAATACAATTATGGGTATATCGCATAATACATTTGATATAATTGGCTTGCAGTTTCATCCTGAGTCTATTGGAACGAAGAAGGGCTTTAAAATCATTGAGAATTTTTTGAGACNATCATGAAGAAATTTCTTAATAAAATTATAGATGGCAGAGACTTGAGCATCGAGGAGTCATTTGATGTCATGAATGATCTAATGTCAGGCAATCTCGATGATGTTCAAATAAGTGCGTTATTAACTGCCTTAAGATGCAAAGGAGAATCAGTATCAGAAATACTTGGATTTGCTAAATCAATGAGAGAAAGGATGTTAAAAATGCCTTTACAAAAAGATGCTCTTGACATATGCGGAACCGGAGGCGATTCATCAGGAACATTTAATATTTCTACAGCAACCTGTTTTGTTATTTCTGGAGC
Organism: Fidelibacterota bacterium; assembly: GCA_002724735.1. GTDB lineage: Bacteria > Fidelibacterota > Marinisomatia > Marinisomatales > TCS55 > TMED108. Next base: position 69,209 of record PBPT01000023.1, on the reverse strand, counting down.
AGGAATCTCGGTTGCTAAGCATGGCAACAGGTCAATGACTTCTAAATCAGGTTCAGCAGACGTTTTGCAATCTTTGGGAATCAACATTAATAAGACAATGGAAGAATCAAGAAATGACATTGATGAATTTGGTTTGGGTTTTATGTTTGCTCCGCAATATCACCCTGCAATGAAATACGCTGTTAATGCTCGATCTTCTCTTGGAATCAGAACTATTTTTAATCTTCTTGGACCTTTNTGCAATCCAGCTGAAGTAAAATACCAAGCAATGGGATTGTTCAGTTCAAATTTCCTTGAAAAACAAATCAAAGTCCTTTTTGAGTTGGGCCTTCAAAGCGCTATGGTTTTTCATGGGGAAGATGGCTTAGATGAAATGACCACGACATCTAATACAAAGATATTTCAGTTTATTAACAGAGGTGATATAACTCGCTATGAAATCAATCCAGAGGAACTTGGAATACCTTTATCTAATCTTGGCAACTTGAAAGGGGGTTCTCCAGAGGAGAATGCTCAGACTATTTTGAGAATACTACGAAATGAAAAAGGTCCTAAAAGAGATATAGTCATTCTAAATGCTGCTGCTGGAATACTTATTAGTGGCAAATGTGAATCATTNAAAGAAGGTGTGTCCATTGCAAAAGAATCTNTTGATAGTGGTTCTGCCTACGAAATTCTTATGAAAATGCAGTCATGAATCATTTAGATAGAATACTAAAAGTTAAAAAAGAAGAAATTGATTTACTTCCTAAGCATTCAAGTNTAAATAGGCTCTTTCCAAAAAANAGCCTATTAAAATCNTTAAGATCTAAAAAACCATCCATCATTGCTGAAATTAAATTTAAGTCACCTAGTGAAGGTTGGATTTTGAAAAATGGAGATCCATTGCAAATCGCTAAAGATTACGNATNNGCAGGCGCAGATGCGATATCAGTTTTAACTGANAAAAGATTTTTTGGAGGTGAATTGAAATTTATAGAAGAAATCAAAAGAATAATTGATATACCTGTTCTTCAAAAAGACTTCTTCATAAGCAAAAGACAAATACTNCAAGGATTTAATAAAGGTGCTGACAGTTTTTTATTAATTATTGATGCTGTTNGCAAAGAAAAAGCTAAGAATCTGATTCNATTTAGTGAGCAAATAAATACTGAAGCACTTGCTGAGTTTCATTCATTCGATCATATTGAATTGATCAATGAATTGAAACCAAAGATTATTGGGGTTAATTGCAGGGATTTAAAATCAATGAAAACTGATCTAAATTACTTTCAAAAAGTATATGACTTCCTGCCTACAAATTCAGTGAAAGTTGCAGAAAGCGGTTTTACAACCTCTGAGCAAATAAAAGAAATCTACAACTTAGGGTTTGATGCTTTTTTAATTGGAACCAGCCTAATGCGATCAGGCTCTCCTGGCAAAAAGCTTGAAGAAATTATTAGAGGGCTCAATTGATAAACACAAAGGTATGCGGCATAACGAATATTTCAGATGCACTTTTTTCAATAAAATGTGGGGCGTCAGCTATAGGTTTTATATTCTATAAAAAAAGTGAAAGATATATTTCATATGATGAGGCCTTTGAAATAATGAGATATTTACCATCTGGCACTGNAAAAATAGGTGTTTTCGTTAATGAAAAAGCTAAAACAGTGAATTCTACATCAAAAAAACTTAATCTTGATTATGTTCAGTTGCATGGAAATGAATCNTCATCATTTTGTAAGGAAATTAATTTTCCAATTATTAAAGCGTTTAGAATTAAAGACGATACATTCAANAGNGAGATATCAAAATATGATGTTAGTGCATTTCTTTTTGATACTTTCACAAAAAAAAACTANGGTGGAACTGGAAAAACATTCGACTGGGAACTTTTAAAGTCAGGTTTTCAAGGTCCATTTATACATTCTGGGGGTTTAAATATCAATAATGTATTGGATGCAATAAATGCAACAAATCCTGATGCTATAGATATTAGCAGTGGTCTCGAGGATTATCCAGGTAAAAAAAATCATGAAAAAATCTTTGAATTTTTTCAACTAATTAAAAATACATCAAAAAAAGGTAGCTTATGGAATTAACTCAAAAAGATTACAACCTCCCTGATTCGAAAGGACATTTTGCTGAGTTTGGAGGAAGATTTGTTCCTGAAACATTAATACCAGCATTGGATAGTCTTGAAGAACAATATTTAAAAGTTAAACATGATAAAGNTTTTAATNGCGAGCTCGATCTACTATTGAGGCATTACTGTGGAAGAGAGACTCCTCTTTATAAAGCTGAGGAGATATCAAAGGAATTAGGTTTTAATTTGTGGCTTAAGCGCGAAGATTTAAATCATACTGGAGCACATAAAATAAATAACGCACTTGGGCAAGTTTTGTTAGCAAAAAAAATGGGGAAGAAAAGAATAATTGCTGAAACTGGCGCTGGTCAACACGGAGTTGCAACCGCAGCTGTAGCGGCAAAGTTTGGACTTGAATGTATAGTTTATATGGGCGAAGAGGATATAGAAAGACAAAAATTAAATGTTTTTAGAATGAATCTTATGGGCGCTCATATTCGCCCTGTATCTTCAGGAAGTAAAACTTTGAAGGACGCAACTAACGAAGCTATAAGAGACTGGGTAAGTAATGTTGAAAGTACATTTTACATTATAGGCTCATCAGTTGGTCCACACCCATATCCAATGCTGGTAAGAGATTTTCAATCTGTAATTGGAAANGAGGCAATGATTCAATTTAAGGAATTAACTGGCCAACCACTTCCTGATAAACTTATTGCTTGCGTTGGAGGCGGTTCAAACGCCTTGGGACTCTTTTATCCTTTTTTGCCCTACAATGTAGAAATTATCGGCGTGGAGGCTGGAGGAAAAGGCATAGACACCGCTCAGCATGCGGCCACACTAACGAAAGGCGAATTTGGAGTTTTGCATGGTGCAGCATCAATGATGTTACAAAACGAAGATGGTCAAGTGACACTTCCACATTCAATATCTGCTGGTTTAGATTATCCTGGAATTGGTCCTGAGCACAGCTATTTATTTAAGTCAAAAAGAGTTAAATATAAAACNGCTACTGATGATGAGGCTTTAGATGCATTTAGGTGGATGTCAGAAAAAGAAGGAATAATCCCTGCTTTAGAAACTGCTCATGCAATAGCATATTTGAGACAAGAGGATAACGGAATCTTAAACAATGAACACGTCATTCTTAATCTATCAGGAAGAGGAGATAAAGATGTCTCAACAGTTGAACAAGCAATGAAAAAAGAAATATGAACAGAATTCAAGAACTATTTTCAAAAAATAGAGAGAAGCTCATAGTTTATTTGACTGCAGGGTATCCAGAACTTAATTCTACAAAAGATTTGGTTCTTTCCGCTATAGACTCTGGGGCAGATATGATTGAGCTTGGAATGCCATTTTCAGATCCTCAAGCTGATGGTCCGGTCATACAATTTTCGAATGAAAAAGCAATTCAAAATGGAATTAATTTGGGTATAATATTCAATCAACTTGAAGACATTAGANAAGAGACATCAAAACCAATTGCTCTAATGGGTTATTATAATCAAATACTCAAATGGGGTCTTAAGGCGTTTATATCAGATTGCAAATCCTTGGGCATAGATGGAATCACTATTCCTGATTTACCTTTATGCGAAGCAGATGAATTTTGTAAGCTTTCAAAAAGTATGGATATTTCTCCAATTCTTTTAGTAGCCCCTAATACACCTGATGAAAACATAGTAAAAATATCAAAAAAAGCTGCAGATTTGATTTATGCGGTGAGTATCATAGGGATAACCGGCAATGACCTTTCATCTCGCACTGAATTGAAAAGATACCTTTCCAGAATAAGAAGATATAGTTCTGCGCCATTTATGGTTGGATTTGGTATCAAGTCTTATAANGATGTAAAATGGTTTAATAAATACTCTGACGGAGCCGTTGTTGGTACTGCAATAATCGAGAAAATAAAGAATGACTACGATTATATTAAGTCCACAAAGTTATTTGTCAAAAAACTGAAAGGAAATCATGATTAAAATTGGCATTCAAGGAGCTAAAGGGAGTTTTTCAGAGGATGCGTGTAACAAATTTGCTCTAAATCATGGCATTGATAAATTTGAGATCATATATCAAATCTCATCAGAGACGGTTTTGAGCAGTCTGGAATCTAATAATACTGACTACGGAATTATTGCTATGGAAAATGCGCAAGGTGGTATAGTTATTGAGAGTATTGAGGCATTGGCTAAATATCGCTGTAATATTATTGAGATGTTTCATATNTCTGTTGAGCAAAACCTGCTCACTCTAAAGAATGTTAATATTGGCGATATTACAGAAATCCATTCGCATCAGCAGGCCTTAAGGCAATGTAAAGATTTTCTTGGCGAGCATTTTTGGACTAGACCACTTATTGAGGAAGATGACACTGCGGAAGCGGCAAGGAGACTTGCGGAAGGAAAACTACCTAGAACTGCTGCTGTAATAGCAAACAAGGCATGCGCTGAATTATACGGACTTGAAATTCTACAAAAAAGCATTCATGACTTGAAGCACAATCTCACATTATTCCTTGGTTTAAAGAAATTATAAAATATGAATGAAATCGGAATAATTGGCTTAGGTCGTTTTGGTAAAGTACTTGTAAATATCCTGCAAAAAGGCTTNAGCATCTATGGGTATGATATAGGAAATATAGATTACGTTCCTGGTGTTACTGTTTGCGNGCTGGAAAAAGTTTTAAAGCAAAAAGTTATTTTCATTGCGGTACCGATTCGCAGTTTTAAATCTTTAATTCAATTAATTGCTCCAAAACTTAGAAATGATACAACGCTTATTGATGTATGTTCAGTGAAAACATATCCGGTTCAAATTATGAAAGAAAACTTAAATAAGAATATTGGTATTATAGCGACTCATCCAATGTTTGGTCCTGATTCATTCCAAACAAACAATAAATTAAAAATGATGATGAACAAAGTAAATGATCCCAACAATCAATTTGATGTATGGAAAGAATTTTTTGAAAATCAACGTATTAAAATTATTGAAATGTCTCCAGATGATCACGATAAAATGGCCGCTCAAAGCCAAGGGGTAACTCACTTTTTAGGAAGAATGCTCAAACAATTTGGTATTGACAAAACTTCGATCGATACTCAAGGTTTTAAAGATCTGTTAGATTTAGTGGATCAAACCTGCAATGATACATGGGAGTTATATACGGATCTACAGTTATTCAACCCTTATACAATGGATGTTATCTCCAGGTTAAAATCATCGACAGAGCAACTTCATCAACAATTAGAGGAATATGATAATGTGGACATTAAATAGTTGGAAAAATTATAAAGCTAAACATCTTCCAGAATACAAAAACCAAAAGCACCTAGATAAAGTACTCACTTCTTTAAGAGACTTTCCCCCTTTAGTTTTTGCAGGAGAGGTTAGATCGCTTAGAAATTCACTCGCAAAAGCTTCTGAGGGTGAGGCTTTTCTATTGCAAGGGGGAGATTGTGCAGAAAGCTTTTCTGAATTCAATGCTGATAACATAAGAGATACCTTTAGAGTAATTTTGCAAATGGCGATCATTCTAACCTCTGGTACTAACCTGCCAATTATAAAAGTTGGAAGGATGGCTGGACAGTTTGCAAAACCTCGGTCTAGTCCAACTGAAAAAATAAATGATGTTGAGCTTGAAAGCTATAAGGGTGACATTATAAATGGTATTGAATTTGATAAATCTCAAAGAGATCCTGACCCTGAAAGAATGTTAAAAGCATATTCTCAAGCTGCATCTACCCTTAACCTGCTAAGAGCGTTTGCAGATGGAGGGTATGCAGATTTAAGATTTGTTAATTCCTGGAATATGGGTTTTTTAAAAACAGGTCCCGAATACAGCAGATACAGAGATCTTGCAAATAAAATTCAAGAAAATCTTAATTTTATGGAAGCGCTTGGTATNGATTCAGATAATACACCTCAATTACGAAAAACAGATTATTACACATGCCATGAAGCATTGCTCCTTCCATACGAAGAAGCACTTACTAGAGTTGATTCTACAACTGGTGATGTATATGATACATCGGCACATTTTGTATGGATTGGTGACAGAACTAGATTTGAAAATAGTGCGCATGTTGAATTCTGCAGTGGCATTCAAAATCCTGTTGGAATAAAATGTGGACCATCATTAGATCATGATGAGTTGATAAAGATTATTGACAAACTTAATCCAAAGAACGAGTCTGGGCGAATAACTCTCATCGCACGATACGGCAATGAGAATGTTAGTAAATATCTACCAAATTTAGTGGATCGTGTTCAAAGTGAAGGGCGTTTAGTAGTATGGTCATGTGACCCTATGCATGGAAACACAACCAAAAGCGCTGATGGTACCAAAACACGTCCATTTGATAAGATACTCTCAGAGGTTAAGAACAATATACAAATCCACAGAGCTCAAGGTTCAAGGCTAGGGGGGATTCATCTTGAAATGACAGGTCAAAATGTCACCGAATGCACTGGAGGTCTAGATGAAATATCTGAATCAGATCTCAAAGATCGCTATCATACTCACTGCGATCCTAGATTAAATGCTAACCAGGCAATTGAATTAGCATTTCTTATTTCAGATGAGCTCAAAAAGTAATGGGGATTGTTGGAACATTAATCCTTCCAGGTGATAAATCTATATCGCATAGAGCCTTAATGCTGGCATCAATTTCTAACCAAAAGTCTAAATTAATAAACCTTTCTACAGGCAAAGATGTTTCTTCAACTATTTCTTGTCTTAAAAACTGCGGAATAGAAATTAANAAGAATGGGAAAGATATCACGATTCAAGGTGGAACTTTACGAGACCCTAAAAATGTTCTTGATTGTGGAAATTCTGGAACGACGATACGACTTCTGGCAGGGCTTCTTGCAGGACAGGGCATAAATGCAACGCTTGTTGGTGATAAGTCACTTTCAAAAAGGCCCATGAGAAGAATTATTGATCCCTTAATGAAGATGGGTGTAAAGATATCCAGCAAAAATAATTTTGCTCCCATAACAATTGAACAAAGCAAAATGAATCCAATTAATTATTATTCTCCAATTGCTAGTGCACANGTCAAATCATGTATTTTGTTTGCTGGAATGGGTGTTGAGGGTCTAACCCAAATTAATGAACCATTTCAGTCAAGAGATCACTCAGAAATTATGCTTCAACACCTTGGAGCAAGTATAAATGTATCAAAAGATGGCGTTAGTATTTCTAAATCAGACATACAAAATCCAATTGACCTAACAATACCTTCAGACCCATCAACTGCAGCATTTTTTATCGCAGCCTCTCTTATGTGTAAAGACTCAAAACTCATAATNAACAGACTACTGCTAAATGAAACTCGTATTGGATTTATAAAAGCAGTAACCCAAATGGGTGGTAACATTAAGTTTCTAAAAACATGGGTTGATAGTGGTGAAATAATTGGCAATATCCAAGTTGAGTACAGTCAGTTAAAAGGTATTACAATTGATGAAAACCAAGTCCCTTCGATTATTGATGAGCTTCCAATTTTTGCTATATTGGCAACACAAGCAAAAGGAGTGACAGTTGTAAGAGGAGCAAAAGAACTTCGAAATAAAGAATCAGATAGAATTGCAGCTATATGTAAAAATTTGAAATTACTTGGCGCAGACATTGATGAGCTAGATGATGGTTTTAAAGTTGGCGGATCATCCAAGCTGCGTGGTGTTTCATTAAAAACTTATGGTGATCANCGTATTGCTATGGGTTTTGCTGTAGCTGAATTAGTTTCTGATGGGGATATTAACCTAGACAATCCTGATTGTATAAGCATTTCGTTTCCTGAGTTTTTTTCAACTTTAGATAGTATTACAAAATGTTAATTCGTGGAGTAATTGGTGATCCAATTGATCATAGTTTNGGCGACATCTTACATCAAGAGCTTTTTCATCAATTAGATATTAAAGGAAAATATTCCAAGATACATGTGAGTATGGATGAATTAGAAAATTTTACTTCAAAAAATAAAGTACATGAATATAATGTGACCATTCCTCATAAAGAAAGAATTATACAATTCTTAGATGAGCTAGATTCATCTGCAGCTCAGATTGGTGCAGTAAATTGTGTTAAAGACAATAAAGGCTATAACACAGATTGGCTTGGGTTTAAAGAGTGTATTGAGCAAAACAAAATAAATGTAAATCAACAAAAATGCTTAATATTAGGTGCTGGTGGCGCTGCAAAAGCAGTTGCATACGCTTTGATCAAGTTAGGCACAAGATCTATACGCGTTATTAACAGATCAAAAGAAAAAAAAGATGCACTTGAAAATTGGNTACGAAAGCAAGGAATTAAAATTGACAACGAAAACGATTATGACATAATAATTAATTGCACCCCATTAGGTATGTGGCCCAGAATTGATGAATCACCTTACAATTTAAATCGAGTGACTAAATCTCAAACAATTATAGACACCATTTATAACCCCATTGAAACTAAACTAGTTCGTCATTGCAAAAAGCGCGCAGATAAAGCAATAGGAGGTTTGGATATGTTNATTTATCAAGCCATTGAGTCTCTAGCGATTTGGGAAGACAGTCAAATTAAAGGAAAGATTGACATCAGAAAAATAAAAAAGGAATTAAGATCAAAACTATGTTGAAACGATTACAATTTTTAACCGCAGGTGAGTCCCATGGAAAAGGGTTGGTAGGAATTATCGATGGAATTCCAGCTGGACTAGGAATATCAGAAGAATACATTGACCGCCAACTGAGAAGAAGACAGATGGGGCATGGTAGAGGTGGAAGAATGAAGATAGAAAAAGATCATGGTGAAATTTGGTCTGGTGTTCGACATGGCAAGACACTTGCATCCCCAATTGGTATTTTAGTTCAAAATCTTGATTGGAAAAATTGGACTGACAAAATGTCGGTTGATCCCATAGACAAAGAGATTAAAGAGGTGACCTTGCCCCGACCAGGCCATGCAGACTTAGCAGGAATACATAAGTATGGTTTTNCTGATATTAGAAATGTCTTAGAGCGATCCAGCGCAAGAGAAACAACGATGCGTGTTGCTTTGGGATCTGTCTGCAGAAAACTGCTCGAAGAGGTTGGAATCCATATAGCCAGTAGAGTTGTACAAATTCATGATGTTATAGATAATAGTAAAATTGAATATAAAACAAGTAAGCTAAATTCATTTGTTGATAAATCGCCAGTTAGGTGTATTNATAAAAATATTGAGAATCAAATGATTGAAGTGATCGATAAAGCAAAAAAATCTGGAGATTCTGTNGGGGGTATATTTGAAGTTGTTGCATCAGGCATACCTTATGGGCTAGGCTCTTACACACAATGGACAGAAAAACTCCAGTCACGAATTTCTGCGATGATGATGAGCATAAATGCGTTTAAAGGAATAGAAATTGGTAATGGTTTTCGAAGTGCATCAAAGTTTGGAAGCGAAGTCCATGACGAAATTGGACATGATGGAAAGAAATTTACAAGATTTTCAAATAATGCAGGTGGNATTGAAGGTGGTATGAGTAACGCACAACCAATTGTTTTGTGGATGTCTATGAAACCAATCTCGACTCTCATTAAGCCTCTAAGATCGGTTGATATTTTAACGCATGAAAAGAAAAAAGCTCACAAGGAAAGAACGGATGCATGCGCTGTACCTGCAGCTTCAATAATAGCTGAAAGCATGCTTTGCATCACACTAGCAGATGCTTTACTTGAAAAATTTGGTGGTGACAATGTTGATCAACTTAAAGCCCACATGAAAGCAACAGCAAAATATTGAATAATATATTTCTTATTGGAATGATGGGGGCAGGAAAGTCAACCATAGGTAAGCTCTTGTCCTATGAATTGAAATGTTTTTTTCATGATACTGATTCAATTATTGAAAAAGAACATAAACTTTCTGTTTATGAAATATTTGAAAAATATGGAGAGGATTTTTTTCGTAAATCTGAAACAAATATTTTAAAAAAGCTAAATAATTCAGTGGTTGCATGCGGAGGAGGAGTAGTTCTTAAAAAAGAAAATCGTAAAACGATCCAGAATACTGGAAAATCTTTTCTTTTAANTTGTCAAATTGATGAAATTATTAAAAGAATTAATAAAGATAAAACAAGACCATTGTATGATCAAACAGATCCCAAAAAAACTTTAAACCTTTTATGGAAAAAAAGGCGTGAATTATACTACGAAACAGCTGATCACATAATTGATGTAAGTCAGAAATCAACGTCTGAAATAGTTAACAGCATAATTAAAGAGATTCAAAATGATTAGTGTAAACCTTGGTAACCGCTCATATCCAATTATCGTTAAAAATGGTGTAATTAATTCTTTAAGCTCATACCTGAATAATAGTGGAGAAAAATGGATTCTAATTTCTCAGGACTCAATCATGCAATATTACGGTGATAAGCTTTACGATCATTTATTGGGCCATGGTTTTAAAATCACAAAGGTGTCAATTAAAGATGGAGAATCATCCAAAGACCTCGCGATCTACACGGATATTATCTCTACTATGCTCGAGAAGAATTTTGATAGATCATCCGTCGTATTGTCATTGGGCGGTGGAGTTGTTGGCGATATTGCTGGTTTTGTTTCAGCTACTTATATGAGGGGAGTAAGGTATCATCAAATTCCAACTACACTGTTAGCCATGGTAGACTCATCAATTGGTGGTAAAACTGGATTAAATTTTTCAAAAACCAAGAATATAATTGGATCGATTTACCAGCCTTCTAGCGTAATTATTGATCCTGAGATACTAATGACCCTTCCAAGAGACGAGGTAATATCTGGATTGGGTGAAATAATTAAATATGGCGCAATTCGCGATAGNAATTTTCTATTGCAACTCTCAGAATGGTTTGAAGATTTGAATAAATTTCCNTTTACTCAGGCTATAGAAAATTGCTCGAGAATCAAAGCTGACATTGTTTCTGAGGACGAGACCGAAGATGGTCTTCGAAGGATTTTGAACTTTGGACATACAGTCGGTCATGCTCTAGAATCACAAATAGGTTATAATGTAATTAAACACGGGGAAGCGGTAAGCTATGGTATGAAATGTGCGTCTTGGATATCAAAAGAAAAAGGACTGTTAACGGATAGAGAGTATCAAATTATAAATGAGACAATTGGTAGACTACCCCTTCCTGAACTGAAGAATTTAAATATTGAAAAAGTNATGGAATTTATCGCTTTTGATAAAAAATATGATCGAGGTACTTTGAATTTTGTTCTTTTAGAAGGACTTGGAAATGCAATTGTTTCTCAAGATGTATCGCATGAAATAATAATTGAATCGATTAAAACGCTACAATGAAAGTACTTATAATAAATGGGCCTAATCTAAATTTACTTGGGTTAAGAGAAACCGATGTTTACGGAACTGAGACATTGGGTGATATAGAAAACTGGCTTTTAGATACAGTAGGGTCTAATGAGCACAAGATCGATTGGTATCAATCTAATCATGAAGGTGAAATCATTGATAAAATTCACATGTGTATTGATAATTATAATTCAATTATAATTAATCCAGGTGCCTATACACATTATTCTTATGCAATACGAGACGCCATAATTTCTGTTCAAATTCCAACTGTAGAGGTTCATTTATCTGATATAAAAAATCGCGAGGAATTTCGAAAACACTCGGTGATTGAGGACATATGCATTGCCCAGGTGACTGGCCATGGTAAGAATGGATACTTAGAAGCGTTTCAAATCTTGCTTAACTATTTATAGTATTCTTGAATAGACTTTACTGCGATCTTATCTTTTGATTTTCGTATTGCTCTCACGGCTGCATTTGCACCTGAAAGAGTAGTGATTGAAACTATACCCTTTTGAATACAAGCCTTACCAATTGACTCTTCGTCGTATCGCGCTTGCTTACCTAGCGGGGTATTTATAACAAGGTCAATTTGATCGTTTTTAATCTCATCTACGACATTTGGTCTTCCCTCTCCAACCTTAAAAACTGGCTTAGCCGCNATGCCATTTTGACTCAACTCTTCAACAGTTCCTTTTGTAGCTATTATTTTAAAACCCATCTCATGTAAATCTCTTGCAATAGGAATCATACTGAGCTTATCGGAATCATTTACAGAAATGAATACTTTTCCGTTCGATGGGATATTATTTCCAGCGCTGATTGACGCCCTCTTAAATGATTCCCCCATTGACTGTGAAATTCCCATAACCTCTCCCGTCGATTTCATTTCGGGACTAAGGTAGGTAGATTCGTTTGGAAATTTGTTAAATGGTAANACAGCTTCTTTAATAGCAACATGCTTATACCGATCCCAACTTTGAAGTTTAAAATCTTTAAGTTTTGCACCAATGGCTAGCTGAGCTGCAATCCGGGCTAGTGGCGTATTCGTTGCTTTACTTACAAATGGAGTGGTTCTACTAGCTCTAGGATTTACTTCAAGAACAAAAATTGTATTATCTTTAAAGGCAAATTGTAAATTAATCAGACCAACCACTTTAAGCTCCAGGGCAAGCGCTTTGGTTATACGAGCAATTTCTTTCATAGCTTTGCTTGATATTTTATAAGGTGGTAAGACACAGGCAGAATCTCCAGAGTGGATCCCTGCTTCTTCAATATGTTGCATTATAGCACCAATATGCACATCTTTTCCATCNCACAATGCATCAACATCAAACTCAAATGCATCCTCAAGAAATTGATCAATTAAAATTGGGTGTCCGGCTGTAACATCTGCATTCCTTGAAATATATTCAACTAGTTGTTGTTTAGAATAAACTATTTCCATTGCTCTTCCACCAAGGACATAGCTTGGTCTTGCCAAAACCGGATAGCCGATTTTATCAGCTATTTTTTGCACTTCAAGTAGAGTTCTTCCGGTACCGTTTTTAGGACATTCAATATTTAACTTTTTTAAAATACGGCCAAATTTTTCTCTATCTTCAGCAAGATCAATACTTTTCGGTGATGTTCCAATGATTGGTACACCAGCTCCATGAAGTGCATTTGCTATTTTGAGTGGCGTTTGACCACCAAACTGAACAAGAACGCCATCAGGATTTTCAAACTCAACAATATTTAAAACATCTTCATAAGTTACCGGTTCAAAATACAATCTATCAACAAGGTCAAAATCTGTGCTTACGGTTTCTGGATTGCAATTAATCATTATGGTCTTATACCCTTGATCTTTTAATCCATATACTGCTTGAACGCAACAGTAATCAAACTCAATGCCTTGACCAATTCTATTTGGACCNCCTCCAAGGATGATGGCTTTTTTACCCTCAAGTGGCTTAATTTCATTTTCATAATCATAGGTTGAGTAGCAATAGGGGGTCTTAGCTTCAAATTCTGCTGCGCATGTATCAACCACTTTGTACGAGGGGAGTATCTTTTGTTGAGCTCTTAAATTTCTTATCTCATTTTCGGTCTTATTTTTCATCTTTGCAATTTGATTATCTGAAAAGCCGTTTTGCTTAAGCTGCAACAAGGGTGTTTTACTATCATATTCCACTAAAGATTTTATTTGAAATAAAAACCATGGGTCAATTTTTGTTGATCGATGCACCTCGTCTATTGTTGCGCCATTAAGAATCGCTTGTCGAACTTTTAATAGCCTAAAACTTGTTGCGTATTGCAACGTGTTCATGTCAAGATTACGAGCCCTTGACAGTTCAGGATCATCATCATTAACCGGCTTTGGCTCTAAGCCATTTAGGCCTACCTCAAGTGATCTAAAAGCTTTTTGAATAGATTCTTTAAATGTTCTTCCAATAGACATTACCTCCCCCACGCTTTGCATTTGAACCCCTAAATGTCCACTTGCAGATGGGAACTTTTCAAAATCAAACCTTGGTACTTTTACGATGACGTAATCTATTGTTGGCTCAAAAGCTGCTAGCGTTTTACCCGTAATATCATTTGGAAGCTCATCAAGTGTGAACCCAACTGCTAGCTTTGCGGCAACTTTTGCAATTGGGAACCCTGTTGCTTTTGATGCAAGGGCAGAAGAACGACTCACTCTCGGATTCATTTCTATTATTATACAACGACCTGTTTCAGGGTTTACAGCAAACTGAACGTTTGATCCCCCAGTTTCAACTCCAATTTTTCGCAAACATTCAATAGACCAATTTCGCATAAGTTGAAATTCTTTGTCGCTTAGTGTCATTGAGGGTGCAACGGTTATTGAGTCACCAGTATGAACTCCCATTGGGTCAATATTTTCAATTGAGCATATTATTATTGCGTTATCAGACTTATCTCTAACAACTTCGAGTTCATACTCCTTCCATCCAAGTAATGACTCCTCAATTAAAACCTCAGTAATCGGACTGGCATTCAAACCATTCTCAACTAATGTTTGAAACTCTTCAAAGTTGTAAGCTACTGACCCACCTGTACCTCCTAAGGTAAACGATGGCCGAATGATAATTGGAAATTTTATNCTATCTAAAAGAGCCTCGGCTTCTTCCCATGAGTGAACGAATCCCCCCTGGGCAGTATCAATACCTATTTCATCCATTGCTGCTTTAAATTGCTCTCGGTCTTCTGCTTTATTTATAGCGTCAACCTGAGCACCTATGAGCTCAATATTGTATTTTTTTAATATTCCTTTTTCATTTAAATCCATTGCAATNTTTAAGGCGGTTTGTCCGCCAACTGTTGGAAGAATTGCATCCGGTTTTTCTNTTTTAATAATTGCTTCAATATATTCAACGGTTATTGGCTCGATATACGTTGCATCTGCCAGATTTGGGTCTGTCATAATTGTGGCTGGATTGGAGTTTACAAGAATTATTCTATACCCCTCTTCTTTGAGCGCCTGNGTTGCTTGTGTTCCAGAATAATCAAATTCACATGCCTGACCAATTACAATAGGTCCCGCACCTATGATCAAGATTGATTTAATGTCTTCTCTTTTGGGCAATTTAGCTGCCTTTCATCATTTTGNTAAATTTTTCAAATAAATANCTGCTATCATGGGGTCCAGGGCTGGACTCTGGATGATATTGAACTGAAAACGCTTTATNGTCTGCGCATTCAATTCCTGCGCTTGTTTGATCATTTAAATTAATATGAGTTGATTTGACGTTATTTGGAAGAGTATTAAGATCAACAGCAAACCCATGATTCTGACTCGTAATTTCAACATTATTATGAGTTAAATTATTCACAGGGTGATTTATACCTCGNTGCCCAAATTTTAANTTAAATGTTTGAGCTCCCAAAGCTAGAGCTAATATTTGATGACCCAAACAAATACCAAATATAGGTTTTTTTCCTAGCAGCTCTTGTACTAAATCTATCCCATAGGTTACCGCAGCTGGATCTCCTGGTCCATTGCTTAAAAAAATCCCGTCTGGTTTAAAAGCCATAATTGTCTTCGCAGATGCAGTGCAAGGAAAAACGGTCACTTTACAATCGTGCTTCTCAAGAAGTCTAAGTATGTTGTTTTTAATTCCGTAATCAATAGCTGCTACGCGATATGTCCCTTTTTTGGACCATACGTAACGCTTTTTTGTACTTACAACTTTTGCAAGATCAAGCCCCTTCATCGAAGGTGCGCGTTTTAATTTATTTGTAAGACTTTTAATATTGAGGTCTCTACTTGATANAATACCGTTCATTGCACCTTGGTCTCTAATGTGTCGGGTCAACGCTCGAGTATCGATAGCTTGAATCCCAACAATTTTATTNTTNNNTAAATATTCTGCAATTGAAGAGGTTGCTCTCCAATTTGAAGGGACAACCGTTTCNTCCTTNATCACAAACCCGGCAACTTGTATTTTATTCGATTCAACATCTTCATCATTAACACCATAGTTACCGATATGCGGTGCCGTCATTGTAACAATCTGCTTACAATATGAAGGATCGGTAAGTATTTCTTGATAACCACTCATTCCAGTGTTGAAGCATACCTCTCCAATAGTTTCACCTATATAGCCAAGCGACTTTCCCCTAAAAACTCTGCCATCATCCAACAATAATATTGCTCTTTGTGTTTTCATTCCTTCCCTGACTCCATTACCATNACAGCAATTACTAGATCTTGAACGGCACTACCTACTGAGCTAAAGACAGTAATATTGGATTCGTGATCACTTATTTTAGTATTTGATTCAATAAAACTTCCTATTTCACCCTCAACCAGGNTCCATTCATACTCACCTCGTTCAATCGGAATTAAAAGATTACCAGCTTCAACCTGACTGGAGCTCAGTGAATCAACGTAGACTTTTGCGCTTTGAATGAGTTCAGTGGGTAATTCTCTTTTTGTTTGGCCATGGGCACCAACCGCGTTTATGTGGGTTCCCTTCGANATGTTTGCAAAATCAAATAGAGGCTCCGATGAGCTGGTTGCAGTGCATATGATATCTGCTTTTTTGAGGTCATCGATTTGACCAGGAGCAACCTTAGTTTCAAATTGCTCGCAAAAAGATTGTACTTTGTCAGGGTCTCTTCCGATGACCAAAACTTCTTCTAAATTTCTNACTGATTGGATAGCCTCAATCTGCGTTTTGGCTTGAGCTCCATTTCCGAAAACTACAGCTTTTTTTGAATTTGGTTTTGATAAGTAGTGTGTAGCTAATCCTGAAGCTGCTCCCGTACGAATTGCCGTAACGGAAGAACCATCAATCAGCGCAACGCTTTTGCCTGACTCTGCCTCCATGACGAGTATGACTCCATTGATTAAAGCCAGGTCATTCAAAGGNTTTCCTGGATGCACATTGATTAATTTTATGGTTAAGAATTTTCCACCTTTTATATAAGCTGGCATCGATAAATGATGCGCGCCAAATTCTTCAAGCGGCATATTTATACGGTGAGGCACCACAGCGGTACCATTACTAATAGAACAAAAGGCTTCCTTCATTGCATTTATTGCGTTGGGCATTGATACAGCTGCTTTAACATCGCTCGCTGTAAAAAAGGGCAAATCCATAGGCGTCTATTTTTTAGTTAATGCCCANGAGCCATCCCAGTTGTCACCAGGGGGATTATCTCTATAGTGTTCGCACCTTGGTATATAGATCTGACTTGGGTTTGTTTTTCTACCNGGGAACATATCTTCAAGTTCATCTGATGCTTTAAACGCAGCGATCGCTTTTTCCCAATCTTGGTTTCTGTATAATTNTAAGGCCTCATTATAAGCAGGTAAAAGCTTATCGTACCCTTTAGGGATTTTTTCTTTTTCTGAAATAAGCTCAAATACTTNTGCTGGTTCNGTTTTACCCATTACAATTACGTAGTCTAAATCTCTCCAAATAAATTTATCTTTACATGCCTTATAGGTTTCTTCGGCAACTTGAATATAAACACCGTATTGCTTCGCCGATGCCTCAAGTCTAGCTGCAAGGTTAACGGTGTCACCCATCATAGTATAATTCATTCGCATGGTTGAGCCCATATTACCTGTAACTANTTTGCCTGTATTAATTCCAATTCTGTTTTGCATATTATGAACAATTTCAGGCCANCTGTCACCTTCTGCTTGCCATTTTTCTCTGAGCTCAGCTAATCTTTCCTGCATTTTTACCGCAGTAAGGCAAGACCAGTACTCATGTTCATCAACAGGTGCTGGTGCTCCATAGAAAGCAACAATAGCATCTCCAATGTATTTATCAAGAGTGCCTTTGTTTTGTAGCAAGATATCCGTCATTTCTGTCAAGTAATCATTCAGCAGCTCAACAAGATCTGGCGCTGATAATTTTTCAGAAAATCCNGAAAAGCTTTGTATGTCTGTAAAGAATGCCGTGTGATATCCCTCTTCTCCTCCGAGCGATGGCTGCTCTTTTGATTCATACATTTGATCGATGAGCTCTGGGGATATGTAGGTACTAAAGGTATTTTTAAGAAATCTTTTATCCTTTTCTGCACCAAAATAATTGTACAAGAAAATTCCACCAAAAGTGCCAATGATAGACATGATTGGCCTAACAACTTCAATCATTGTCAGTTGATTTATAAATTGCAGATTTGCATAAATGATCCAACCAACAATACCAAGAATGGGAAGCGGTAAGGCGTAGAATGGTTTTTTAGGAAATGAAATTAGTATCCCAATTACGATACACAATATGAGTATTGAATAAAACGTAGATACATTATCTTTGACCACAACAAAGTCGTTTTGCAAAATGCTGTGCATCACATTTGCATGAATCTCAACCCCAGCAAAAGTTTCTTGAACAGGGGTGTTTCTTAGATCCATCAGGCCGGGTAATGAAGCCCCCACTAAAGCAACTTTACCCTCCCAATAATCAGGTGGAAGCATTTCAGGGTCCATGCAATAACTGTAGGGTAGATAATAAAAGGTTTGAAACTTGCCAAAATAATTCACGTACATACGTCCGTTATCATCAATTGGTATAGTTCGAACAATGGTATCAGTAGAATCAATCAAATTGAGAAGATTGTTTTCAAAATCGTAATCGAATCCACCATCTTTTTTGATGCCAAGAATATCTATAACAGCTGACATCACCAAACTGGGGTATACATGATCAGCTCCATCAAAGTAGATCGCAGTCGGAGCACGTCTGATTACACCGTCATTGTCCTGTGGGAAATTGGCCGAACCATTTCCAGTTGATGCGGATAACAAATCTACGTAAGTATTGCCAATACGATCGGCTTGAGGTAGTTTTGTTTTTGCCTCATCTGAGACTCCACGAATTATATGGTTGGCAAACTCATAGCCTTCAGGCTCTGATAACATCTTGGGTAGAAAATTGAGCGTATCTTCCTCTTCAAAAACTATAGCGTGATAAGTCTGTTTGGAGTTTGCCGTAGCAGAAACAAATTTTCCTGGATCATTGCTATAAAGAAATTGGTTGGTTGCTTCGCTAAGATCGTTGCTTCTATTGTTAGACGCTGAGGATAGTGCACGTACGAGGTCATATTTATAAGTGTTTTCCTCGTCAAAAATCACATCAAACAAAAGGGCTTTTGGATTCCCAGATGAGACGGTATTGATCAGCTCTCCATGATACGCATGGGGCCAGTTATGATATCTTCCTAAACCGCCTTCTTCAATTGGACCAACAGATGTGTTATCGATGTCAATGATAACAACATCTTCAATAGACATTTGCTCGACACCTGCAGTTCGGGCACGCATTCTTGAATCATAGGATATGAATTCGTATCCTTTGAGAAGTGAATCTATAAAAGATATTTTGTAACTACCCCAGCCAAAAAAAATGGCCATTAAGAGGCCAATTACAATTCCAGCACCAACGCGCTTAAAAAAATCGGTTAGAATAATTATGGAAGACTCAACGGAGATGTCTTCTAAATTATCTAACATTTTTTTCACAGGTTAGTTACCATCCTTGGCATCTTGCTCTTTGTTCCATTTTACAAAATCAAGACCGTCGTCTGCATCCTGGTCAAATTTGAACATGGAATACTTTCCATCTTTTCTAACATTAATTTGCATTCCCTCCACCAGACTAATCCAATCTTCAAGCGATACCTCATAGGGTCCTGCAACTTGGGTAGGGGCTTGTACTTCAGTCACTGGGCCTAGCTTAAATTTTGGAGCGGCCCCTCCTTGAGGCTGACCTCCCTGCTGCATTTGTTTTTTTCTAGCATCGATAACGTTTTTTGCTGCATTAACATCAACTTTGCCCTCGTAGACCAATACCGAACTTTCCTCACTTCCAGATTTGGCTCTATACGTTGTGCCTCTAATAGCTGCCACAGCTGTTGGGGTTCGTACCGCTACGTTCTTTTTTTCTCCAAACGCTGCTTTTGCTGCAACCCATACATCGCCTTTTTTCAGGTTTGCTTCAAAGTTTTTTTCCATTGGCTTCACGCTAGCTAGGGTGATTTCAAGCTCTGAGTTTTGACCAATTCTGACCTTACCACCACCAATCAGAGCGATTTCACAGCGTGATTTAGCAAGCGTTTTTACAATATCATTTTCATGAACGGACATTTTTGGCATCGCTTTTTTAAATGCACCTGAACCATTTTTCTGAATCTGGACTCTGCCAAGCGGCAGGGTTATTTTACCAAATTCTTTTTGTCCAAAAACAAGTGAAGTGATAGATAAAGTTAAAAGTAGGGTGGGTTTAAAAAAATTCACGATATATTTCATTCTGAACTTTGTGAAGGTAAGAAATCTCGCACACGATTGGCAATATAATTAAAGGGTTTAATGGCCCAATTTATCCACCTCCAGATACTTTTTTTCTCATCCACTTCATCTACTATTTCAACAGCGTTAAAAATATCTTTTGGTGCATCAAGTCCAGCAAATTCCCAAGCCATAATTTGCACAAAGGGATTGATCCCTTCCAGGTCACCCACATAGGTACGCTCTGCTGTCTTCTCAACCTCTTTGGACTCAATGCCTATGAGACTTCCTTTGATGGTGCACGTATCTGCCACTAAGCTGAAAGAACCAACAATAGCTTTTTTAAATCCAACTAACTTTCCTATCTCTATTGCGCAATCCGCTGTTTTACAATCCATTTTATCGTATTCTTTTTCTCGCAGTAGTTCGTTGATTTGAATTTTCTCAACCAAAATAAATGATTTTGTTTGATGAAGCTCTAAATTGAGGTATCCAGTATAGAGCGCAACATCTTCATCATTCATGCCATTTCCCTCAAAGGTAAACAATGCTAGCGTAGGCTTAGCATCGTATCGTGTTTGCTTAGTTTGAGTATTTACTATTGATAGAAGTGCAATCTGAATAATAAATATTTTAAAGATTGCACCCCTTATATATATAGGCACTGGAAAAAGCTATTTAAGATATACCATTTTCTTGGTTTTATTAAGCACGGTTTTTCCGTTCTTATCCCTAACCATGGCATGATAAAGATAGACACCTGTGGATACTTTTAGCCCTGAAGTGTTGAGGCCGTTCCAGATGAAATTATAATAACCGGCAGGTCTAAACTCGTTGGATGCTAATCGAACAACCTCTTCCCCTAAAAGGCTATAAATCACAAGATCAACCTGCGCATCCTCCTCCAGACTTATCATGATTGAAGTTTGAGGATTGAATGGGTTGGGATAATTCTGACTGAGCACAAACGCATCCGGATACAAACTTATTCCTGCATTGTTCTCTTGGACAAATTCTTTCGAACCGATAACTAGTCTAAGATTTTGTTTCAAGTATGATTTAGATCCAGCATTTGCAAACCGATAGGTGCTTTCCCATCTAAGATTTTGAGCCTGTTTGTTGGTTTTGTTAATGAGGAACACATCAAACTTTTCAGGAACGTAGCCCAAACCTTCAAAAGTGATATAGGTTTTTTGGCCATTTGTAGGGGTAAGAACTTCAAGGTCCCAATAGTGTCCCTCTTCATTAGCACGTCTTATATCAACTGAGAAAAGGTCTGGAACCTCAACTCTATCTCTATTGTCAATCGCAAGGGATATATTCCCAGGAACAACTGGAGGTTCAAATTCGTCCAGCGGATCGTATCCATCTTTTGCACGATTTATCACACCTACAGTATTTGACTCATCACGCGACCTCCCTGTTGAAGCTAAGATGTTTATCATCCATTCGTTTGCATCCAACGCAATACTATGTAAGTCGGGTGTTTTCGTTTTTGCAAGCTTCTTTCCAAACACGTTTCCGGTTCCATCAACATAGATGTCCGGTTCCGTGGCAGATTTATAAATATACCCTTTCCAAGGCTCAAGACTCGGTCCTGGGCTGACCCATCCCCCAAAATTGCTCCACGTATAAATACTGCCACCGTCAACTACTGGAAGATCACCTTGCGTTCGAACATCGAAAAGATCCACAGGGAAATTATAAGGATTTCCAAAAAACTTCCACTCGCCAACTGCAGCAGGAATTTCAAAGGGTGGTGAAGTGGGTGTTGACTCTCCCTTCCCAAAATCAAAATTAAGCTGCAGAATGTCAGGATATTGATCTTTATCCCAAATAAAGAAATACGAATTACCAAGACTCATATCGATAGAGTTGGTTTCAGTAAATTCTTCGAAGCCGTTGTGGTATGAATACAGACGATATTTAAATTCGTCAGGCGGACCCAGCACTTCAGTTACAGCGTTTAACCCTTTGTTAGTTTTAAAAGGAATTGAAAAAAGTTGATACGCTGAGGTATCGGTTCCAGTTGGAATGCCAGCTGACCAGTAATCAGCTGTGGTAACATTATTTTGTGTTCTTGCCACAACAGACTGTACATCATTGCCATTGTAATCGTACGGCCACTCGCTTCGATTGCCAAGCTCATCTATCGCTTCTATGAAATATTCGACCCCTTCTGATCGAATATCGTTACCTGGAATGCTGGAAGGTATTATATCTCCATCGCTCCAAAGTTGGACAGTCACAAAACCTGAATTAGTTCCTGAGCGCCTGTAATTTAAAAACACATCTCTCACCCCTGAACCGCCATCCGAAACCTGAACATTGATGGAGGGTGTTGTTGAGCCTTCATCCACAGACGTTAGGGGGTTATTGTGAATGATAAGGGGTGGATTTAGGTCAACACCAAATTCTCCAGTATCTGAGTTGGTTGAATTATTGGCATAATCTGTTGCCTTTATATACCATTCGTACTTCCCATCATCTAGCCTCTTAGATGTATCTTCGATTGCTGCGTCCTGTTCGACAAACTCCACGTCTTCTTCAAAGTAGACACCGAACTCAGCATCATTAAGATAAAGGGTCCAAGATTTTATTCCTGAATGGTTATCGCCAAAATTTTGCCATGTAAATCGTGGCACGTCCGGCATCCAGTTCGTTTGAGTATTACCATCTTGATCCGTATAAGCGTGGGGTCCGTTGATTTGAAATGGTGCGGGGTTAACGTCGTCATAAAGTGCTTGAATCGTTTTTGCACTATCCGGATCTTCGTTTCCATATTCGTCCATCAAGCGTACTGATGCATCAAACGCACCGGGTTCAGGTACTTCAAACGCATAAGCTTTTAAAGGAGTGTTTCCTGGAAAACCAATAAACTCATCATAAAAGTTAATCCCATCATTGATCTCAACGATCGCACCGAGAAGATCTCTATTTTCAGACCAAGTTGGAATAGTCCAAGATATCGTAAAGTTAGGATCTGTTGTCCAATCACTTGGAGTAATGGTAAGCGATGGGACAGGGGGTGGAGCACCGGTGACCAACTCTTCTATGACGTACATTTCCGAGCGCATGATGCCTTCACCAACCTCTGCTTCGATTCTAAAGCGAAAGCCTTTACTTCTTGCTTGATCTGATACTTTAAACTTTGCGGTCGCACTGCCTCCGGATGTGGTAGGGTCAAATGAAATAATTGTTACATATTTTGCTGATGGGAAAACGCTCCACTGAACACTTTCATTGCTATTGACCAGATTTCCTTCAATATCATTTGTGGTGATTGTGAACTCAAGCGTGTCTTCGCGNGTAACAAAGGTGGTATCCTTATCGCCAACGATATCGTCCTGAATTGCGAGAATGTACTTGCTTGCACCAGATTCAAATGCTCCAATATCAGGAGCACCTACTCGATAATATCCTCGATAGTCAAAAACATCGCCTGTTTCTACTCCAGCATCAACCGCAGGGCTATTGCCTTGCAACCTAAAATCTCCGCTCGCTGGGTTGCGGAGTTTGGGGTCTTCATTGATATTATTTACAGAAGTAAAGGATCCTGAGACATCAGATTCAAAAATATTCGTTTCAACGTATAACGTGGTTCCTGAAGCTTGATATAAGTTGCTACTTTGATTCTCTCCTTTATTATTCGCCCAGATGATATTATTGATAACGTTCACGTATTCATCGCTACCTGTAACATCTAAAAATGATCCATTTCCACCATTCCCGTAGAAGGTGTTGTTTACAATATGAGAGGTTGCTTTGGTTCCACTCTGGTCACGATCGGAACTCAAACTAAACATCGTGTTTGCTCCCTTTCCCCCAACAAAATTGTTGATTACTAGATTGTTGTTAAATTCAAGCGATGATCTGGTGTTAATCAGAGAGCTATGTACGTCAAATGATTCTATGTAATTCTCATCAAAAAGCGACTGGCTGATAACTGGAGTTGGATAATCATTCCAAGATGGCGCAGAGCCATCAATATCAATATTGATTAATGCGCTAGCAAATGATGAGCCATTCATAAGATCGATATAGTTCCTTTCAAACCTGCTACTAATTATTTCAAAACCAGTACCGTCATTTGCATGAAGAACTCCCCCAAAACCCTGAGCTCCAGCTCGATCGCTAGTAATGCCGTTCTCTTGAAATATACAANTGATAAAGGCAGCATCTGAATAATCAAGGTTCTGTCCTTGCCCGCTTTGCCCACCATTGAACAAAACAATTGCACCGCCAAGCCCCGATTGATCATCATTATTCAAAGTGACTCTATTATTGGAAAACAAAACATTGGTAAAGTGTGCTGATCCACCATTTAGCGCTACAGCGCCACCGCCCTGTTCTGAGTTGTTATCGTTGAAAACGACATTTTTGACCACAAGTGAATCAACATTGTTTGTTTGTAAAGAGCCACCATAACTATTACTAAATCCTTTGGTAAAAGTGATACCTCTAATCAATACTTTTTCTAACTCATTAAAACTAAAGTGCGATCCTCCATATGATGCATCTACAATAGTAGATTCTATACCTGATCCAATTATCGCAATTTCCTTAATTAAATGTTGATGTAAATCTTCTCCNGGTTGACCCCCTGGTTGACCCCCTGACTGATCTGTAGCGCTGAACGATAAAAACGTTTCTTCATAGGTACCAGATTGCAATCTAATGGTATCCCCACGCTCCTTGACTCTGCTAACCGCATCTTGAATATATTTAAATGGAGCGTCATAGCTTCCGTCTCCGCTCGTTGCTGCGTTTGCATTAACCCACCAATTAGGTCCATCAAATTTTGGTATGGCTGTTACGATACTAGAAAAAGGACCTTCGAAATCAAGTGTGTCAACCGCGCTAATAACAAAANGATATTCGGTTCCATTAATAAGATTTGAAACAGTATAGACTGTATCTGTTGTGCTGGTTGCTTTGGTTAATTCATTTCTATTTGTTGTTTTGCCTAAAGAATAATACACGTTATAGTGTTTAATGTTTTGAGCGTTGTTTGCTGACCACTTTAACTTTACACTTTTGGNACGTTCCTCAGCGATGANATTTNGTACCTGATCAGGATACGGAGATTCTGCTAAGGAGTTTTCGTAGGCGCCAAGGTCTGGATTTGATCCAGCTGGCAATGGTCGCTTATTACCAAGTATATCTTGAATTGGGGGTGAGGTATGGCCATGAAATTTAGGAGTTCCTGCTCCGATCATTGGACTGCTATCCGCTAATTGATAGTTGCCTTCACCTTTGAAATTTGGATCTACACTAATAGTGTTTTCGCCAAACTCAATACCATAAAACGATTTGATCTCTTCGATATCTTGAATGTTGTTATAATCGCTCCAATCAGTACTTGAGACTGGGTTGCCGTTACTGGTTCCTATCGCAACTCCATCAACAGGTTCGTTGGAATTTTCAGATCGGTTTCCCCATACAATATTATTAAACATAGCGGCATCATGTTGATCAATATTTACGTCCATAAATCCGCCACCCATTGAGAATTGTCCGGTTACAACATTGTTTACAAGGGTATTGTTTAACATTTCCACAAACCCTCTGTGACTTCCACCATTTTTATTCAATGGGTATTGATCAACAAAGATTCCTCCGCCCATAGCGCTATAATTTGGCGAAGATATAATAGCGAANTTGCTATCGATTACCGAGCTAGCCANAATGGTGGGTCCGCCAATATATATTGCACCACCATTTGCTGTGCCNTTGCTTTGAGACACGGCGACATTTCGACTTAGGCGAGTATTCACGATCAAAACTTCATCAACATTCACCGGGTCCCAATCGGAACCAATATATATCGCTCCGCCGCGTGCGCTTGAGTTCAGGCTAGTTGCAGAATTATTGGTAAAGCTTGAATTTGAAATAATTATGTGGCGGACTGACCCAATCGTGAGTGCACCACCTTGCGCAGAGGCAAAGTTGCTTCCTCCATCTGAAGCTGAATTATCGGTAAATTTAGAATTACGTATGTAGGTAGGTGTGTATGCAACGGATTCAGGGTTTCCAGAAAGATAGATTGCACCACCACTGGTTGCATAGTTGCTGTCAAATACACAGTTCTCAAAGATTGGATTCGCGTTACCTGAGTAGATCGCACCGCCCTCTCCATAACTACTGTTATTGCTACTACTATTGCCAGCAGCATTATCACGGAATATGCAATCAACAAATTTCGGTCGGGTAATGGGATGGCCTCCTCCACTAAAACCACTTGAATAGCTCTCTATGACAAAAGAGCCGCCCCTATCATTTGATCGCCCTCCTTTAAACGTAAGTCCGATAAACTGAAATGTTGAGTCCATCGATGTATTAGGGTCTATTTCCATATTAAAATGTCTACCTTGATACCCCGCATCAATGACAGTATTGGAAGCTCCTTTTTGAGATCGAATGACTAGTTTTTCGAAAGTTTTTCGAGAATATCCTGAGATGGGATTTCCTACCTCAGATGGATACTCCATGTCACGGAAATAATATGTACCTGGTTTTAACATTATTGTATCCCCAGATGCTGCTTTTTCCATCGCTTTATGAAGCGTGGCTAAAGGTCCACCAATACTTCCATCGTTTGCGTCATTTCCATCAGTAGCAAGCCACCAAATTGGTCCAGTATGCGTTGGGGAAATAGCTATACTAGCTGGTGCTCCTTCATACCCTTGTTTGTTGACACCCGTTACTTTAAAATAATAGCGTTTAGCATTGTCAAGACCAAAAGACGTAAAGTTCGTGTTAGTAGTATTTCCTATGTAAGTATTTGCAGATAGAGTGGAAAATGCTTGATCGGATTGATATATTTTATATACAGAGTCCGCTTCAGCCATTGCTTCCCAGTTTAACACCACCTGATTGCTGCCACCTTTTGCTACTAAGCCCTTCACTTTCGGTGGATACGGTGATTCTGATAGTGAATTTTCGTACGCTCCAAGATCTGGATTGCTCCCACTTGGAGAGGGTCGTTTTCTGCCACGTGCATCTTTTGTAGGGGCGTAAAATTGTAAATTATTTATTTCCCATAAAGAAACGCCTTTTCCCAGTGCGAGTGACTGATCGGAAAGAAAGTAGTCTCCGTTAGCTGTATCCTTAAACATAGGATCAAAATCGTAAGAATTATCGAAGGTCCAATCGTCTCTTGATAGCTCTACTTGATCTTTGTCTTGAATGATGTTGTGATCCAAGTAAACGTTCCCAATATCTGCAAGAACAAGAGGAGTATTTTCATCGCTGGAATTCTTTCCATAGAAGATATTATTAAATATGTATAAAGAATGTGACTCACGATTGGGATCTACATACGAATAATAAAACAATCCATGCGTTTTATTTATATCATCCGATGAAATCGCTGCATTATTAGCAACGGTATTGTTTGCAAAAATGCTATAAGTTTTATTTAAATTGAGTTCATCCACATAGATATCACTGTACCGAATAACCTCTGCAACTCCACCATCTGAAGTAGTTGCTGTGTTGTTATAAAATACCGAGTTAGTAACGTCTACCCTTCCTTGTGAATAGAGAGCTGCACCCCACGCGCCTCTCTTGCCAATTGATTCATTGCTATAAAAAATTGATCCATCAATTATACTAACATTACTATCATAAGAATCACTAATGTAAACAGCNCCAGCTCCAGCAACTGAAGAATTGGCAATACTTTTATTATTGATGAATTGGCATGAAATGATATGAACTTNACCTGAATTGGNTACCAAAACCGCGCCAGCCATNACTCTGGTANAGTATTCTTCAGTGTCAGAATTTTCATCAATGTTTGAATCAAAAATAATATTATAAAGCTTAGGTCGAGTATTNTTNAAAACCCTGATCGATCCGCCACCTTCGTCCCATTGAGTTCCAAGTGCAGTGGTCTTTCCATTTTTTAAGGTGATATTTTGAATGACCATTGTCGTGTCGATAGTATTATTATAGTCGGATGCTGTAATTGTAAAGTGGCGACCCTTGCTTTCAGCATCTATGATCGTAGCTTCAGGTCCTTGCGATAAATCTCCCGTAATAACAATCCGCTTATCTTTCAATTCAATATTACGATTGAGCAGGCCTTTATGAGTTCCGGACATCATCACGATTGTGTCGCCTTCTGAAACTACGTTCAAAGCATTTGTTAAATTGTTAATTGGGTACGTTGCACTACCATATTCTTTCTGATTGGCTCCCTCCTCAGGGGTTAAACCACCGCTGACCGCAACATACCATGGCCCTAGATATTGTGGCGTTACATTATATGTTGAGCTGGCTACACTCTCTTTCGATGTAGATGTATTTTTTGCGGTTAGATATATTGAATAGGTCTGATCGAGGGTCAGTCCTTTTACCACAAATACAGTATCAGAGGTTTGCGCAAAGTTTTTTCCATCTACATAAACTTGATATTGAATATTATCTGCGTTCTCGTTGCTTGATATCGTCTTTCTGCTTGGCGACCAACTGAGCTGCGCTCCATAGCTAATTGCTTTTGCAACAAAATTACGAGCAGGCATGGGGGCATCGGTTACGCTGTTTGCATTTTCATAGGCTCCAATATCCGGGGCTGTTCCAGAAGGGCTTGGTCTAGGGTTNCCTAGTATATCTTTGTCAGGAGCAGTATAATTAAGATCTGACCACGTTGCACTGCCTTGNCCAATTAGCGGACTTTTATCAGACAGACTGAAGTCCCCATTAGCCGGATCTTTAAAACCGGGTGAAGTATCGTAAAGATAGGTACCGCCCCATTGCTGATTTTTATATGACTGAATATTGGAATATTCTGCGGCAAAACTACCGCCACTTATATGAATAACTTTGTCATTTTCATCATAATCTTGATAAAGTTGTATCGGGTAAATACCGGTATAGATATCTCCTTTATGCTTAACATGAGAATTTGTTATGCTGCTATTGAACATGTATACCTTTCCTTCAGAGACTAAAATCGACGCAGCGTTTATTTCACCAGGCAAAGTTTCAAGGTCTGAATCAACATAGTTTCCATCAAAAGTCGAGTTGATTATGCGAACGGTTTCTTGGATAGACTNATAATTAATATAGNTNGTTGCATNAATGTATAATGCTCCACCTCTTGAGTCTGAGTAGNNCATGGTGAAATCATTATTAACTCCGGANAAGGTATAATTATTAATAAAGGTCGTATTNATGATNTCAGCTGTTATATCAANNTTGATTGCNCCTCCTTGAGCATTTCTATATGCTTGGGCAGAGTTGCCAATAAACTTTGAATTTTTGATGATAGCAACAGCGTTAGGTGCATTGCTAGTGTTAGACAATCTAAGTGCGCCACCTTCATTTGACCCGGTCGTAGTTAGTACTTTATTGTTTTTAAAGGTAGTACCGTTAATTTCAATGCTTCCCCACGATTCTATTGCACCACCATAATTTTTAGCTTCATTGTTTTCAAAGATACAAGCATCAAAGTAAATATCATTATATTGCTGTGATNTTATAGAGCCTCCTTCACCATCATNATATCCGTTTATAAATGAGATCCCTTCAAATTTCTGCTTGCGACCTTTGTCGCGATCACTAAAATAGACGAAAAGATAAAAGTGTCTGTTTGTTGATCCNGCATCAAAGATGGTTTTTTCAGCGCCCGATACGCCAACAAGTACAAACCCTGCAGAGGTTTGCACATTATCATCTTTAAAATCATACGTGCCTTCCTTGACATAGATTGTATCGTTATACGCCGATAAGTAATTATTTGTAAACACCGTTTGAATTGACTTNAANGCNGTTGCTTCTGATTGCCCATTGTTGTTGTCATTGCCATTAATTCCATCAACCCACCAAACTTTTGGCACCTGGGCAAATCCTATTGAAAGCGCAAAAAATAAAAAGTATAATTGTTTCATCAGTTAGACCCTCCAGGAAGTGTTGGTGGNTCTGGAAGTGGAACCGGGTCCTCAACTGTGGATGCTAAATAAGCCGCCGCTCCTCCACCAAGTAAGAGCGTTGTCCACATTAATCTGCGTAGCGTTTTTCCTCCACCAGATTTCTGAACGCTTGCGGCAAGAGCGGGGTCAGCCGCCGCTAAGATATCAAGTTTGTCTTGTGGTGGTTGAAGACCTACGATCTCCCAT
Source organism: Fidelibacterota bacterium (assembly GCA_002724735.1). Classification (GTDB taxonomy): domain Bacteria; phylum Fidelibacterota; class Marinisomatia; order Marinisomatales; family TCS55; genus TMED108. The sequence goes on along the minus strand of PBPT01000023.1, from coordinate 38,922 downwards.
GCTACTACTTCAATGACAGTCAATAAGTTGTCAACTGCACCTTTATACGTTTTACTTACCGTGCGAATGGTTGCTCCGGTTTCAACGGAAAACATTTTTGCATCTATTGTATAGGAATTTCCAAGCTTACCAAAAGATCCTGATACCATATTTTGAACACCTAATAAAGCACCGACCTCAGCAGCGCATTCCGATGAGGTACATCCTGACTGCTGAAAACCTTGTTCGTTTAATATTTCATCCATCTGATTGCGCTCAACCATGATAACCGCGTCCGTGTTCACCATTTCACTCATCAGTCTGTCGGTAAGGGTTTTGGATTCGAGCTGACTGATACCCCTCCCCTCAAACTCAAGAACAGCAACGGTTTGTTTGCCCTCAGTAACTTGTGCATTTAAAGGTATCAGCGCAGCAAAAACTATCAGGCTCCAAAAAAGACGATAAAATATTTTCATTATTTTCTTTCTATCTTATTGAATTATCAGAATTAGTATGATTCAATCAATTAGCAAGCGGAGGGAGTGCCTTAACTCGCTTTTCAATCTCCTCAGATAAATCTTTTACAAATTTCTCTTCTTCCCCTTCATGAAACCCTCTTCTCATGAAAGTAATTTTGCGATACCCATCCATAACAAAGAGCCTTGGGAGTTTCATGGCATTGTATCGTTTCATGGTATGCCCTCTCCTATCATATAGTATGGGCATGGTCATCCCTTTTTTCTTTAAAAAGTCCTTTGCCTCTGGCGCATCAGCATATTTCATACCATATACCTCACCAGGATTGTTGCGAGTTGCATCAGTAATATCGATGAGAAAAAACTTTGTTCGTGTGTCCTTATACTCTTTATAAACCTCTTCAAGTAATGGCAACTCTTTCATACATGGCTGACACCATGTTGCAAAGAAGCTAAGCACAACCGCATAACGGTTTGGCTGGGTAACATTCTTGCGAAGCTTTTTACCTTCAACTTCGGACCAGTTTTTAAGNAATTCAAACTTTCCGGGTTCGTACATCAGGGCAAAAGAAGGCGCCTCATCACCGATCTTCAAATCCAAGGGATCAGGTGCGGTTTGTTCTTTGAGATCGTTTTGGGCAAATCCCAAAGTGAGACTAAGCGCTATCCATAATTGAAAAAAACTAAACTTCATGATATTCCTTATATTAATCTATTAAAATGAGTACTCTACAATCGTTGAGTACTTTATAATTTCTATTTGCCATATTAATTTTTGACACATCGGCATTACTAATGGTTATGTCTGTACGATTGGTTCCAGCTATACCAACTCCTTTTACAACAATGGGGTTGCCAACGACGCGCTGGTCTTTTTGTGCGGCTTCAAGTGTTTTCGAATAACCAACAACTCCATTTTCCACAGCATATTTTCTTGAATATTTGCCAGGCCCGTAAATAGCATTACCATTTTGGTCCAAGATCTGCGGAGCCATAGCTGGTCGAGCTTTTAGGCCTCTTGCATCTATAATCACTCCAGTGACTCCACCTGCCTGGGTAGCATCGCCACCAGGTGCAGCACTTGCGTTATCTGATCCAGGCTGATTGGGCGTGGGTACGGTAACTGGAGGTAAAATTATATCTGAAATTCCACTCATAGGAACAGAATATTCCATTTCAACGGAAGTGTCGCTTAGATATTTTGGTTGACCCACTGGACGCGCACCACGAATGAATCCTCTCACTTTGGTATTGATCACATCATCTACCATTGCACCGCTCATTGTGGTTTCACTGGTTAGAGTCACTCCATTAACAATCTCAATAAGCTGTCTCATGGCATCTTGCTTTGCGATGCGCAAAGCCATTCTTCTGGCCTGTCCTGCGTTTACAGCGTTCGTTGGAACAAACCCAATTCCGACAGCGGTGATCGATTGGTCGGAATAGTTGATACTACCATTATCAAGCTGCGTGACTACGCCTTGCGCAAACACAAGTCCGAACAGTGCTGTGATTATGAATAAAAATTTCTTCATGTTTATTCCTTTTTAATTATTGTGCAACCTCAGCGGTGATTCTGTTACCACTGAGTCCTGTTACTTTAATAGATAGACCGTCAGGGCTTGTTTGAGCAAGACCCATTGCCAAGGCTTGCGCCTTTCCTTCAAACTCTACTTCAAACTCCGCCACTCCATCGTTTAGGCTCTTGGCATATGCGTTTCGAATTCCTGAAACCGTTTGTGCCTTTAAAAACGATTCAAACGTCATATAAGACATGAAGTCGGCTTTTTGAAGAACTACATATATCTTTGTGAAGTTTGATTGTTGTGTGCTCCACTTGGTTATCAATTGAGTGATAATATTATTACCAAGCTCTTCAGCTGCCTTGTTGGTTGCCATTGTTCCAGCAGTGGAGGCTGATATATGGGGATGCTTTCCATTGACAGAGGGCACCACAGCGAGTATCTCACCCGTATCGGTGCGTACGATTTTACCGTTGACGTCCGCCTGGCCGGAGAACATTGGACCAAATTTTCCACCCGAAGAAATTTTTGCTGTTCCAATCACAATAACCTCGGCACCCAATTGCGATGCAATTTTAGCGGCAGCGGAAACATTTCCAGCTAACGCCTGCGTGTAATCCGCTTGTCCTTTGAGTGCTTGAACTAATTGTCTATCCACAACGTCAAATCCTCGATCGTAAAAAGTAGCTAGTAGCTTGGTCTCTGCAAAATTTGTAGCGGTATTATCAATTAGATTTTCCTCCTTCATCAAGAAGATGATTCGAGGACGATTTACAGAATTTAAGAGAGTTTGCAGCGCCGCTTCGTCGGCCATTACCTGGTCAATCATGTCGGTCACTTCAGCCTCAATGGTGATCTCGAAGTTACCATCGGGACCTTTAGACTCTTTNATTACTTTAAATGTTTTAACAAACCCTTGCGCTTTTGAGTAGATATTGTCCTCAATAGAAGTAGCGGTAACCGTTGTTGTTGAAGTCATGTAAGCTCCAAGTCCCTGTTCGACTGCATCTCTTTTAGCCTGCTCAATAGCAGCNTCTTTAGTTAACCCATAACCAACGCCCGTAGCCTTTTGCTGTGCCACCAAAACNCACATAGATACAATTATAATGTACGCTAATATATTTTTTATCATTTTCACTATTTATACTTTCNTTATTTGTCGATTGAACCTACCTCTATATATAAGGTATCGATACAACTACAAATTATCCAATTCACAAGCAGGAAGCAATACATATTGCCCTCGTGTGATGCGGNGCAAATTTATAGATTACGCTTATTTTTTTTAAATATATTTGAGCCTATATTCACTGCGTATAATTTTTTAAGGAATAACTTATGTTAAGAAAATTAACCCCTACACTTTCCATATTNGCCTTGCTATTGATGTCCGCGTGTGCAACAAAACCGCAGAGCGANGTTGATACTCCAGAATATCATTACAAAGCTGGCATGCGAGCAATTGAGAACGAAGATTACCAACAAGCAATAAAATCGTTTCAACGTTCGGTGGATTTAGATAAAAAGTTTGCGCTAGGCTTTGGTGGTCTGGGACTTGCCAACGCAAAAATGGGTAACAACAAAGAAGCTAAAAATTATGCTGATAAATGTGCGAGCAAAGGAAGCAAAGATCCCGACGCTCTTGCATTAAGCGGTCGAATTTGGATTAACATGCGCGATTCTGAAAAACGATGGTTCAAGCGTTCTGAAAATTATCTTGAAAAAGGGTTAAAAAGAGATANAGAGCATGAGGGGTCTCAATATTGGTANGGNGTTGCCCTNCTTTATAATTACNAGTTTGATGATGCTGAAGATTATTTTAAAAGTGTGGTTAACAAGCGCGGTGAGTATTCAGGATTGGCTGATGGAAAATGGAAGCTTTCCCAAAAAATCGTTCGCGCAATGCCGGGAACACCTGTTGGCAGGAAAGTTGCGCTTAAGGAAAGAATCAACCGGGCAGACCTTGCGGTCTTATTTTCAGAAGAGCTNAAAATTGGGGTGTTGTTTGATAGGATGCCTGCACAAACAGCAGGATTTCAAAGCCCTTCACAAGCCGCTCAAAACAGCGNCATTGCTGTACCAAATGACTCCAGAAATCATTGGGCTGAAACGTGGATCAAAGATATGATTCGATACGGAGTTATGAATGTTGAACCAGATGGAAATTTTTACCCNGATGACAATATTAATAGAGCAACGTATGCAATGGCTGTTCAAAGACTTTTGGTNGTAGCAACCCGCGATGAAAGCTTGGAAACAAAATACTTTGGNGAGTCTCAAAGCAGATTTAGTGATGTGCCAAGCAGTCATTTTGCTTATAACGCTATGGCCATTTGCACCGAACGCGGAATTATGCAAGTCGATATGATGAACAACAGATTTAATCCCACGGGAGATGTTACTGGGGCTGATGCTCTACTAATTATTAGAAATTTACAGAACTCATTACGTATGACATTTTAATCCTTGACGATTTATNCAAACAAAAAGGGCTATCGATTGATGGCCCTTTTTGTTTTTAGACTGAAATTGTTCTCTTAAATTGTGCCATGGTGAATCACAGGCATTTATTTTTAGTTATTTTTTTATTTTTTACGGGTTGCGCTGAAACACTGATCAGCGTCTCTGTTTTCCCAGATGCGAGATATCTTATGAAAATTGAGTCGCAAGGGGATAAGAGAGATATATACGATAAGGATTTCGTTCTACCAACATCTGACAGATGGAACATTATTGAAGATCAAAGACTAGATAGCGATTCAGAGAGCCCTATATTTTTACGGTCTGCAGAAAGTCTTCTAATGGGTGAAAATCTTTTAGGTGAGAATGGTAAATTTGGCTCTCTTCGATACCCCGTTTCGGTTGAAAAAAAAGAAAGTTTTTTTTCAGACACCTATGTCTTAACTCAAATTTTTGACGGAAGAGGGGTTGATGGTAAATACCCNATGTTGTCAAAAGTCTTGTATAATCCTGGCAATAAAAAGTCTGAAAGTATTGCGCAAATAGAAGTGGTCATGTANAGCTTAAGGAAAGCTATGGAAGACATAGGTGCTGAACTAAACGTCAAAGCGTTAATTCGAGAGCGTATTTTAAATCACTTTAATGGAGTTTTCTTCAAAGCCAAGGAAGATAAAAAGCTGTTTGAAATATTGAATGATGATGATCTAGAAAAAGTGGAACCNTTAATTCTTCCAGAAGAATTAATTCGAACTAATTTTAGGCCATTTACAGNTTCATTGCCAAAAAACTTTGTCGATAAATCAATTGTAAGAATGCGAAAGTATTTATCTGAGGCCAACGTAACAATTCAATTGAACGATGACACTTTCAAATTCGTTGCTATGCTTCCTGGCGTAATTTTTAGATCAAATGCCGATTCAATATCAAACGATTCTTTGTGGTGGAAATTTGATCTAAAAGACTTCATGAATGAACCTTATACTATTGAAGCTGCTTCAATAGTATATTACCCTCAAAAAATTCAGCAAGCTGTTGTACTTGGTGCATTAATTATTTTAATTGTTTTATTTTTGATTACTAAAAGAAAGGCAAAATATTGAAGTATACCATATTTACTCTTCTGGCTTTTTTAACAATTCTTGAGGCCAAGCCTAAATTTACAGATCAACAAATTGCAGCTATGACNCCTCAGTACTTTAAACGCAATCACAGCGCTCCAAAGCTTACGGGTCTAAAAATCTACACAGAAAAAGGTGAGCGAATTTATCAAGTTGAAATCATGGTAAGTAGAAATAGATCCAATGATGATTTAAGCTTTGCAGTTTCTGCGCTAGCAAATATGGGGCAGTANGCTAAAAAGCCTTTTAAAAAATATGTTGTCGTAATGCATTCTAATGTGAGAGGAAAAAATTCTGATATTTGCGAAGCAAACTCAAGATGTACTACGGATTACATGATTCGCAAACAAGTGACGTATGATCACTGGTATAAAAAATGTATTACATTTGTAAATGGATAAGGCTTAAACCATTAAAGCNCTAATTTTACTTTTAAGTACTNGTATCTTATTTTGCCAAGAGCTTGATTCAAAAATTGAAAAATCAAAGTTTTTAGCANGTAAGAAAATATTTCATCACCCACACAAAGTACTTTTCAATTCCCGAGGGTTTGATCTAGAAGTATTTACCGATTACGAAAGAGATCAAATAAAACAAGTGAGTTTGTTTTATAGAACGGACTCGCAACCAAGATATCGCGAGGTTCCCTTTTCAAAAACGGCTGATCGATTTTCCTTCAGATATGACCCTCTTGCAAACCCAGCAAACTATATTACGTATTTTTTTACTGTTGAATTAATTAACGGAAGCGTGCTTGCAACACCAATTGATAGTTCAGGTTTGCTCAAGCCTGTAACAATGAACTTAGTAGATCCTATGAAATATTTTAAGGAACGCGCGGAAGGTAAATTTTAATATGCAGGACCTTGAAAATAGAATTATCGAATTGCGAAGAACTATTAATGATCATAACTACAATTATTACGTGCTGGATAATCCAATCATATCGGACATCGAGTACGATACCTTGCTCAGGGAATTAGATACGCTTGAAACGAAGAGACCTGATCTAATTACTACTGATTCCCCTACTCAAAGAGTAGGCGCAGCACCGCTAGCANCATTTACATCTGTGGAGCACAGTATTCCGATGCTGTCACTTGAAAATGCAATGAATAGTGACGAATTGATTGCCTATTATGACCGTACAAAAAAAGGCCTTGGAGAAATTGGAGACATTCAATTTGTTGCAGAGCCAAAGCTGGATGGCATTGGAGTAGAACTTATATATCAAGACGGGTCGTTGATTCGTGGGCTTACACGTGGTGATGGTACAATGGGTGAAGATATTACCCAAAATATTANAACCATTCGTTCCATACCGCTAGCACTTAGAAACGATAAAAGAAATTTCCCAAACCTTCTTGAAGTTCGAGGTGAGGTCTTTATGTTAAAAAAGGATTTTCAAAAGTTGAATATGGCAAGAGAAGATAACAACGAGCCACTATTTGCAAACCCAAGAAATGCGGCGGCTGGAAGTTTAAGACAGCTTGATCCATCCATTACCGCTAAAAGACCGCTATCTATCTTTTGCTACGAAGCTGGAAATATTACTGGTAACACCTTTTCATCGCATAAGGACTTTTTATCTGCATTAGCTGAATGGGGATTTCCTGTGAACAGCGAAATAGTTTTAACAAACGATGTTGATCAAATACTTTCTTACCATAAAAAATTAGAAGATAAACGAAACAACTTGCCGTACGAAATCGACGGGACAGTTTTCAAAGTTAACAATATTGATCAGAGAAATATCCTTGGGACAAGAAGTAGGTCGCCGCGTTGGGCCATAGCAGGTAAATTTAAAGCTATACAAGTCACCAGCACCGTTATCGATATTGTAGCATCCATTGGACGAACTGGTGCTATNACTCCTGTTGCAAAGCTACGGCCTGTAAATGTTGGGGGTGTGATAGTGACTAATGCNACACTTCACAATCAGGATGAGATTGATAGAAAAGATATCCGAATTGGAGATACTGTCTGGGTTCAACGCGCTGGTGATGTAATTCCTGAAGTAGTAAAAGTTGTCAAAGACAAAAGGCCTTTAAACGCAAACAGATATCAATTACCAAAGCTATGTCCAAGTTGTGATAAAGAAATCATACGTCCTGAAGGAGAATCTGTAGCAAGGTGTTTTAATTTGCTATGCTCCGCTCAAACTAAAGGCAGAATTAAACATTTTATTTCAAAAGGTGGATTAGATGTTGATGGTTTTGGAGAAAAACTTGTTGACCAACTTGTTGATAAGGAATTAATACATACGTTCGATGACATTTTTACTTTAAGATTTGATGACTTAGTAAACCTTGAGAGAATGGCCGAAAAGTCAGCTCATAATATTTTAACCTCAATTGAAAAATCAAAAAAAACAACGTTTGCAAGATTTGTGTATGCTTTGGGTATTAGAAATATTGGTTCCCATTTGTCTAAGGTTTTGGAAGATCATTTTCAATCTGATCTGGAGAAATTTCAAAGCACAACATTTGAAGAACTTGAAAACATTAATGAGGTGGGCCCTATTGTTGCAGATGCTATAGTTAGATTTTGGTCTGATGAGTCAAATACTGCAATTGTTTCAAATTGCATTGAACGCGGAGTTGAATTCATGCAAAGATCAAATTCATTAGATAAAAGATTTGANAATTTGAGCTTTGTATTTACTGGAACTCTTAAAAAACTTAAACGGGACGATGCTAAAAAAATAGTGGAATCATACGGTGGNAGAGTGAGTAGTTCTGTGAGCAANAANATAAGCTATCTCGTAGCTGGTGAATCTGCAGGGTCAAAGCTTGATAAAGCTCGAGACCTTGGGGTNAAAGTCGTCACTGAATTAGAGTTTTTGGACATGACAAACTATGAATNAATATTCATCTTGCCTTGCGCGCGGTATCTGTTTGAATAATAATTTATTTTTAAGTTTCAACTAATTCGAAAGGGTTATCTATGAAGCATTCTCCAATGAAAATTGATCATGTTTTAAACGACATTGTAATGTTGGTTCTTGATGGACATGAGNTTTTGAAAGAGTTAGNAATTGATAAAAATAAAATCTACGTCAAAGTTGTAGGCTATGATGAATATGGAATATGGATTTTTCACCCGGGTCTCAAAACACCTGTTCTTCAAGAGGACAATTCCACAAAAGAAAAACTACTTGAATCCTCAATTTTAATTCCTTGGGGATTTATTTCATCCGTAGTTCATTTTCCTGAAGCTGAGGGTTTTGATTTTCCAAATCCGTTTGAAACTAAAATCGGTTTTAAATAGATATTTATTTAAATTTGNAANCATTTCAATAAATTTTATAGGAAAAATATGTGCAGATTAGTTGGTTATTTAGGCGATGACATACAAGTCTCTTCCNTAATTACAGACTCCGATCAGAGTCTAACNCGTCAAGCTACTGATTCTTCAGTTCAAAATTTTATGAACGTTGCTGGCACAGGTTTTAAGGCATGGGAAAATGGTTCGATTTATGAAGACGACCCATATACTTACAAATCTATCGAACTTCCAATGTACGATAGAACTTTGATGGGTTTAACAAAAAAGCTGAAAGCCAATTGCGTTTTAGGTCACATTCGAGCAACGGTGTACGGCCACCTTAGTCTCGTTAACACAACGAACGTACATCCATTTCAATTTAGCGGAACNAAGATTGCGCTAGCACACAATGGCGGCCTCGCAGATTTTCCCAAAATGAAGTTTGCCCTAGCGGCAAAATGCAAACCTGAAATAGCAAATAAAGTTGAGGGCACTACAGATAGTGAGTGGATTTATGCGTTATTTTTGTCAATGCTGGACGATCCATATAGGAATCATACATCTGAAGAAATTGCCCAAGCAGCATTTAAAACCATTCAAGAAATCAGGCTGTTAAGAAACAAGTTTAAAATTGACACACATTCGGTAATTAATTTAATAATCTCAAATGGAAAAAGTGTGGTAGCTACGTGCTTTACATATGATTTTGGTTGCTATGAAGATATAGTTAGTCCTGCTGTACTATCACCACAAATGCATAGTTTATGGTACACTGCCGGTGACAAGTTTGGCGATCACGACGGACAATGGGCAATGTACGATGAAGATAAAGACGGTGCATCCACCTCTATAATAGTAGCATCTGAACCGTTGACTCGGAATGATTCAACCTGGTTTGAGATTCAAAAATATTCTATGGCTGTTATAGACAGAGTTGATGGTAAAATTAAATTAGATATTAGAGACATGGGTTTATAAAATGAATAGTCTACGTAAAAAGGATAGTATATTTTTTAAAGGAATTCAGAATTGCTCTTTATTTAAACATCTATCTGAAGTTGAATTAACTACCATATCTTTAATTTCAACGATTGAAGATTTTAATAAAGGCGATTCTCTTTTCTCGCAAGGCGATAAAGGCGGAGACATTTATATTGTCATCGAAGGTTCAGTAGATCTTTTTATTAGAGAAGGCCTGGAAAAGAAAAAGAGGATCGCTTCATATGAAAAAAATGATTTCTTAGGTGAGTTAGCGTTTTTTTTAAATGATATGAGAATTGGTACAGCAATAGCAAATGAAAAAACATCTGTCATTGTCATCAATAAGAAAATATACGAACTTGCATCAATATTTAAAACGTCAGGATTTGTTGAATTTTTAAAAAACATTGCTAACAGAGCAGGAGCAACGATAAAAGAAATAAGCCAATTGATGACTTCAAATAAGAATGTAAAACTGCAATTTTTAAATAAACTACCAAAAGTTTCTGTTGAAGAACAAGGTATAGAAAAACGAAGAGAGAGTGGTGCCAAATTTAAAATTGGTAATTTGAAAAACCTTCACATCTTCAAACGTATCGATAGCGAATCTCTTCAAAAACTTTGCAAGAAATCTCACATGGTTAAACTGGATAAGGGTGAAGTTATATTTTCTGAAAACTCCATTGGCAAGTCATTCTATATTATTGTGAGTGGAGCTGTACTCATCGTAAAGTCATTTAAGATAAATAAAGAAAATAAACATGGTAAAATAGCGCTTGTTCCCCCTGGACGACCCTTAGGGCATTTATCATTTTTTGATAATTCCAAACGATCCGCCTCTGCAATTGCTTGTGAAAGAACAACCCTCATGGAGATAGAACTATCCACCTATAATGAACTGGTCAACACTGTTTCGGAAGAAACTGCTGTTGCGTTTGAACTTTTACAAGGATTTATTGACGATTTAGCGGTAGCTATGGTAAATACTAATAGAGCTCTTGTTTACGCCAGTTCGCAATTGGGGCTCAAGTAGAATATGACAAATATCGCTCAAGAACCTAAAGCAAACCATAACATCAAGCTGGGCAGCAGAGCCTTGTTTGATAATATTTCAGCTAAATCATATCTTAATTATGCTGCATTTACTCCCCCTTCAAACCTTATTAAAACTACTTTAAATCATTGGTTTGAAACTTATTCTAGTCTTGGTGCCGGAGCGTATCTTCTGTGGTCAAATCAACGAAATCGCTTGAGAGAAAAACTGGGTCTTCTGCTGGATTGTGATGGAGATGATATTGGACTTGGCACTAGTACGAGCAGTCTTATAAGTAACATCTCCCTAATGATAGATTGGAAACAGGGTGACAGGATAATGCTATTTAATGGCGATTTTCCATCTGTGATAACTCCAATAAAAAGCACTGCATCGATATTTGATCTTGAAATTGTCATGAATGATCTATCTGATTTTTATGAAGAGCCTGCAAAGGGTCTTGATAAAATTGAAAAGGAGCTNAAGAAAGGTCTTCGGCTAATTGCTGTTAGCTCTACTCAATTTCAAACTGGGTTATTAATGCCCATCAAAGACATTTCATTGCTATGTAAAAAATATGGTGCTGAGTTGATGGTTGATGCCGCACAATCTGCTGGTGCAATTGATTTCAGCGTTCGAAATGAACAAATTGACTATTTGATGGCCCCAACACACAAATGGCTGATGGGATCGGAAGGTTCTGCAATTTTATACATTNATCCTGAATCTATGTCAAAACTAGTTTTAAGTAGACGAAACGGTTGGATGAGTTTTGTGGATGGAGAAGAGTTTCTTTTTGGAAAACCAGATTTACTTAGATACGATTTNGAAGTAAGAAAAAAACCATCAGTTGTCGAAATGGGTATGTCAAACAGCTTGGGATTTGCAGCACTTGAAGCTGGAATAACGTGCCACCTCCATATTGGAATGGATAAAATCGCAGAGCACATTCAGAATCTTCATGACAAACTTGAAGACGGNTTGCTTGATTTGGGATTTAAGAGTATGAGAACAAAATTCGTTGAAGGAAGGTCTTCTGTGTTAGCTATGACTCCCCCTGATGGGTTGGATACNCCAACAATATTCAAAGAGATGNCGTCCAATAGTGTAGCTATATCTCAACCAGATGGTTATTTAAGGTTTGCTCCAAGTTGGCCAACTAGCGAGTCAGAAATTCAACACGTCATTGACGTTTCAGAATCTTACTTGAAATAGNTGTTGTGATTAAAAAAGATGATCTAAAATTTTTTGATGATAATGGCTATTTATTTTTAGATAAATATTTAGATATTGCTAAGGTAAATGACATTCGAAATGAAGTATCAAAAACCATTGAAAAAATCCAAAAGGGCTCGAATAATTTTGAGGTACTTTATGAAGACGATGGTTCAATTAGACTGGTAAGAAACCCTCATGATAGTATAAAGTATTTCAACGATTTTGTATCTTCATTCTTTCTAACTGATATTGCTAGTTCATTACTAAAAACTGATGTTTACCCCTTAAACAGCAAGTTAAATATAAAATCCGCCTTTACTGGCGGACATTTTGATTGGCACCAAGACTATTGCTATTGGTTTGAAAAGTATCCTAGAGCTGAGATGATTTCAATATCAATATTCTTAGATGATATTCAGCCTCATAACTCACCAATAATGGTAATTCCAAAGAGCCACAAAAGGGGTCTTGTGAAGGTCCCCCACAGAGANAACATGAACGAAGAGGAAAAAAAATCGTATCCAAAACTTAGAAGGGATAATTTNTCCTACTCTTTGCCAAACGAAATAATTAGAGANGAAGCAAATAAAAATGATATTTACAGTGGAATAGGATCAAAAGGTTCGATATTTATTTTTCACTGTAACACCTTCCATGCTTCAAATATTAATTTGTCACCCTTTGACAGGTCAACTCTTTTAATTAGATATAATGCTAAAGGCAATATTTAAAAGGAACGTAATCAATGAAAGGGGGTCACAAACAATTATCATTAGAAGGTTTTGATTTCTCAAAAGAAAAAAATCTAACAAAAATTGAAATTGAAAATTTTTCATCTAAATTTCTTAACAACCTTATTGACCCAAAGAAAAGAGATATCTTTAAAATTGGGAGCATTAATATTGGCCAAAAAAATTCATCTTTTGAGGTTCAAATAACTCAACAAAGTATTCATCCACATTCTTTAGGAGGTTTTCANTTGTCGGCTGTTCCTGTTTGTGAATTTATAGATGCTGCGATAAGAAAAATTGTGAAGGATGATTTAGTTTTGGATATACAGAGTTTTGAGATTCTTTGTANAAAAGGTATAAGAAAAAAAACGCTTAAACCTNTATTGTTTCTTACGGAAGAAAGTTTACATAAAATCAACGGAACAAACTTTAAAGTATTATATGATCTTGAAAATTCATCCTTTAAAGGGTCAATTAACTATAGATCTTACAAAATAGAGGAATCAAACAANGGTCTNAATGAAAATATAGCTCCTTTAAACAAATTTGAAATTCTTGATTACAAAGTGGACGGACTTAAAACCGATGTTTCAATGAATTTTAGCGGCAACACTTTATCCCTAGATGGATATGTTCTAGGTCCTGGACTTGCGCTAGCTATATGTTCTCAATTGGTAATAGTTCACATATATTATTTATCAAACTTAAAAAAGAAGAGCAAAGGGGTTGTTGTCAAAAACTATAAGTTTCAATGCATTAAAAATATAAAATCAAACCAAACAGTAAGTTATAAAAGCTGTATTACAAATGTTAAGAAAGGTATNAAATATATAGAGGTTGATGTTCAATGCTCATTTNATAATGATAGTGTTATTNCCGAACTAACGTATTATTTTGATCCATTATCCTAAGATAAAATGACTAAAAAATATAAAAGCGGAAAAAACATTTCTAAAAAACTTTTTATGGCACCCCTTACTCGCCTTCGAGCAACAATGCCTGGGCACATGCCTAATNCCCTTATGGGAAAATACTACTCACAAAGATCTGGAAATAATGGAGCATCGAACATTATAACNGAGGCAACCAACGTATCTGATACAGCAACAGGCTATTATGCNGAGCCAGGAATATTTACAGAGATTCAAGAATTTGAATGGAAAAAGATTATTGATTTAGTCCACTCAAAGGGGTCAAAAATATGGTGCCAGCTATGGCATGTAGGGAGGGTGAGTCATTTTTCTTTACAGCCCAACGGTAATAAACCTATTTCAGCGACCAGTAAGCGTTGNTCAAATTTAGTCCCTATAGACTCCTCAATGAAGCGCGTACCATGTTCAGAACCGCGATCAATAGAAACCAGTGAAATCGTCGGGCTCGTTAATTCGTTTAAACAAGCTGCGATCAGAGCTAAAAATGCAGGTTTTGATGGGGTTGAAATTCATGGAGCAAACGGCTATTTGCTTGAACAATTTCTTCGATCAGGTATAAATAATAGAACAGATTCCTATGGGGGGACTCTTAAAAACAGAATGCGGTTTTGCATAGAAGTTGTAGAAGCCGTTTGCGAGGTGTGGAAGCCAGATCAGGTAGGTTATCGCATTTCACCTATTTCCGGAGATATNAACGGCGANAGAGGAGAAGAAAATATGATTGAAACTTACGGCGCGCTTGCGGATCAATTANCTGAAATGAATTTAGCATTTCTGGATGTTGTTGAAAGTTTTAGCGGATTGCGGGAAGAGGGTATTGATGAAGTATGCGCCAGATTAAGAACCGCATTTAATGGTATTGATGGCAAAAAAAAATATATTGCTGGAGGTGGATATGATTGGAAAAGGGGTAAAGAAGCNTTGAATAGNAATCATTGCGACGCGCTAATTTTTGGTAAGCTCTTTTTAGCAAACCCNGATTTAGCTTTTAGATTTAAGAACGATCTTACTTTAAACGAACCTGACAAAAGTACTTTTTATAAAGGCNGAGANAAAGGGTATACAGATTATCCCAAATGGGTTGAATAATCATTAAAAAAATTGCNTATCCTATTTTGTCAACAATTTTAATCCTAACTTTTGATACTGAGTAATATCAATTAATATATGTTGATTAGCGACATGGAAATCCCTAAAAACTTTTCCCAAAATACTATTGACATGGATAGCATGTGTTCCTGCTCTATCNTAACAAAATCTAATAATTTTNGCGCATTCTTCNGTTACAAACACTGAAGCAAGCCTTAGATTGTCTTCACTATCTAGNTGGTTNAGATCATTTTGTCTAGACTTTTCAAGCTCATCAAGGGCATTACTGAAATATGAGTTTAGTGAACTTAATCTGGAAGTTTCTCTAGCAAATTCAATTTGAAAATCTTGTCGTTCAATTAGAGCTCCAGANGCTTTTTCGTGAAAAATTATTTTTTTAATTTCTTTAATAGCACGGTCGGCCAAGCCCAGAGCTACGCCAACGTGTCCAACCAACATAACACTTACCAGTCCTGACGAAAAAAAAGATTTTTCTCTTAATGGCTTTATAGAGTCATGTCGAAATATAAAGTCATCCGAGACTTTTAGTTTATCTATTGAAAAATCAACACTCCCCGTACCGGACAGCCCAATTGTATTCCATCCNCCTGNCAGTTCAACATTTTTTGATGGGACCAATGCTANATAATGCTGGTTGTCATCGGGGTGGTNAAATCCGCAGACTATCCAGTTGGCATGTGTACCACCTGTAGCAAATTTAAATTGACCTGAAATGTGAATGTCCCCATTTATAATTTCAACGGTAGCTCTAGGAGACGTCTGTCCAGCGATAATTGTATTATGGAAAGTATTATCTTTTTTGAAAACTGACTCTATAGCGTTATCGGGGAGAAAAGAGGCCGCTGCTCCATTAAGTGTTGTGCCGCACATATACGACCAACCAGTCGATGCATCGACACTTGATATTTGGGAAACAATTTTTAAATAATCTTTCAACTGAATTTCACCAAAGCCTAAAGAAGAGGGGATGAGTACATTAAATAGGCCTATGTCAAAGAATTTAGATATNATATCTTTTGATATAAATTTTTGGCTCTCATTACTCAAAGAGTGTTTTTCTACCTGATCAAGTAGATTGGAAAGTTTTTGTTCAAATTTCATCATTTTCTTGGGTTCAATTATTTTNACTGCCTTTAAANTACACTATAAAATTAATTAAAATTTCCTATAGAATGATCATTTATTAACAATCATAATATTTCTTCTAGTATTCAATAGTTCAAGAAATATTTACTATTTGAATGTAATTCAATTAATTAAGTATTATTACGACCTGGATTCGATATCAATTAATTAATTCATAAAAGAAAATGGAGTATTATAAATGAGTTGTATAGTTATTGCTGATTTTTTTGTTAAGCCAGGCGGTTCTGAAGAGTTTATGGAGTGGGCAAATAATGATATATTTCCCGGTACGAGAGACTACGAAGGTAATGTTTCAATTGAAGCATATGTTAACCAAGATGACGAAAATCAAATCACGTTTTACGAAGAATGGGAAAGTAGAAAGCATCATGAAGTCTATCTAGAGTTTAGAGGAACTGATGGAACAATGGATTATATTGAAAAAATGTCTCAAAATCCTCCCAACATAAGATATTTCGACAAATAAAAGTTTATTTTAAAGTTGCTTTAAACTTAATTGTAATCGTTTTGAGGTCTAAATTCTGACTTATTGATTGTATTATTAAAGCCGTACCTGTCTTNACCTTTTAATAATACAGCAAAGTGATCCTTAAAAATATCCTCATGGTATATTTTCACCATAGGAATTGTTAATCTTACTGCGATCCCCATCCTAGGAGCTTGAGAAATGTTTGGGGCTGATCTGTGTAACGTTAAATTATTAAAAATAAAAAATTCCCCGGGCTTTAATTCCATATCTACCGGTGGATTTTCTTTTTTCAGTTCATCAGGATCAGCCATTTTCTCAAATTCTGATATTGTATCTTTGGCTTTTGGAACTTCAATATGAGGTATGATCCTTTTATGAGACCCTGGGATCACTTGGACGCATGAGTTTTTTTTGGTTGCCTCATCTATGGCAAGCCAAGCTGAAATATTTACAACGGGTTCAAGTGGCCAATAATCTCGATCTTGATGCCAAGGGACTTCAGCTGCTCCANCTGGCTTAAGGAAAAGATGTGATCTCCATAAGATAATATCATCTCCAAATATAGAACTTACTTTTTCTATGATTGAAGGGTGAGAACAGATATCGAAAACTTTTTGGTCATCTAGATGGCGGCAGTGTTTATTTGAAGGGTAATTACTTGGAGTATAAATCAAAACATTAGATTTTATATGATTGCGAATCTCAGACATTTCNTCAACATCAAAGGCTTTGAANGGCCCCAGAAAACCGTTAAGTCGATAATTTTCTATTTGCTTTGGNGAAAGACTCATATTATTANAGAGATTTAAAAAAAGTTAATGATTTAACTGATATTTTGTATTTAATCTAGNTATAATCAAGNTAAGGTGTTCCAAGACAATATTTGACATTACAATTGTTGAGCATCATGATAGATATAAATTATAATAANGCGATAAAATTTAAAAGCGGTAAGGGTCAAGTTTTAGCAACGGCAATTCATCACGGACATAATGTTAGAAGTGATCTATTNAAGTATTTTGCGATTAATCAACAAGACCGATTAAGAGAAGAAGATCCATATACTGGAAATTGGACAAATATTGGTGATCACCAATTGGTAATTGAAAAGTCACGTTTCGAATGTGATCTTAATCGAAAGAGAGATGAAGCAATATATAAAGACCCATCACAATCATGGGGATTGAAAGTTTATCAAAAAGACTTACCTTTTCATACCCATCAGTCAATTATGGATTATTATGATTATTTTTACACTTTTGTAAAATCTTTCCTTGATTCACAGTTAAAGAAGCATTCACATTTTTTAGTTATAGATTTACATTCATATAACCATAGACGAAAAGGTCCAAANGAAGAACCAGGGGACATAGACCTCAATCCTGATTTTAATCTCGGCACTTTTTATATAAAGCCTTATCAAAAATGGTCAAAAGTAATTGAGTGTTTTGAAGAGGAAATTAAATCTCATGATTTTGTTGTTAGGCACAATGTGCCTTTTAAAGGTGGTGATTTTTCGCAATGGATAAATAAAAATTGGGGAGGTAAAATTTGCGCTCTTACGATTGAAGTAAAAAAAATCTATATGGATGAATGGACTGGAAAAATAGATAGAGCTACCTTTGATAAAATTAACAATATTTTGGATGGTGCTACATTGAAAGCTAAAAGCATTTTGAACGAATTTTGAAAAATTTCTTAGTATTAACTATCTTTATAACTGCGTGCTATGCAAAATCTGATTCTACCAAGTGGGTACAGTATGGACGCATTGGGACTGTTTCAGTTGATTCTACAAATGGTGGTTTTGGTTTTTTTAGGTTAAACAGGCAAACCGATATTACCTATAAGGATCTCAGATTATTTGCTTATGGAATCAAAAATCAGTCGTTTGTTTATCTCAGGTATAAATCAAGTGAAAAATATGGCAACAAGTCAAAATTCTATAGATACACAATAACTTCTGTTCGAAAAAATACTCGTGTTGATATGAATGTTCAATATCACTACAATCAAGGCATTGGGTATTTTGCTAAAAGATATCAGAGTGGGTTGATAAATATAGAAATAGGACATGGTTTTGATATGTCGGACTATTTAAATGCTACCCGCAAAACCTCATATATTAAAGGCGGAGCATTTTGGGATCACGACGCCAAATGGTTTTCAAGCAAATTAGAGTTTGAGCATTTTCAACAAATAAGCGAAGTTGTTGAAAGCAACCTATCGCGAAATCAATATATATTTGAAATAATAGCTCCATACAAAAGAGGACTATATTTTAATTTTAATATTGAAGTTGAAGATTTTCTTTCCCCGGATCAAACAGATGCATCTTCGATGTCTTTTGCCATCGGGTGGAAAGGAAATATTATGGATATTCTTTAGATTTTATTTTTTTACAAAAGCTAAAATTGTCCTTGGGTACTCATCCACAATCATAAGGAAACCTGTTCGATCAAGTCGAACCAACCCCTCCCAGTTTCTTGACTCTTGATTTAATTCAAGCTGAATTGGATCAGCTGTTGTACGCGTAATAGAATTGTTTTTTATTTGAAATTCAATCAATCTCTCAACATGCTTATACGTACTGTGGGTTTTTCCTTTCTTTGTCTTTTCAAGTATTTCATCGTACCCTGGTTTTAGTCTTTTTTCCTCTCCTGGCCAGAAAAAGTTAATTGCCCAAAACCTTCCTCTATTGTCAACTCTAGACACATCTGTCAGTCTATACTCGAGATTTTCAAATTCAATAAAATTATATTGACTTAATTCTTTATTAAACGCAACTGCTTTTGGTTCAACATATATGTTTGAACCGTTCGCTTCAAAAAGAGTAACAATTTGATTCTTATATTCAAATATACTTTCAAAACCCATATTTTTGATATTTATTGGAAGTGGTATTTCCTTCAGAGATTCTTCTTGAATCGAAATTATACCACTCTTTCGATTAATTACGCCTTTGATTATGAAGCTTTTCATGCTTCCATCATCTTTTGATTCGATGATCAGGTAAATATTTTTTCCGCTAAAACAAATTGCCTCGAACCCTTGGTAGCCTTGGATTGTCTTTCTAAAATCTGTGAGTTCAAGTTTAATTTTTTGAGGAACAATAGGATCCGATGATTCGCTTTTGAGCCAGTTATTAATCTTTGCTTTTTTTATTACATAAAATGCTGGGTCGTCATAGTCAATATACTGAGGCATAAGTACGAGCTCATCTTTAAACCATGTTAAGCTAGACATTTCTAATGATCTATCATTTGCTGAACCCCCTAAAGGAATTTCAACCACCTTTCTTTCCTGTGAAAATGCCGCCACAATTAAAAACGTAAAGATTAAAATATTAAAGATAGGTTTATTTAACATATTTTTTATACCAAGCAACGAGTCTTTCCATGTAATCGAGCTGATGAGGTCGCTCTAACAATCCATGAGGCTCGCGAGGGTAAAGAACAAATTCAGTTTCAACGTTTTTGATTTTAAGAGCTTGCCAAAGCTCCATTCCTTGTTCTGGATGAACTCTTAAATCTTCCATTCCGTGAATTATTAATGTAGGAGTTTTTGCTTTATTAATATGCGATAATGGAGATCGATCCCAATGAAGCTCTTGGTTATCAA
Organism: Fidelibacterota bacterium; assembly: GCA_002724735.1. Lineage (GTDB taxonomy): Bacteria > Fidelibacterota > Marinisomatia > Marinisomatales > TCS55 > TMED108. The sequence continues at coordinate 18,858 of PBPT01000023.1, read as the reverse complement.
ACCACCACTGGTTCCAGTGAACAATAGACATTTCATATGGTATGTCAGTAGTGCCCATAAAGCTAATCATATTGGTTAGGCCCGCCCCAACCATTGATGCCTTAAATCTATCAGAGTTTCTAGTTGCTCCCAATGCAGAGAAATATCCCCCGTAGGACCAACCACCTGTTCCAACTTGGTTTTTATCAACAAAACCTTCTTCTATAAGGTGATCAATCCCTTTAAGGACATCATTAAACTCTTCACCTCCAAGATCATCATGATCTAACTTAGAAAACGCAACACCTCTACCTGCGCTGCCTCTATAGTTTGGCTCTAAAACAAAATATCCGTTGGCAGCTAACAATTGAATGGGATAAGTAACTCTCGTATTCCAACCATCAAGACTGACCCCTTCAGGACCACCGTGTATTTGCAAGATCAAAGGATATCTCTTGCCATCACGATAAACCAGGGGATATGTCAAAACTCCTTGTATAGTTTTACCATCTCTTGCTTTCCAAGAGATGGTTTCTTGCCTTGCAAATTGAACCTTTTCCAAAGCCGTATTGGAGAAGGTAATGCGTTTCATTTTCTTAGAATTATATAAACCAACGTATAACTCATTGGGGTGTTTGTGGTCATTCGCAGTAATTACAAGCTGTTTTGTATATCTGTGAAATGTAAAGCTTGAGATTATCTCAGAAGGTGCCAAGACATCATTTTGGTTGTATACATCCTCAGGAAGATTTTCGCTAAGAAATATCGTTGAAAGAGCGGTTTTAGTACCGCGTTGTGACATTCCAATTACGGTTTGATCATCAATCCATTCAACGNTTACAAATGATTCTTTAAAATCTGGGGTAACTAATTTTGATTTTCCATTCTTAATATTTAATACGAAAATGGTTTGAGCCAATGGATCGTTTTTTGAAACTGCTCCTAAGAATGCCAACTGTTCATTGTTTGGTGATATAGACATGCTTCCGAGCTTTCCTGGGGTATCAATTATTTTTCTGGGATTTCCACTAGGTGCTTTAACCANGTATATTGAACTTTCTAAGTACTCTTNATCAATATTNACTTTTTCCGATGCTTGAAAAATGATGAACTTGCTGTCAGGAGACCAAACAAAATTTGACACATTTAAATCTTGTCTGAATATTGTTTCATGAGACTTAGTCTCTAAATCAAAAATCCATAATCGATTGTATAATTGCTCTTTGCCCATCACGATCATATCGTAACCTTCTGTTTTTCTTTCTTGTTCTTCAATAGATATTTTATCTTTTGAAATATACGCAATCCATCTTCCATTCGGTGACCAAGAGTAAGATGAGACACTGNCAGAGTGGCTNGTAAGAGGGACTGCTTCCCCGCCGTCTGTTGGGATAGTATAAATCTGGGTAAACTTATTATGCTCTTTTCTTAAAGAGAGGAATGAAAGGTTGCCATCTGGAGTCCACTCTGGTGACCAGCTGTTATTAGGGCCCGAGGTAAATTGTCTTTGATTTGTTCCATCGACATCNGTAACCCAAACCTCACGAAATGAACTTCTNCTNTTNGACTGAGATGATGGTGGAACGGATTTTACATAAGCAATTCTTGTGCCGCCAACATTAATAGAAGGCTGGCTAATATATTCTAAATTTAGGATATTTTCTGCAGTTATGGGTTTGTCTGCAAACAAGTAAGAGCAGCTAATTATAGTTAATATAAGTTGTCTCATAATTACTCCTTGGTAACAACTTGACCGTTAGGTGAATACGATTTCCACAGGTTTAATTTAATATCTTTTAAGTTGATCCAAATTGGTTTCATCTCATTTTTTGCAAAAAGATGTGCTTGGTCGCTGTAATGTGGTGAATTTTCATCTAATGTTGATGAGCCGTATTGATGTATGCTTTTTGATGAGACCTGACCATTTGGGCTCCACTCTACGATTTGAAAGTAACAATCTCCAGCTATTGCCTTCTTATATTTTCCCTCATCAACAGTATAAATTGCTCTCAATATATCAGGACCNCCACTTAATGATATGTTAACTTTGCCTCTTATCAATCGTTGTATTTNACCCCATTCAACATCGAGNCTTCCAAAGTCTNTCTTTGTTTTGTTAATGCTCATCAATAGTCTTTTTAAGATAAGATCATAATCATACTCGTATTTCTTTGGGTCGTAAACGGGCCTGATAGCTTCCAGTGCATAATGAACACCTACCGATGTACTATCCGTATTCAAGTCCCAAGATCGCAACAATTTAATTACAAAGCTAACATCTTTGTCTTGAGATTTTACTTCAGATAAAAAACGATTAAGATTTGTTGCGAGTACAGAGTTCTTTGAAAAAAACGTATCATACTTATATTTATAAAACTCTTCTCTATCGATAGACTTATCATTCCCATAAACTTCATGAGATCGTAATGCCCGATTGGTTTGGAATGTTTCAATGCCTAATTTTTTATGGTACAAATTTTCCTTGGGGTTATCTTTACCATCAGTTGTTTTAAATGGTGAACTGTTACAATTCTGAATGAATCCTGATTCTGCATTATAAATCTTAGGAAGATCATCATAGCCCAAGTAACTGTTCCATAAAGTTTCGGATGTATTGCCAGGTAAAACTCCTGACCACTCATAGCCATCTCTTCGGTTTGGAAACAAAGCGTTATAAATGTAAAAAGTGTTTCCTTCATAATCAGCATATATTGTATTAAACATTGGTATTGCCATAATTTTCATAGCGTTTTCAAAATCTTCAAAAGTTTTTGACTTGTTCATTCTAAACCATTGTTCTAGTTGTTTATACTCATTGAAACCAGCATATCGAATAGCAAAGTATCCATGATCGTTTTTTATTACTGGACCAAACTTAGATTTCAAGACCTCTCTTTTAAATGTCCACTTAAAAGGTCCCCACAGTTTGACTTCTATGNCTGCTTCATCTATTTCAAAGTTTACAGCTTTTCCATCAATATAATATTGCTTAGGATTATCGGGGTTTACTTCTAGCTCATAGACGTCAATTAGATCAGGGCTATTCACNGTATGACTCCAGCCTATGTTTTCGTTATGCCCNACAAAAACAACTGGTGAGCCAGGAAATAAGCCTCCCACCATATTCCACCCTTCGTTGCTATTTAGATGAGCTTCATACCANGCNACTGGTCCAGACCAAGGTTGGTGAGAATTTATTAATAGTCTAGTATGCCTATCAGCACTTCTTGAGGAACTTACAGCAATTACATTTGACCCAAGGACTCTTTGGCTAAATTGGTTGCTTGCGGTGGTAGTGCTTTGATCATTTATTTCTTTATTAGAAGCTAGCTTTGCCAGTGTGCGATCTAATCCAAACATTAAAGGCATTCTATGAATGAACCCTGCGATTATATCTTTTCCAGTTATCGGATAAATTCCTTTTACTGCTTTTTTTGGATTATTTTTAATGAAGTGGTTTATTCCATCAGCGTAACTCTCACAAATTGCAATTATATCATTAGGAAGACTGGAATAGTTTTCATTTACAATATCCCAAATGCTGAGGAGCTTTACCATATAGTCATTTGGTGCTGCCTCTTTTCCATAATAGCTTGCCAGCTTTCCCCTAGATGCAATTAATATATTTTGAATAGTTTGAAAATCATCTTCTGCGTGCGCATATCCTAATCCATAAGCTGTATCCTTATCTTTGTTCCCATAGATATGTGGCACTCCCCATATATCTCGATAAATGGTAACTTGATATTCATCATATTTTATTTCTTTTTTTAAATTAGAATCACAAGCAACTACATCGTTTAGATTAGCAATAAGAAACACAAGCAATGCATAGTTTTTTATAAAACTAGTTACCATTCAAAGGGTCCGTCTATTATATCCCATAGNTAGAGCGATGCAAGTGTTCTATATGGTCTCCATTTTTCTGCGCCATTAATCATTTCTGACTTAGTTGGAAGGCGATTCATGTTGTATAACTTAGCGTATCCTTTCTGTACGACTAGATCGCCAACAGGAAGAACATCTGGTCTACCAAGTGAAAAAATTAGAAACATGTCAACAGTCCATGGCCCCACTCCTTTAAGCTGCATAAGTTCGTTCCCAATTTGATCATCTGACAGTTTATCTATATTCCTAAGTTTATTCTTTAATTTTGGCCACGCATCAGATAAAGAAAAAATATAGCCTATCTTTTGTTTTGATAGCCCCAGTGATTTTAACTCAACACTTGATGACAAAGAGACGTATTTAGGAGTCATTCTTGATGATGAAAAATATTTTTCTAATCTCCCATAAATAGCTGCAGCCGAAGAAGTACTTAACTGCTGGTAAACTATATATTTTATAAGGGATTCAAAAAGATTTTTTGCTGTCTTTAGAGTCGGAACCGGGTACTCATCAATGACTTTTTCAAGTAAAGGGTCAGAGGTTTTTAAGTGAGCAATGCCATTATTAATATCCATTACTATGCGGTNTTAGATTTAGAGTACAGATTGAATTGATTTTCTTTCAGCTTCAATCTGCTTTTTATTTTCACCCTTTTGTTCAAGTATATCAAGTACATCTAGAGCTCTTTGATAGAGCTCTTGACCTTTAAGAACGTGTACCAAAGTAAAGGTCGCAAGCCTTGGGCTGATTGCAGCCTTTTCAATCATTATATCTGCAGGCATTGCCTCTTTGTCTTTTTTCTTTTTCTTTGATGACTGCTTGGCAGGCGGTGTTAGAAAATCGTTTGCAAATTGATTGGTCGGGTCCACATTTTGGGCGCGCTTCCAGCTTTCGGTGAGTGTATTTTTAGAACGACCTAATTGTTCTTGGAGAACAGGAAGCGCAGCAGCTGCAGCTTGATGACTAGGTACTTTATCAAGAACTTTCTTAAGCCATTTTTCAGCCGTGGTTAAATTTCCTAGAGCCATTTCTGCCTGCGATAAAATAAACTGACCATCAACTGAATCCGGATGATGTTCAAGACCTATTTCGCAAACTCTTTTTGCTCTAGCATAGTCTGCTTTGCTCTGATACATATCTGCCAGTACGGGGAAAAGGACCGTATCAAAGTGATCGGCAAAATACAATTCTAGTTCGGTTTGATTTGTAATATCCATTTAGCGTCTGTTGTTTTCAACCCAATCTACAATATAATTCAACGTTTCATCAATAGGCGTTCCAGGGCCAAATAGTTTACCGGTACCCATTTTTTCAAGATTTTCCATATCTTTTTTTGGGATTATACCTCCCCCGACAAGCAGAACATCATCTANATTTTTCTCTTTCATTAATTTTAGCACATTTGGGAAAATGGTCATATGAGCATTGTTAAGACTGGAAAGTGCAATCACGTCGACGTCTTCTTGCAAGGCCGATGCTACTATCATTTCAGGTGTTTGTCTTAAGCCTAAATATATTACCTCCATTCCAGCGTCTCTATAAGCTGATGCCAAAACTTTTATTCCTCGATCGTGACCATCAAGACCAGGTTTTGCCATTAAAATTCTTATTTTTCTTTCCAAGACAACAACTTAGTTATTACTCATTCTGAAACCCACACATTCTCTTTGCCACAAATCTGTCTAATATTTTTAAGAAAAGACTTATTTGAGGAGACTTTGATCTTGTGAGCAAAAATACGCTGCGACCTTCCATTTTGAGTCGCCATGTGGAACATGAGACCACATTTTCCTGGATGATCTTTTGAAACTTTTGATATCTCTTTTACATCAAATTGAGCTTTTTGGAGATCAATACGTATGTTGACGTTTTTTGAATAGATTTCCCTGGCATTTTCAACGGTTACTACTTCTTCAGCAATCAGTTTAAGGTCAGAAAAATCTGTTTCGTCTGTTCGCTTTCCTTTAACAAAAATTACGTTATCGTTTTTGATTAGATTTTTGTATTTCGAGAAAACACTACTGAAAGTGAGAATTTCAGCTTGNCCACCTAAGCAGTCAAGCTTGAAAAAGGCCATTTGGTTATTTTTCTTATCAAAATGAAGCTTAAGGTCTGTGATGGCGCCCCCAATTCTTATTTTGTCCTGGTCATGATAGTTTATTTTATCTGTAAAGTCAAAATTTGAATATTCTTCAAGATCGTCAGCATACTTTAAAAGAGGATGCCCNGATAAATACATACCCAAAACTTCTTTTTCATTTTCTAGCATCTTACTCTCGGGCCATTCTTCTATTTGAGTTAAAACAGGCACCATAGAATCTGAAGTGCCGTTAGATTGAGAACCTCCAAAAAGATCTACCTGATTCTTTGATTTCGCATCCTGCTCGTTTTGTCCATATTTAAGAGCAACCTCTATTTCATTGAACTTTTGAGCTCTATTGCCTTCAAGTGAATCCATAGCTCCTGCCATAATTAAACTTTCAAGAACCTTTTTGTTAACGGTTTTAAGCGCAACATTAGCNGTAAAGTCATAAATCGATTCATAGCGCTCTTTTTCTTTTCGCGACTCAATAATTTGCTCTAACGCTTTTGTACCAACATTCTTGATAGCGTTTAGACCAAAAGAAATAGTCGTGCTATCAACAGGTCTAAAGTCAATCGAAGAAATATTTACATCAGGCGGATTAACTTCAATTTTCATTTTACGACATTCATTTATCAAAATCACAATTCTATCAATATTTGACATTTCGCTAGTAAGGTTTGCACTCATAAATTCTGCAGGATAATGCGTTTTTAGCCAAGCTGTTTGATATGCNACATAGGCATATGCAGTGGAGTGGCTTTTGTTAAAACCATACTCAGCAAATTTTTCGATAAGTTCATAAATCTGCTTGGCCATTTCAGGTTCGATGCCATTCTTTTTCTTGGCTCCATCAATGAACTTTATTTTTAATTCATCCATTAACTTTTTGATTTTTTTACCCATCGCTCTGCGCATTATATCCGCTTCTGCTAATGAGAAACCAGCCACCTCATTTGCTATTTGCATTACTTGTTCTTGATAAACAATAATACCATACGTTTCTTTCAGAATATNTTCCATACTTGGATGCAGATAATGAATTTTTGTTTTGCCGTGTTTGCGCCTGATNAAATCATCTATGTTGTTCATTGGCCCCGGTCTGTAGAGCGCATTCATAGCTATAAGGTCCTCAATTACAGTTGGTTTCAGTTTTTTTAGAAACTCTCTCATTCCTGAAGACTCAAATTGAAACACGCCAATGGTTAGGCCTTTGGTAAACAACTTATAAACTTCTTGATCATCAAACGGGATATTTTCAATGTCTATTTTTTTACCATTTTCTTCTATTAACTTTATAGTATTATCAATCACTGTAAGGTTTCTTAGGCCTAGAAAATCAAGCTTCAATAAACCTAAATCTTCAAGGCCTTTCATATCATATTGTGACGTAATGTCTCCTTGAGAAGAGCGATACAAGGGAACATAGTCCGTTAGTTCCCCTGGGGCAATAACAACACCAGCTGCATGAATTGAAGCGTGACGATTCATACCCTCAAGTATTTTAGAATAATCAAGCAGCTCTTTAAACTCGCCTTTTGAAGCAGCCATTAACTCTGGGCTTTGATCAAGAGCCTCATCCAAGGTTATGTTGAGTGTGGTCGGAATCATTTTTGCGAGCTTATCAACGTCTCCAAAGGAGTATCCCAGAACNCTTCCAACATCCCTAACAACTTGACGTGCTTTCATTTTTCCAAAGGTAATAATTTGCGTAACTGAATTTTCACCATATTGAGTTTTGATATAATCGATTACCTCACCTCTTCGTTCGATACAAAAATCAATGTCAATATCTGGCATACTAATCCTGTCNGGGTTCAAAAATCTTTCAAAAAGAAGCTTGTGACGAATTGGATCTACGGTTGTTATGCCCAAGGAATATGAAACAAGACTTCCAGCTGCCGAACCTCTTCCTGGACCAACCGGAATCATGTTATCTTTTGCATACTTAACAAAATCTGCTGTGATTAAAAAGTAGCCAGCAAAACCCATCTTCTTTATTACGCCCAACTCATGATCTAGCCTATGTTCTAGATCATGTGAATATTCTCCATATCTATTTTTTACGCCTTCAACACATAAAGACTTTAAATAATCATCAGCGTTAGAATTTTCAGCATCCTTAGGAATAGGAAAATTGGGGAGGTGGTAATCTCCCATNGGAATTTCAAAATCTATACTATCAGCAATTTTTCTGGTATTCTCGATTGCTCCTGGAACATCCTTGAACATTTCAAACATTTGATCNTGAGTTTTAAAATAAAATTCTGGAGTAGCATACCGCAAACGCTTAGGGTCATCTCTATCCTTACCAGTTCCAAGACAAATATGAACATCATGGGCTTCCCAATGTTCGTGCTTGGCGTAGTGTGCATCATTAGTTGCAACCATGGGTAAATTCAATTCGGTACTAAGCTTTTTCATATTTTGAATGTTTTGTATTTCGTCCGGTATGCCATGATTTTGAACCTCAAGATAGAAACGGTCTTCAAAGATTTCGGCAAAACGAAGCGCTGCATCTTTTGCTCCTTTCCAATCATCTTTTAACATTTTTTCTGGTATTTCGCCTTTTAAACATCCTGATAAACAAACCAGTCCTTCGCTGTGCTCTTTCAACAAATCAATGTCAATTCTAGGTCTGTAATAAAAACCCTCTAAGTAGCCATGAGTGACAAGCTTCATTAAGTTTTGATACCCCTTGTAATTTTGGGCAAGAAGAACAAGGTGATTATTGCCCCATCCTCCATCTGATCTGGCTTTTTTATCGAACCTACTACCTACTGCTACATACGTTTCACAACCAATGATTGGCTTTACTCCTGCTTTTTGAGCTGCTTTATAATATGGTATTACGCTAAATAAATTGCCATGCTCAGTTAAAGCAACGGAATCCATGTTCAAATCATCAATGGTATTTACCAATGTTTGAACGGTCTGCGCGCCATCTAATAGGCTATAGTCAGAATGATTATGAAGATGAACAAATTCTGATTTCATTTATACATTTGCCTTTAAAACTCTTTTATCATTGTTAAAATCTTTAATTAAGTTAATATTTTTATAGCCATTTTTTTTGAAAATTTCATAGGCTTGGTTTGGGTGTTCACCTAAACCAACCTCAAGAATTACGAATCCATTTTTTCTGAGTAACATTGGGGCTATTGAAGAAATTCGACTGTAAAAACTTAATCCATCTTTATTATCAGTCAGCGCAATAAGAGGCTCAAAATCTTTTACATCGCTCATAAGGTTATTAAGCTCATGTTGCCCAATGTAGGGTGGATTGGAAATAATCACGTCATATTCACCATATGGAATTTCTTTTAAGATATCTAAATGTTTAAAATCAATATTGTAGATTTTGTGATATTGAGAATTTTCGATTGCCTTATCAAGAGCTGTTTGAGAAATATCTAGNGCTGTTATTTGTAAATCTTTTCTTTTTTCTGCTAATGAAATTGAGATACACCCCGAACCGGTTCCAATTTCAAGTATCCTCGGATTAGTTATTTCATTTATCACATCTAGTGCAATATCAACCAAGCGTTCTGTTTCAGGGCGAGGAATAAGAACTTCCTGATTGAGGAAGAAAAGATTGCCGTAAAATTCCGTCTTTCCTGTAATATATTGTAATGGCATNTTATTTAATCTTTTTTTTATCCACTGATTTAAAACCAGCAGCTTTTCTCTAGACACAGAGTCTTCGAAGTTAANGTAAAGATCAGCTCTCTTTCTTTCCAAAAGATCACAAAGAAGCCATTCAATTTCCTGTTTAGGATTTTCAAAATTATTTTTTTCGAAGCAACTCTCACCCCATTTCATGAGGTCAATAACTCGCAATGATCCTTTTTTGTCCAGCACTGTTTCCAAAATTTAAACCACCTCTGTTAGCTTTGCTTGCTGATCCGCAAAAACTAAATTTTCGATTAATTCATTCAATTCNCCGTCCATTACGCCATCTAAATTATAAGCCGTAAAGTTAATTCTATGATCTGTGATTCTTCCCTGGGGAAAATTGTAGGTACGTATTTTGGCAGATCGATCACCAGTAGAAACCATATCTTTTCTTGCCGCTGCACGTTCTTTAGCTATCTGCTCTTGCTCGGCTGCTAGAAGGCGCGACCTAAGAACTTTTAACGCTGCAGCTTTATTTTTATGCTGNGAAGTTTCGTCCTGACAAGTCACAACGAGTCCTGTTGGAATATGAGTTATTCGAATTGCAGATTCGGTTTTATTTACGTGTTGACCTCCTGCGCCACTCGCTCTGTATGTGTCAATTTTTAAATCAGCATCTATCACCTGNACATCTGCTTCTTCTGCCTCAGGTAATATGGCAACCGTAGCAGCCGATGTGTGAACCCTTCCACTTGTTTCAGTTTTTGGGACACGCTGCACCCGGTGAACACCACTCTCGTACTTTAACTTTCCATATGCACCATCACCATTGATGGACATGATTAATTCCTTGTATCCACCAATGCCAATAGAACTTGATTCCATTACTTTATATTGCCAATTGTTTCTTTCAGCAAACCTTGAATATAGCCTATATAAATCTGATGCAAAGAGCGCCGCTTCATCGCCACCAGTCCCGGCTCGTATTTCAACAATAATATTCTTATCATCGTTTGGGTCTCTTGGAAGAAGCATAATCTTGAGTTCATCCTCAATTTTAGATNCTTTATGTTTTAGATCATCGAGTTCATCTTTTACAATTTTTTTTAATTCTTCATCATCACCCTCTAATATTGACTCATCTTCAACGATTTGATTGTAAATTAAAATATAATCACGAGACTTCTCTACAACGGGAGCCAGTCNTCTATGCTCTTTGGTTACTTCCTTGTACTTATTTTGATCANTGATAAGATGAGGATCCATCATTTGTTTTTCAAGATCCTCAAAATGTAGGATTATATTTTCAAGCTTCTCAATCATCCAACAGCTTCAGCAACGTACTGCTTGCCAGCCATAGAGTTTAACTTTTTACCAAAAGCCTTTTCCAACGCAGTAATTGCAACCTCTACCATTTCATCGTCAGGCTTACTTGTGGTGATATTTTGCAACCAAAGTCCGGGTGTTCTAAGAACTCGAAAAATAATATTTTCATTTCTAGAGCTTACTTTAATAAGCTCATAAGATATTCCAGCAACAAAAGGAATCATTGGTAGGTGAAATAATAAGCGAGAGATTAAATTGATATGCCCAGTAAATATCATAATAAGGCTATCAATAATTGAAAATACGATAATTGCTGATAAGAGGACAATGAACATAAAACTTGTCCCACATCTTGGGTGTTGCGAAGGGAAATTTTGCGCATTGTCNACGCTGATTNTCTTACCTGATTCAAAATTATATACTACCCTGTGTTCAGCACCATGATATTGAAACAATCTTTTCACATCATTCAATCTAGAAATAATAAAAAGGTAAAGGATAAAGAAGGTTATTCGAAAGAAACCGGAAGATACATTGAACAACACTGCCTCTTTTTCAAACTCCAATAAATACGTTGTCAACCACATCGGAGCCACCATAAATAGTGAGATTGCAAGAGCAATAGCAAATAGCGATGAAAAAAAATCGGCTAACTTNTTTTTTGGTTTGTTGGTTTCAGTGGGCATTGCAATATCTGCAGACCATTGAAGAGTTTCCATACCCATTTTCATTGATTCATATAGCCCTGCCATGCCCCTAAAAATGGGTTTTCTCCAAAATGCTGAGCGCTCACCAATAGATAAATATTTTTTCTTTTCGACGTGTATTTTTCCATTTGGATCTCGGACCGCAGTGGCGTAAGCGCCTGGAACACGCATCATGACTCCTTCAATTACAGCTTGACCGCCAACAAGTATTGTTGGCTTCATCACAGAAAGTAAAGTGATCTTGAACATAGATAATTAGGATTTTTTGTACTTTTTCTTAAACTTTTCAATTCTACCAGCAGTATCCACTAATTTTTGTTTGCCTGTATAGAAAGGGTGGCACTCTGAGCATATATCAATTGTCTGGTCTCCTAAAGTGTTATAAACCATGAATGAATGACCACAAGAACAAGTTATCGTTCCCTGTTTGTAATCTGGATGTATGTCTACTTTCATTTTTTTCCTTTTTTCAATTATTTAATTTTATCAATTATTTTTCGTACTCTNTTTATGCCCTCATCAATTGTTTTTTCGTCAATTGCATATGAAAATCTTACGTAGCCTGGAGCACCAAAGCCATCGCCTGGTATTGTTGCTACGTGTCCCTCGTTCAAAAATAAATCGCACAAGTCAAACGAGTTTGAAATAGTTTTTTCCTTGAANGATTTTTCAATATAATAACCAAAGTTTGGGAAAGCATAAAAAGCTCCTCCTGGGGTTGGGCAGCTAACTTCAGGAATGTTTTTGAGCGCTTTGACCATATAGTCTCGCCTTTTTTTAAATTTATTAATCATATTTTCGACTTCAACCTGACTGCCTGTCAAAGCTTCGATTGAGGCAGCTTGACCAATTGAATTCGCACAAGATGTCGCTTGTCCTTGAATTTTAGACATAGCTTTGATTATTTCAACCCTTCCAAATGCATAACCAATTCTCCAGCCAGTCATAGCATAGGTTTTAGACATGCTCATACAAGTAATAATATTAGCTTTAATATTGTTATCGTCTGCTAGTTTTTGACTAATAATATTTTGACCATCAAAAACTAGTCTTTCATAGCATTCATCAGAGATTACAATCCAATCATTTTCTTCTGCAATTTTCAATATCTCTATAATTTTTTCTTGAGACCATACTGCGCCAGTTGGATTCGANGGTGAATTTATAATTACCCCTTTAGTATTATTGTTTTTAACAGCCTCTAGTTGTGAAATATCTGGCTCAAAATTATTAGCAGAGCTCGTATCAATTAGCACAGGTGTTGCATCTGAAAGCGTAACAAACTCAGGAAAAGAAACCCAATAAGGCTTAAATATGATTACCTCATCTCCTCTTTGAAATAAAGATTGGCATGCCAGATAAAGACTTTGCTTTTCTCCATTTGAAACCAAAACTTGTTCCGAGGAAATGTCTAAATCATTTTCACGTTTTACTTTTTTACAAACGGCATTTCGTAATTCAATCATCCCGGATCCAGGGGTATATTTTGTAAGCCCATCATCCATAGCTTTTTTGGCAGCGTTGATGATGTTATCCGGTGTATTAAAATCAGGTTGCCCTGCGCTAAAATTAACAACATCAAATCCCTGATGCTTGAGCTCTGCAGCTCTTGAGGTCATTTCAAGAGTGAATGATGGTTTAACTTTGTTTACTCTATCTGNAAATTTCATTATACAATGGTATGTTGTTTTTGATGGTATTCATGAGAGTTGTAATTAATAGGTTCTTTTGATTTGTTTTTTGATTTTGAAGAATTATTTTTTTGTGTCCTCAGCGATTTTTTTATAAACTCTTTTTTTCTTTTTGGTCTTCTCTTTTTTAATAATTTTGGTTTTGAAACCTTTTCTGGATCAAATTCAATAAGGCTCGATGAAAAATTATTATCTTCAATCACAGGCTTTGACTTAATTGACATTTTACGAAGATCATTGAGTGTTGCTGCAGGTTCAAAATCAGTCACTTCAGAAGAACTATTCTCGATTGCACCAAAGCCTCCTGTTATACCATTTCCAAGTCCAATATAATTAGGAAGCTTAACATTTAAGAAAAGTTTACTTTGAAACAATCCCCAGTTTCGCTGTTCAGTTTTGGCGGGTATTAAAGTATCAACAGATATTTTTGAAAATATATTGTTATTCAATTTTGAACCAAGTTCTCTTGCAAGAAAAATTAGATTTTCNCCTAATANAGTGTTTAAGAANTCAAGCTTTTCAAAATCGTTCTTTGCAAGATATTGTTTTTTTGTGCTGTGATTAAGAGCAGCCCAGTTTGAAATAAAATTATATTCATTTAGGAAAGGGGTGAGGGTAAAAAATTCAGTATTTTTTTCATTGCTCAAATCATCGACCTTAAACGTGATGTCACCAAAATTTAATTCTTTAATAGAGTCTTGAATTTTTAATAATGGTTTTACTCCCTCCTTAATTGCAAAGATTATAATTTGCTCATTAAGAATTTTTACTTGAATTCTTGGGTAAAGATATTTCTTTCTATAGGACCCATTCAACATTGGAACAATTTCAGAATCCGGAAATTGTTTCATCAAAATACCTTTGACTTGGTATGGAGTTTTCCGTACAGGTCTATCAGTTTTTATCTTTAAGGAAATAGATTTTAGATTGAAGGGTTTATTTGACATTGATGCTTTTATTAAGTCTATTGACTCATTGTCTCCATAAACTCATCATTAGCTTTTGTTCTTCNCATTCTATCTTGAATGAATTCCATTGCTTCAATCACATTCATATCATTCAGAAGCTTTCTTAATATCCACATTCTTGCGAGCACTTTTTTATCAAGCAATAGCTCTTCTTTTCTTGTACCAGATCTAATTAGATCGAAGGCCGGATAAATTCTTCTGTCACTTAATTTTCGATCCATTACAAGCTCCATGTTACCTGTGCCTTTAAATTCTTCAAAGATNACTTCATCCATCCTGCTTCCAGTGTCAATTAATGCAGTTGCAAGAATAGTAAGGCTACCGCTTTCTTCAGTATTTCTTGCCGCTCCAAAAAATTGCTTAGGTTTTTTGAGAGCATTGGAATCAACCCCTCCTGACAGAATCTTTCCACTGTGAGGAATTACTGCATTATGTGCACGTCCAAGCCTTGTGATACTGTCAAGAAGAATTACGACATCTTCNCCAAACTCAACCATACGTCTTGCTTTTTGAATTACCATATCTGCGACCGCAACGTGTCTTTCTGGCGCTTCATCAAAAGTTGAACTAATTACTTCCGCTTCAACATTTCTTTTCATGTCGGTAACTTCTTCAGGTCTTTCGTCAATCAACAAAATTATCATTTTTATTTCTGGGTGGTTTTGAGTTATTGCATTAGCAACCTTTTGCATTAAAACTGTTTTTCCAGTCTTTGGTTGTGCTACCAAAAGGCCACGCTGACCTTTACCAACTGGGGAAATCAAATCCATTACACGAGTAGATAAATCTTTAGGATTTACCTCCAAATTCAATTTTTCCTCAGGATACAANGGGGTAAGATTGTCAAAAAGAATAGCTTTTCTAAGCTCAGAGGGATCTTTTCCATTAACCTCTTCAACTTTTAGTAAAGCATAAAATCTTTCCTTTGATTTAGGAGGTCTTATCTGTCCGGAAACTTCATGGCCTGTTCTTAACCCAAATCTCTTTATTTGAGATGGGCTAACGTAAATATCATCTGGTCCTGGTAGGTAGTTAAAATTAGGGCTTCTCAAAAAACCATATCCTTCATTAAGAACCTCTAAAACTCCTCGAGCGGTTACTCCACCTTCTTTTTCAATTTGAGCTTCAAGTATTTTAACTATTAGCTCTTGTCTATTCATACCAGAATAACTTTCTATTTCAAGTTTAGTAGCTAGCTCAGTGAGCTCTTTGATTCTTAACTTTTGCAATTCACTAACATTCATAAAAAAGCAACCTTAAATAATTAAATTGAAATTATACTTAGAAATTTTTTTAGAGGAGTACGCCTGGTGTTAGACCAGGACTTTATAAACACATATATTAATAACTTACCAATATTACAAAATTTTACATTAAAATGCCAAATTTATCAAAAACGGGCTTTGCTATGTAATGACTGCCCAAAACAAGCCCAAGGGTATTTGTTTTTTTAACTCTTTTTGTAAGCTCATCTAAAGCATCCTCAAAGTCATCTATCTTTTCAGGTTTTGTTCGANTTTGTATATTATTCAATAATGAATGGAGTTCATTGGCAGACATCAGCTCTAGATTTTCAATTCCAGATACAATCAATGACTTGTTANATTTAAATATTTCATTTGCGATCAAGTCAATTTCCTTATCTCCCTTAAGCGAAAGTAAAATATGCGGTTTTTTTTCTTGAATCAATGATGCAGAACAAATCGCTGATTTAATGCCATCGAGATTGTGGGCAACGTCATAATAGATGGGTAGATTTTTTGAGAGTTTTTGCATTCTACCAGGCCACTTTGTTTTAGAAAAGCCTTCTTGAATAGTTTCTTTATCAATTTTTTTATCATATGCATTTGCTATCTCTATAGCCATTGCTGCGTTTTCTGATTGGTGAACTCCCATTAGAGGTGTAAAATATTCTTTGGATTTATAACTAAATTTTGTACCAAATTCTTGAATACTTACATATTTTGTTTTATCAGTCCTTATGATTTTTGCATCTATTTTTGCCGCAACCTTTCTGATGACTCTCTCAGCTTCATATTTTTGTTTTGAAACAACAACAGGTACACCCTCTTTTATTATTCCTGCTTTTTCATTTGCAATAGATTTTAAGCTATATCCTAAAATATGTTGATGGTCTAATGAAACTGGAGTAATTGCTGTCAGTAGAGGATTGACTACATTAGTTGAGTCCAGTCTCCCACCTAGCCCTACTTCGATTATTGCAATATCTATTTTTTTATGAACAAAATAGTCAAATGCCATAACGGTCGTGGTCTCAAAAAAGGTTGAGTTTATACGCTCTATGTGTTTTTTGTTTNTATCAATAAAAGATGCAATTTCTTCATCAAGAATACAATTTCCATTTACACGAATTCTTTCATTAAATTTTATTAGGTGCGGAGAAGTGTATAAACCTACATTTTTACCTGATGCTTTTAAAANTGAAGCAAGCATGGAAGATGTAGATCCTTTACCATTTGTACCAGCAATATGAATGATATCCAAGTTTTTATGTGGATTGCCACAAGCAGAGAGCAGTTCAAGGGTATGGTTAAGGCCTACCTTAATTCCAAGTCTTCTNAGACTGTAAAGATATTTTAATTTTTCTTTTATGATATTTTAACGGATTATTGAAAAGTTGGAGTTCTAACTAAACTAATTATCGGCTAAGTATTGTTCCCTTGAATATCTAAACTTTACAATTGCTTTGTAAATACTATTCGCTATCACCTGTCTGTATTTTGAATTTCTGAGATTTTTTTCTTCATTTCTATTTGACAAGAAACCCGCTTCAATCAATACGTTTGGCATACTTGCTCCGATCAAGACGTGAAAACCTGCTTGCTTAACCCCCCTGTTCTTTGACTTAACAGATTTACCCATTTCTGATTGAATCATAGCTGCAAGCTCTTCACTTTCTTTGAGAAAAACACTTTGCGCCATCGTTGCCATAATTAAGTTTTCACCTGATAGGTCTTGATATCTATTATATGTTCTATCCTCAAGTTTAATAACCTCATTCTCTCTTGATGCAACTTCAATAGCATCTTCATTCTTTCCAGGACGAAGCAAATAGGTTTCAAAACCGTGAGCTGATTTATTTGGATTGGAATTAACATGAAAACTTATAAAAATTTTTCCATTGGATTCATTTGCCATTTTTGTTCTCTTCCAAAGTGGAACGAAAGTGTCTTCCTCTCGCGTATAAACAACCTTTAGTTTTGTATTTTTCTCAAGCAATAGACCGACTCTTTTTACTATATCAAGAACTATGTCTTTTTCTTTAGTCCCNCTGGGTCCAATTGCTCCAGGGTCTTTTCCCCCGTGACCAGCATCAAGAACGACCGTGTCGAGCTTCCATCGATCTTTGACCTCCTTAATTCGAGACACACTATTATCCATAGGCGTTCTAAGAGAAACNACAATTTCACTAGGGTCTTTGCCCTGATATAGTTCATGGCTATCAACCTTTGTTTTGATTTGAAAGGCTATTTGAGCTGTATTATTAAGCTGATCAGCTGTTACGCTTTTAACTACACCCCTTATGTCACTTCTTCGTATCTCAGTTGTGTCGATTAATGCGTCAGCTATGGTAATATAAAACCAGCCATTTTCATGGAAAAATGAGCTAATATTCCCCTCGGGAAAATTAGACCGAGTTTTTATTCTTAAAATTGTACCATTAGCTTTTTCATCTATATTTACACCTGTTATATTAAATTCTTTTATATCAATATCGAGCACCATTCGCCTGGAATCATATCCTATGCCAGGCAATGTAGTTTCTTGGATGAGACTGAAGAGGGGTTCAGCTTGAACATAGATGTCACCGTTATCCCATATGGCATAACTTGGCATTTGAAAGACCAACTCATCAACTAATACATAACTACTATTACCAGAAATTTTAATTCTATTATTGCCGATGTAAATGACCATTTTATTTCTATCATTATTGATGTAAGGATTCCTCGAGGATAAAACCCTAGACACTTCTTTCACTGAAACAAAAACGCCTCTTAAATCATCCAAAGTTTTTATTTCATCAGTAGAGTTGTTGACGCGATTAATGACTCGAATACTTGAACCTTCAAGGGTTGTTGAAAAGAAAATTAAGAATGAAGATAAAAGTGTTTTATTTATTGTATTGCGCATAAAATCAAAAATTAAGATAGTTTAAACTAATACATAGTATGCTATACTATGTTAGATCTATAAAGATAAAAACGCTCTATACTAGAAGTTAATATAGAGCGTTTTTGTATGACTATTGGTAATAACTAGTTTTTGTTATACCAAAATACAATGATCATTAATGCAAGCAAGCCAGCAAAACCAGCGTCACCAAATTTACCCATCAATTCACCAATAGCAGCCACTACGCCAAAATAATCATCAAAAAGTATACCGACAACAATGCCAAGCATAACTAGGCCCCTTAATAGAGCAGATACGTCTTCAACAAATGCTGTTACGGTTTCAAAGGCCTTTTTCATTTCTTGTCTCCTAATATTATTTAAGCAGAAAGGGGCTCTTAATAAGAGCCCCTTCAATTTCTACTGGTTAAGAGGCGAAAGAAACAAAGATTAGTAGGGCCAATA
>PBPT01000001.1 GCA_002724735.1 Fidelibacterota bacterium | reverse complement strand
GGATCTATTGATGAGGCTTTTGATAAAAGTAAAGATGAAAAAACTACCAAAAAAGAAACAAAAAACGAAGATTTGCAAGATTCATCAATAGATGAAGCTGAAGAGTTAGAGCAAGAGGTTTCTGAAGAAAAAGATGAAGCTACTGTAAGCGAATCTTAGTAACGGCCCAAAGCTACAATGAAAACCTTTGATTTAGAGATTGTAACACCAACACAGGTAATTAAGAAAGAAAGTGTTTCTTATCTTAGATGTCCTGGTTTAGACGGTCTTTTTGGTGTTCTGCCTGG
Organism: Fidelibacterota bacterium; assembly: GCA_002724735.1. Lineage (GTDB taxonomy): Bacteria > Fidelibacterota > Marinisomatia > Marinisomatales > TCS55 > TMED108. The sequence continues at coordinate 36,956 of PBPT01000001.1, read as the reverse complement.
TCATCGAAGCGCCTTAATTGCTCTAGATTTAGGAGAGATAAAAGTCTCGCAAAATAATTCAGATACTTTTTATGCAACCAGTGGTGGTTTTGCAGAAATCAACAATTCAAAGGTTGAACTTTTGGTTGAAACCGTTGAAGAAGCAAACGATATTGATAAAAAAAGAGCCGAAGCTTCAATGGAGCGTGCCAAAGATCGACTCAGGTCTAAAGAGAAAATTGATCCAAAAAGGGCTGAACTTGCATTAGCGAGAGCTATTAACCGTTTATCTATTTCAAGAAAATAAACACTCCTTTTTATCTCCTGAATTAGTTATTCTATCAGGAAATTCTTTATAAATTAAAATAGTTTATTATGGATATTAGAACACATACATGCGGTGAACTTCGTTTATCTAACTCTGGGGAATCTGTAGTTTTAAATGGATGGGTAAATTCCGTTCGATTTCATGGTCAGGTAGTTTTTGTTGATCTGAGAGATAGGTATGGAAAAACCCAAGTTGTTTTTAATGCTGATGACCTTAGATCAGATTTTGATCAAATAAAAAAACTATCATTGGAAGACGTTTTATCTGTATCTGGAAAGGTTCAAAATAGAGAAAAGTCTTTAGTCAATTCTCAAATAGCAACCGGAGAGATTGAGGTTTACGCAACCTCAGTAGACGTCTTGAATTTTGCAGAGCCATTGCCATTTACCATNTCAGATAGAGATAGCGCNGAAGAAGACTTAAGNTTGAAATATAGATATTTAGAATTAAGAACCGATGANCTTCAAAATAANCTNCATATTAGGCATNTAGCCTATCAATCAGTTAGAAATTACTTGTCTGAAAATAATTTCNTCGAAATTGAAACACCGGTNTTAATGAANTCAACGCCAGAAGGAGCAAGAGATTATTTGGTTCCAAGCAGANTTCATCCNGGAAAATTTTATGCTTTNCCACAATCTCCTCAAGTATANAAACAGATATTGATGATTTCCGGTTATGATAAATATTTCCAAATTGTGAAATGCTTTAGAGATGAAGATTTGAGAGCCGATCGACAACCTGAGTTTACTCAGGTCGATATTGAGATGTCGTTTGTTGATGAAGAGGTAGTTTTTAGCTCAATGGAAGGCTTAACACGTCACATATTTAAATCAGTCATTAATATTGATCTTCCTGAAAAATTTCCTAGACTTACCTACAGCGAATCAATGGAAATCTATGGCACAGATAAGCCCGATACGCGTTTTGAGATGAAGTTGATAAATTTAAAAAAGTTTACCGATANGTCTGATTTTAATGCTTTTAAATCTGCTTCTTGTGTTAAAGGTATTGTGGTCAAGTCTGGTTCAAAATATTCACGAAAAAATGTTGACGAATTCACTGATTATGTTAAAAAGTATAAATCAAAGGGATTGGCTTGGATGAAGATGGAGTCTAGAAAGCTCACTGGTGGAATCTCAAAGTTTTTTTCTTCTGAACTGCAATCAAAAATAATAAATCATAGTGATCTAGANGATGGAGATATTATTTTTATCATTGGAGATGAGAAAGAAGTAGTCTTGAATTCACTTGGAGCTTTGAGATCGCACATTGGAAATCTTGAAGGATTNTGTGATAANAATAAATACAACCCTGTTTGGATCACTGATTTTCCAATGTTTGACCACGATAAAGAAACTATGAGGCTTGTTGCAAAGCATCACCCATTTACTGCTCCTGCAACATCGAATATTGATGAGCTTGAATCTGATCCATTGTCTTTAACATCTAGAGGATACGATTTAACAATGAATGGTTATGAGATTGCTGGTGGTTCAATTAGGAACCATCAACCTGATTTTCAATCAAAAATATTTGAACTTTTAGGATTGGATGAGGAAGAGATAAGATTAAAGTTTGGTTTTTTGGTTGAAGCGTTGAGGTATGGAGCGCCTCCACATGGAGGCATTGCATTTGGTTTTGATAGACTAATAATGATTTTATCTGGTTCAAAAAATATACGAGACGTCATCGCATTTCCAAAAACAACTTCTGCTGCATCTCTAATGGACGAGTCACCTAGTAATGTATCTTCTGACCAGCTAAATGAGTTAAGCATTAAAATAACCCAAGATAGTAAGTAGTTCTATTGTAAATCTTTCCAAGTTTTGCAGTTCTCAAACAACGATCGAAACCAGATCGTTGATTATTTCAGATAATCTTCAGCTATTTGAAGTTCATTTTATACCTCAAAAACCTTCAAAATATCCTCCAGTAATTTTTGTGCCTGGTTGGGGCTCTTTTATTAATAGTTGGGAAATTGTTTTAAAAGAGATGACTAAGCATTTTGAAATATTTTATGTTGAAACGCGAGAAAAAGGCTCTGCAAAGCATAACCCTGAACAACCAATAACTATTCAAGAAATTGGAAAAGACCTAGCAAGAGTCATTGAGTTGAAAGGCTTAACAAAAGATAGTTTTATTATGCTTGGAAGCTCGATGGGTGCCACAGCAATAATTGAATCAATTTTAAATAATAATATCAAACCATCGCTTGCAGTTCTTATAGGACCAAATATGAAATACAAAATACCTAGGATCTGGATATATGTAATCGCATTACTTCCTGGCTTACTTTATGGACTGATAAAACCTCTAGCAAAATATTATATGAAAAAAAAATACATAGATATGAATTCAGATTCTGAGCAATTTAAAAAGTACAGTTACGTATTAGACAACATTCATTTTGAGAGAACAAAGCGTGCCGTACATGGATTTAAAAACTATAGCTTAAGGAGTAGAATTTTNGAGATAAAACAAAAGACCGTTATTTTTTCTGGTAAAAAAGACGCTTTACACGATTTTAAAGATGCCGTCGAAATAAACAATAAAATAAAAAATTCAAAGCTATTCAATTTAGAAACAAATCACAGGACACATAGCAAGGAGATGGTCGATTTACTGCGTGACTATTTAGATATGAATAAATTATTCAAATAAAGAATCTTTTTTAGACAAAAGACTTTTTGCTTTCTCTTGTTCAAAAAGATTTTCTGGAGACGCCTCAGGAATTTTTGTTGGATCTGAGTTCAAAACAAATTGAAGATCTTTAACAAAATTTTCTTTCTGACCTTTTTTAGTATGTAAATATTGGGAACGAAGAACATAGGAATTAAAAAAATTTGGCTCATTTGAAATGCTTTTTTCAAAATTATTCTCTGATTGATTTAACTCGATACCAGGCAGTTTGGCATAAAAGGACCCAAAAATTCTGTTAGCACCGTGATAATTGTATTCAGGATTAATAGATAGTAAGCGATGCAGTACCGTTTCTAAAGTTTCTCTATTTTCTATTCTTTGCAAGGCGGGTTTTGTAACAAGGTAGCTGGTAAAGTTTTCAGCCCACCAGTAAACTACTGCTGTAATGTCTTCTGATAAATTTTCAAGGCCAGTCATAATCTGGGATAAACTATCTTGATCTTGTGACATATATCCCGCTCTGAAGCTATCCGATGATGTGATAAAACTCCAACTTCTGGTATAGCCTTCAACAAAAAGAGAATCTGAAACTGAGGGGTCATTTTCAATATATCTACCAATGAAATAACAGCTTCTTGAGTAAAGCGCAATTGTCTCAGAATTATTTGGATCTAGCTCAATTGCCTTAGACAAGAAATGTTTTGCTAATCGAGCATCCTTTGGGTCCACTCTTCTATCCCAGTGTGATTTACCTAGTTTTATTAAATGCTGAATATTTTTGCTTTTTGATATATAACGACTAGAAATTGGCGAACGAGACGCGCATCCTATAAAAATTATAATGCTCAATAAAAAAAATGTTTTGTTGAAAAATTTCATTCGAAGATTTTAGTCTGTCATAAGTGTAAAAAGTTCAAATTCGTTATAAATTGAAATGTGAATTTAAGTAAATAAATATTGAAGATGGAAAAGACAATTGAAATGAAAGGTGTAGATCTAGGTTCATTTTTTGGACCAGCAGACACAAATCTGAAGCTTATTGAAAATATTTTTTCAAGTAAAATTATTGTTCGTGGAAATTTGATAAAGATTATTGGTGAAGAACAAGAGATTGATCTAATTGATCGAATTTTAAACGAAATGGCCTCTACTTTGAATGAAAAAGGATCGTTAATAAAAAGTGATGTTGAAACACTTTTAGCATTCAATGTGTCAGGTGAAAATTCTGCAAAAAGTGGAACTAAAAATATCATTCATTATGGAAGAAAGGGTGGAATTTCTGCTCGTACTTTAGGACAAGAAAAATACATTGATATTGCTCAAGCAAACGACATTGTCTTTTCAACTGGCCCAGCTGGTACAGGTAAAACATTTATAGCTGTGGCTTTTGCCGTTGCAGCACTGGAAAACCGCGAAGTGGATAAGATTGTCCTTTGTAGGCCTGCCGTTGAGGCAGGAGAGAGCTTAGGTTTTTTGCCTGGGGATCTTAAAGAAAAAATAGATCCTTACCTCACACCACTTTATGATGCTTTGAGTGAAATTTTATTTTATGATAAATTAAAACCATTGCTTGCTGAAAATATTATTGAAATCATTCCTTTGGCATATATGCGTGGAAGAACTTTAAATAATGCTTTTATGATATTAGATGAAGCTCAAAATGCCACCTCAGTTCAAATGAAAATGTTTCTCACGCGCCTGGGTATAAACTCAAAAGCAATCATAACAGGGGATGTAACCCAAACGGATCTACCAAATAAAATGGAGTCAGGATTGATTCAGGTGCTAAATCTTTTAAATGGTGTTGATGGAATAGGTTTTTGTGAACTATCAACGCAAGATATAGTCCGCCATAAACTTGTAAAAGATATAATCAATGCCTACAGTGAAGGTAAAAATTAATTTTCATACCAAATAACACATCAATAAATATTGTAAGTTTCCATGATAAATTTTTTTAATATATCTTAGAAACAATAATTCAGATTTTTAGTTGAATTAAAATAGCGCTTTTTAATATGTCCAAAAACAAACAAGAAATAGATTGGGATAATTTAGGGTTTGATGTAATTCCAACCCGCTCAATGTGGCAAAGTGATTGCACCACAGGCGAGACCTGGGATAATGGTGAGCTTGTACCTTATGGAGAAATAAGCTTGTCTCCAGCTTCTTGTGTTTTGAACTATGGTCAAGGTCTTTTTGAGGGCATGAAAGCATTTCATTCTGCTAAAAATAGGATTGTAATGTTTAGGCCAGATAAAAATTCAATTAGAATACAAGCCACTCAAGAAAGAATGTGCGTTCCCATTATGAGCTCAGAATATTTTTTAAAAGCTGTTTGCTCAACGGTCAAAGACAACATTGATTATGTACCTCCCTATGGTAAGGGCTCCTTGTATATAAGGCCCGTATGTTTTGGAACATCGAAAGCAATAAGCGTTAAACCTGCNACGGAATATATGTTCATTGTATTTGTATCTCCTGTAGGCCCCTATTTCAAAACCGGTTCAAACCCTCTTCACCTTTTTCTTTCAAATGAATTTCATAGAGCGGCCCCAAAAGGAATCGGTAATGCAAAAGCGATTGGAAATTATTCAGCATCTCTTTTACCACAAACAAAGGCAAAATCTCAAGGGTTTAACGACATGATATACGTTCATGCAAAAAATGAACAATATATTGAAGAAATGGGCGCTGCAAATCTTTTTGTTATATCTAATGGAGAAGTTCTTACTCCAAAGTTAGGCGGATCGATACTTGATGGTGTGACTCGAGATTCTGTAATTACTATTGCCCAAGAGTTGCTCAATTTAAAAGTAAGGGAAACTGATATTGAGGTTGATACTCTTTTAAATGCTGATGAGGTGTTTTGCTGTGGAACGGCAGTTACAGTAACAGGAGTTGGTAAAATTTCGACGCTTGACAATGAATTTCGTATTGGCGATGGGGGATTTGGAGAAAAAACACTTAAAATTAAAAAGCTGCTGCTTCAGATTCAAAATGAAGAAATTGAAGATCCTTTTGGTTGGGTTTCCCCTATAAGCTAATATTATGCCAAAAGCTAAGCACACCAGGCGTTCTGCAAGAGAGACTGTTCTTCAAGCGCTTTATGCAGTAGAGGTAGGTCAAGAACATGAAGCCAAAGCATTAAAAGATATTTTAGATCGAGAAAAGCGTGATGAGGAAATTAATGAATTCATCGTTGAGTTATTTGAAATCTCTCTTAAAAATAGAGACTGGTGTGAAAATGAGATCAAGTCAAGATTAAACAATTGGGAATTTGAAAGAGTCGCCGTTTTGGATAGACTTCTTTTGATACTTGCTATTAGTGAAATATTTTTTATTGATAACATTCCACCAAAAGTTTCTATTGCTGAAGCAATCGAAATAGCAAAACAGTTCAGCACAGAAGAAAGCTCCGCTTTTATTAATGGAGTTTTAGATAATATCTACAAATCTTTACCAAAAGTAAATGAAGTCGTTTCGACATGATAGCTAATTTAATTAGCAAGGTATTTGGCACGAGATCAGATAGAGAAATCAAACTACTCTACCCATTAGTAGATAAAATTAACTCTCTCTCTGATAAACTGATAGACAAAACCGATGACGAGTTAAAGCAGAGAACTTTACAGCTTATGGAAGAAGTTTCCCAATCCAGAATTTCTTCTGAAGAAAAAGCTAAAAAAAACATTACTGATAAGGATGAAGCAAAGAAATCTGTTCTACTAGCTGAACAAAAGAAATTAGACTCAATTTTGCCCGAAGCTTTTGCTATGGTAAAAGAAACCTGCCGGCGTATGTGTGGGTCATCCTGGAATGTTGTCGGGAGAGAGATGAAGTGGGAAATGGTTCCATATGACGTTCAAATCATAGGTGGAATTATTCTTCATCGTGGTAACGTAGCTGAAATGAAAACCGGTGAAGGAAAAACACTTGTTGCAGCATTCCCAATCTTCTTAAATGCGCTTACGGGAAGAGGTGTTCATTTGGTTACGGTTAATGACTACTTAGCTCAAAGGGACGCAGAGTGGATGGGGGAGATTTACAAAAGATTGGGTCTTTCAGTAGGATTCATATTAAATAATATGACGCCTGACGAGAGAAGGAGTAATTACAATTGTCACATAACATACGGCACAAATAATGAATTTGGATTTGATTATTTGAGAGATAACATGTCCCTGCAGAAAGACGATCAAGTTCAAAGAGAGTACGCTTTTGCGATTGTAGATGAAGTCGATTCTGTCCTCATAGATGAAGCAAGAACACCCCTAATTATATCTGGAGCTGTTGATGCACCTGTAGATACTTCATTTAATGAACTTAAGCCTTTGGTGCAGAATTTAGTGAAAAAACAAAATGAGTTAATTGGGCAAATTATTGGGCAAGCACAATCACTAATTGATGAGGGGGAAGATGATAAAGCTGGTTATAAGCTTTTACAGGCTTTAAGGGGCGCACCTAAACATCCCAAGGTAATGAAAGTTTTCCAGGAACCAGGAACCAAAAAGCTCGCCCATCAAGTTGAGTCTGAATTCATGCGCGACAAAAAACTACATGAAGTTGATGAAGATCTATTTTACAGCATAGATGAAAAAACGCATGTTATTGATATTACTGATAAGGGTAGGAANGAATTGGCGCCAAATCAGCCTGAAGTCTTTATCATTCCAGATCTTGGAGAAATATTACACGATATCGATTCGAATGACAGTATTTCTGAAATCGAAAAAAATCAAAGAAAAGATAAAGCACATCAGAGTCACGCAGAAATTTCTGGAAAAATTCACAACATGAGTCAATTGCTTCGCGCATTTACTTTGTACGAAAAGGATATTGAGTATGTTGTTCAAGATAGTAAGGTTCAAATTGTTGATGAATTTACTGGCCGAGTCCTAGCTGGTAGAAGATATAGTGATGGCCTCCATCAAGCGTTAGAAACGAAAGAGAACGTAAAGGTAGAGCGCGAAACACAAACCCTTGCAACTATTACAATTCAAAATTATTTCAGAATGTATGATAAGTTAGCTGGAATGACAGGAACTGCTGAAACTGAAGCTGAAGAATTTGGTTCTATCTATAATCTAGAGGTTGTGATCATACCTACGCATAAGCCCGTTCTTCGCGATGACCGCAATGACTTGATTTACAAAACAAAAAGAGAAAAATACAACGCTGTAGTTGACGAAATCGCTTTACGATCTAATGAGGGACAGCCAACTTTAGTTGGAACTATTTCCGTTGAAGCCTCCGAGCTATTGTCAAGAATGTTGAAGCGAAAAGGAATTACTCATAACGTACTCAATGCCAAGCAGCACAAAAGTGAAGCTGAAATTGTTGCTAGAGCTGGGCAAAAGGGTGCGGTTACAATTGCAACAAACATGGCTGGAAGAGGAACTGATATCAAACTCGGTGATGGTGTCAAAGAACTGGGAGGATTACATATTATTGGCACTGAAAGGCACGAATCTAGACGCATTGATCTTCAATTACGTGGAAGATCAGGTAGGCAAGGTGATGCTGGATCAAGTGTGTTTTATCTTTCCCTTGAAGATGATCTTATGAGGCTTTTCAATAGTGAAAGAATAGCTGCAGTTATGGACAGGCTCGGAGCTGAGGAAGGTGAAGTAATAACAGCTAAAATGGTAACAAGAGCCATTGAAAATGCTCAAAAGAAGGTGGAGCAAAGAAACTTTGGAATTCGAAAGCACTTGCTTGAATATGATGACGTAATGAATCAGCAGCGCCAAGTTGTTTACAACATTCGCAAGCAAGCTTTGAATGATGATGATATTTCAGATGTAATTGATGATATGATCAATGATTTCGTTGATGATGAACTTGAAAGGTTTAATGATACAAATGTTCAGAATTGGGATTGGGAAAACCTCAAACAAAATATATCTTCCCATTTGCTAGTGGATGTCAATCTTGAAGCAATTCAGGATTCTGCTGGCATTGAAGACGTTTCAGAGACCAACGCGAAAGACTACATAATTAATCAAGCTAAAAATATGTATAAAAGTCGAGAATCATTGATTCAAACTGAAATTCTACGATCTTTTGAAAAATACATTTCTTTGAGAACAATAGATGAAAAGTGGAAAGATCACTTGTATGCTATGGATCAGTTAAGAGAGGGAATAAACCTAAGAGCCTACGGTCAAAAAAATCCCCTTCTTGAATATAAGTCTGAAGGGTTTCAAATGTTTCAGCAGATGATGGTGGACACTACATCGGAAACTGTTAAAAGGCTTTTCAGAACCCAAATTCAAGGAATAGGTAGTCAGCAAATTGAATCTCAAGATAACATTTCAAATGTTCAGACAATTCACAACGAATCTCAAGGCATTGGACTCAATGCTCCCCCTCTACAAGAGCAGGCTGGTATTTCTTCACCAACCTCTTCTGAGCCTGTAGTTGTTGATGAAAAGATTGGTAGAAACCAAAAAGTTGAACTGATCAGTCCGAGCGGTGAAAAGGTTGAGGTAAAATACAAAAAACTACAACAATATTTAAATCAAGGCTTTTCAAAGGTTTAGCAAAAATTATGTCAAAAAAAACAAAGTGGGGTTTTTCAACAAAATCCATTCACATCGGAAATAAAGCCAATCAAAAGCATGGATCCGTAGCTCCCCCTATCCATTTNACTTCAACATTTAAACAAGATGGAGTNGGTCAAAATAGAGGACATGATTATTCAAGGGTATCCAACCCTACTAGAAACAGATTAGAAGAAAATCTTGCTGCTGTTGAAGGCTCTAAATTTGCTATTTGTTATAGTTCTGGGATGGCTGCAACAACAGCGCTTTTTCAGTTATTTGATAAAGGTGACCACATACTCGTATCAAGAAATACTTATGGAGGTACCTATAGAATGGCTATGAATGTTCTATCGAGGCAAGGTATTGAGTTTGAGTGGATAGATACTAGAGATACAAAAAATATTGACAAGCGTATCAAAGAAAATACAAAACTTGTTCATGTTGAAAGCCCGACAAACCCACTCTTAGAATTGTGTGATATTCAAGCAGCCGCGGAAATATGTGAGAGTAAGAACGTTTTACTCAGCGTTGATAATACTTTTATGAGTCCTTATGGTCAAAGACCTCTTGATCTAGGAGCGAATATTACCATGCAAAGCTCAACAAAGTCATTGTCTGGCCACTCTGATATTCTTGGTGGAGTCCTTGCCACGAACGAGGAAGATCTATATGAAAAGTTGCAGTTTATGTTAAAGGCAACAGGAGGAGTACCGAGCCCTTTTGATAATTGGTTAACTTTAAGGTCAACCAAAACTCTTGCGCTAAGGTATCAAAGAGCAGCTGATAACGCATTCGAATTAGCAAAGTGGCTATCAATGCATAAGAAAGTATCAAAAACGATTTACCCGGGGCTTGACTCACACCCACAGCATGAGATCGCTTGCAAGCAGCAGCTAAGTCCCAAAGGTGAAAACGTTTTTGGTTCAATGTTATCAATAGATCTGGGCGATGTGGAATTAAGAGATAAATTTTTAAAAAATATTGAAATATTTCAATTAGCTGAAAGTCTTGGCAGCGTTGAGAGTCTGGTCTGTGTACCATACTTTATGACACATGCTGCAGTCCCAGTTGAGACCAAGCTTGAGATGGGTATTAAAGAATCGTTGGTAAGGCTATCAATAGGAATAGAAGACATTGAAGATCTCATAAACGATTTAGCAATTGCACTAGAAAAATAAGTTACTTAATTATTTTTTTAGCTTAATAAGCTTTGTAATTTTATATATTATTTAAGGGGAAATAATTAAGCCGCGGTGGTGGAATTGGTAGACACGCTGGTCTTAGGAACCAGTGCCTTACGGCGTGAAGGTTCGAGTCCTTTCCGCGGCACCATTGATTATCAATCATGCAAGAAAACCAAACAGAAAAAAAGTCTGTATTAAGAGTTGTTATTCATAGCTTCTTTGTTGTTCCATTGATCATTTCAATTTTCGCCGTTATGATTTTTTTGGTAATACGTATAATGACAAGCGAACCAAACTCTGCAAGGGATTATTTAGAAGATGTCAAAATTGGTGGAACTACGAAAAGATGGCAGGGAGCTTTTGAATTATCAAAACTATTGTCTAACCCTAAAATGGTACCTAAGGATGATTTGTTTGCTAAAGAAATGATTGCAACCTTTGAATATTCTTCTAATGATAGAGACGCAAGAATTCAGCAATATCTTGCCATAGCTATGGGAGCAACAAAAGATGTGCGCTATGTCCAAACACTAATCAGTGCAATACCTAATGCTGATATAGGCGTCGTTCAAGCATGCGCGTTTGCACTNGGAAACATAGGCAGTGCTGAGGCAATCAATTCACTCGAAAATCTTCTAGATGATCCTGAGCCACAAGTGAGACTTCACTCCGTTATTGCTTTAGGTAAAATTGGAGGCTCATCTACCGTTCCATTATTGAAGCGTATGTTGACTGATATAGAACCCAACGTAAGATGGGATGCAGCAATAGGTTTAGCAAAACAAAAAGATTCAAGTGGTAGATCGATTTTATTAGACCTGTTAAATAGAAAGTATTTAAATTCTTTTCCAAATATTGATGAAAAAGAAAAAGTTCAAGTCATGTTGGTAGCAATTAGCGTTGCTCACTTCATTCAAAACCCGGAACTAAAGACACGCTTAATGGATATAAATAACAACGAAGACAATTTAAAGATTAGAGAAGCTGCTAGGATTGCTCTTGGCAAATTCATTATTTAATTAATACATGCCTGAAAAATCAAAAAAACAAACCTCAACGATACGACCAAAAACACCACCTCCCGCTGCGCTTAACAAAGTTGAAATTGAGAACAACGTGAATAGGCGAACGTTTTTCTCTTGGCTTTCATTGGGATGGGTTGCATTTGTTGCTGCAACAGGTGGGTTTTTTACAATGATGTTGCGGTTTTTCTTTCCCAACGTTTTATTTGAACCAGTTCAAACTTTCCGCGCAGGCTACCCCGAGGATTATACAATCGGCGAGGTTGATCTTCGATGGAAGGAAAAATATGGAGTTTGGATGGTTCGTAATGATGAGGGTATCTATGTACTTTCAACAGTTTGTACGCATTTGGGTTGCACACCTAACTGGCAGCCATCGGCTAGAAAATTTAAATGTCCATGCCATGGAAGTGGCTTTAGAGCAACCGGTATTCACTTTGAAGGTCCGGCTCCAAGACCTCTGGAAAGATTTAAAATTACATTAGCAGATGATGGGCAAATAATCGTAGATAAAACACAAAAATATCAACAGGAAAAAGGGCAATGGAATGATCCTGAATCCTTTTTGAAGGTTTAATTATGTCTGATAATAAAAATATATTTGAAAGAATAGCAGAAGGTCAAATCTGGAAATCAATTTTCCGTGGTGGCGGTGCACCAAAAACCCGAAGGCAAAGAATGATGGTTGTTTTGAATTCAGTCTTTCTGCACCTACACCCTGTAAGACTTCCAAAGCACGCTGTAAAACTTAAGTTTACTTGGTGCATGGGGGGTTTGTCGTTTTTTATATTTTTGATCCTTACAATTTCTGGCATTCTTTTAATGTTCTACTACCGCCCAACTATCGAATATGCTTATACGGATATTATGGACTTAACTGAGCAAGTTCCCTTTGGAATTATGCGCGAAATTCATAGATGGGGTGCTCATGCTATGGTCATTGCTGTATGGTTACACATGTTTAGAGTTTTCATGACTGGTTCATACAAACCTCCAAGAGAATTCAATTGGTCCGTTGGTGTTATACTTTTGGTGCTTACCTTGCTATTAAGTTTTACTGGGTACCTTCTCCCATGGGATCAATTAGCAATATGGGCTATAGCTGTAGGTTCAAATATGGCAGGCGCTACTCCTTTCCTTGGCGCTGAAGGACCAGGATCATCTCTTCTAGCCATAGGAGACATTAATTTTATTACCAAAGCGAGCGATGCTAGGTTTGGATTGATCGGTGGACGGTTCTTAGGAGAAGCAACGCTTCTTAGGTTTTATGTTTTGCACTGCATTGGTTTGCCATTTATAATTATGATATTTATGGCAGTACATTTTTGGAGAATAAGAAAGGATGGAGGTATNTCTACCCCAGTTTGATTTATGGAAGGTTTTAAGTCATTAATTAATTATTTATCCAATCCAACGATTTTGTTTACTGCGGTCTTAGTTGGCTTTCCTTTTGTTTTTCCTCCAACAAATTGGTTTTATAAAGTTCATAGAAAACTTGGAATAGACAAGCTCTGGACTAAAAAAGGCCTGCTTATCATGACTGCAGTTACTGTTGCATTCTTTATCTTTGGACTAGGTGATGACAACTTCAAAAAAATTGTTCTAAAGCCAGACAACGTGCCAATATCTGGATTGATCATTTTATTAATCTTTTTCACATGGCTTAGCNTAAGTCAGGCTTANAAAAACGATAAGCGCATTGATGAAGGCAAGCCAGTTGATGAGCACTACGAAGCTCCAAACGATAAAGTTCTCGTTTGGCCTGATCTTGTCTATGTCGAGCTTATTTCTCTCATCCTTTTTTCAGCATTTATGTTAATTTGGTCCATTGGTCTACCTGCGCCGTTGGAAGAGCCTGCTAATCCTTCTGAGTCCCCTAATCCGGCAAAAGCACCATGGTACTTTCTTGGACTTCAGGAAATGTTGGTATATTTTGACCCGTGGTATGCAGGTGTTGTGCTTCCAACCTTTATTATTATTGGCTTGATGGCTATACCTTATATTGATACCGATCCAAACGGTTCTGGATATTACAGCTACAAAAATAGAATGTTGTCAGTGTCGATCTACCTTTTTGGATGGCTAGTCCTTTGGAATGTTTTAATAGTAATAGGTACTTTCCTCAGAGGGCCAAATTGGGGATTTTTCGGACCGTTCGAATATTGGGACTCACACAGATTGGAAGCGCTTACAAATGTCAACTTATCCGAATTCTTTTACATCAAATGGCTGAACATGGGATTACCTTCAAATATATTATTAAGAGAAGCACCTGGATTATTAATAATGTTTTTAACTTTTGCTGTATTACCACCGCTTCTTGCAAAAACTGCTCTACGAGGGTTTTATGAAAGATTGGGAAGCGCGAGGTACACTATTTTCGTTGTTCTGATGATTTTTGGAGTACTTCTCCCGATTAAAATGTACCTGAGGTGGTTTTTTAATTTGAAGTACATCATTTCGATGCCGGAATTTTTCTTTAACTTTTAATTTACGATCAAATGCCAGTTAAACAAGAAGAACGCTACTATAATGTATTAAAGCTTAATAAATGGTTTGCCATTTCCAGCATACTATTTACAGCATTTTGGATACTAACCTTCGCTGATGATTACAACAGGCCTTGGAAAAAATATCAGTCTGAATTCAGAAAAATGGAAATAAAGAGTGTTCGTGATAAACTTATCGACCAGCAATCTGTTTTGTCAGAAAACACTGAATATCAAAATCTTCTCTCTGAGCTCAAGAAGAGGGAAGACGACCTTTCTAATCAGTCTGAAAAAGTTGCTGGAATTGAAGAGCAGCTCAGCAGTCTAGATGCTACAGTTTACGCTGCTAATCAAGATTACCAATTTGCTAAAGCCGATCTTGACGCAGCAAAGTACAAACTTGAAGAAACTCGATTTGGCCATGGTTCAAAAGAAAAAGCAGAAAAGGCCTACAATAATCTTAAGAAAAAAGCAGATAAAGCCTTTTTAGTAGCCGAAACAAATCAGCTGCTAGTTGATAGTCTTCAAAATGAATTGAAGGTAATAAAATCCTTTATCAAGCAAACAAATGATGCACTCTACGCCATAGATAGTGAAAAGCAATTACTCGAAAGGCAGTTATCAAAGCTAGATCCTGAGGCAATGACATTTGCAAATAAAATAGCAAACATAGTGCGCGATGTTCCTGTAATTGATTTTATCGATCCTTATTATGAAGTAAAGCAGGTTGTTGTTAATGATCTAGAAGATGACCTTGTATATATGGGTATGCCCAAGGTTGATAGGTGTATTACATGTCACGTTGGCATTGATAAAAAAGGCTATGAAGATGCCCCTCAGCCATATACAACACACCCGAGACTTGATGAGTTTGTTGGTGGAAGCTCTCCACACCCTTCGATGGATTATGGTTGTACATCGTGTCATGCGGGTCGTGGCCGAGGAACTGACTTTACCTCTGCTGGCCATATGCCAAAAAATGAAGAACAGGCAAAGCTTTGGAAAGAAAAATATAATTGGGAAGCGCTTCACTATTGGGGTAATAAAATGCTTCCAACACAATTTACTGAAGCAGGATGCTTTAAATGTCATAGCGATAACATGCCGATTAAAGGAGCAGAAACTTTAAGCCTCGGAATGTCCACTTTTGAAAAGGCAGGCTGTTACACATGTCATAGTATGGATCGATGGGGAGAAGAATATCCAAAGGCAGGCCCTAGTTTGTATAAGGTTGCATCAAAAACTACCAAAGACTGGACTTATCGATGGATTATGGAGCCGAGAGCATTTCGTCATAATACATGGATGCCTCATTTCTTCAAGAAAGGGAATAATAGCAGCCCTGAAGATCTATTAAGAACTGAGCAAGAAACTTTAGCAATGACTGAGTATCTTTTTGAAAAATCTTCTGAATATGACAAAGATAAAAACATTAAAAGAGGTGACCCAGAGAACGGCAAACTACTTGTATCCTCTCTTGGTTGCATGGGATGTCATCAAATTCAACCTGAAGCAGATCCAGATTACGACCCCTCGCTCCAAAACCTCAGACTTGAACAAGGTCCAAATCTAATTGGTATTGGATCAAAGACGGATGAATCCTGGCTCTTTAGTTGGCTCAAAAATCCATATAGCTATCATCCTGAAACCAAGATGCCAAACTTGCGCTTGACCGATCAAGAGGCTAGTGATATTGCAAGCTATCTACTCTTAGACAAGACATATGACTTTGACCAAGTCGAAGTTCCTGGTGTTGATGAACAAATCCTTGATGAAATTTCTTCAGACTTCTTGTCGCAGTTGAATTCAACGGCTCAGGTTGAGGATATGTTAGACAAAATGTCTGTAAAAGAAAAACTGGTATATTCTGGGGAAAATCTTATTGGTCACTATGGATGTTACTCCTGCCATAATATTGATGGTTTTGAAGACAAGAAGCCGATCGGGATTTCACTGAACCACGAAGGAAGTAAGTTAATAACCAAGCTAGACTTTGGTTTCTGGCACGATGAAATTCCTCATACTAAATGGGATTGGTTTTATAACAAAATAAACCAACCCGAAAAGTTTGACCTTATTCCAAATGACGATGGTACGATTTCTGTAAAAGAATTAAAGCCTCTTGAAAAATCAAGAATGCCTCATTACGGTTTGGAACATAAGGAAATTGAAGCATTAGTTACGTTAATAATGGGTCTTGTAAAGGATGAAATTCCGCCGTCAAAGCTACCAGAAAAATCACCAGCTTATCTAGCGATTGCAAAAGGTGAACAGTTTTTACACACCAACAATTGTTTAGGTTGTCATAAGCTTGATGGGGATGGTGGTGCAATTTGGCCTGCTACTGCAGAGTGGTTGAAAGTAGTGGCCGATGAGACTAACAGCGAAGATATGAGCTTAGTTCAAAGTTTTAGCCCCCCACTTTTAAATACTCAAGGCAGAAAGACTCAACCGCAGTGGTTGCTAAACTGGTTCAAAGATGTGTCAATGATTAGACCCCATTTGCAAGCAAGGATGCCAAACTTTGATTATACAGATGAAGAATGGAACAAGATTATATCGTATTTCCAGTACAAAGATGGACAAAATTTAAAGTATGAGGATCCTCATCAATTTGCCAAAAATTCGTCTTCATTTAAAGCTGGTGAGAGAATTGCTGAGATGGGAGCTTGTAACAATTGTCATTTTTACGGTGCGGAGAAACCTAAGCAAGACGCAATTACATGGGCTCCTAATCTTACCTTGACTAAAAGTAGATTGAGGCCAGAATGGTTAGTGGAATGGTTTATCAATCCTCAAGAGGTAATGCCAGGAACAAAAATGCCTGCTCCTTACATACCAACAGAAGAGCCAATTAATTCTGTTCGAGAGGTTTGGGGTAGAGATATTGCAAGGATAAGCACGGACAGTACAAAGCTCTACAAGGCATTAATAGATTGGATGTGGGGAATGGAAGGACCTGACGATGTCTCTCGCATTGTTAAAAGACATTTAGATTCTCAAGGCTATGGTTTTATAATTGAAGAGGAGGATGATTGGGGAGATGATGACTGGTAGTCGACAGCTAACCTAACTTTCAAAAATCTTATCGCAAAACAGACGAGTTAACTCTGAATCCTACAAAATACAACCCCTGCATTTGTAGGATTTTTTTGTTTTTGGTATGACATGTGCCAATCATAGAATTATCGCTAGAATATAAGTATTAATCATTTTTTAGGACGTTATAAAATGCAAAGAAAAACACCATTAATTCCAATGGAGGATTTTTTTCGAAATCCCGAAAAATCCTCGTTTAGTATTTCACCAAATGGAAATCATATTGCCTACATGAAACCCTGGAAAACAAGAATGAACGTATTTGTAATGGAGATGACTACAAAAAAAGAAACTCGGCTTACCTCTTCTCAAGAAAGAGGTATTTATGGATTTACATGGCTAACAAATGAAAGAATTGGGTACGTAAAAGACGAAGGTGGAAATGAAAACATACATTTTTTTGCTGTAAATATTGATATGTCAAATGAGATTGATCTTACCCCGTTTGAAAATGTACAAACCAGAATCATTGACGATCTAGAAGATGACCCGAATCACATAATAATTGGTCTCAATAAACGAGATCCACAAATTCATGATCCTTACAGAATTAATGTTAATGATGGTAAAATGGAGTTGATAGCTGAAAATCCAGGCAATATTTCACAATGGATGACCGATCATGATGGAAAATTGAGGATAGCCACAACTTCTGATGGTGTCAATACTAGCTTGTTATACAGAAATAAAGAATCTGATGAATTTAAACCCATTTTAACCACAGATTTTAAAGTCAGCGTAGTACCTTTATTTTTTACTTTTGACAACAAAAATCTTTACGTTGCTTCAAACAGGGGAAGAGATAAAATAGCTATCTTTGAATTTGACTTAATTAAATCAAAGGAGGGTAGATTGATTTTTGAACATGATGAAGTTGATGTAAGCAATTTATTATTTTCAAGAAAAAGAAAGGTTTTAACTGGAGTTAGTTATACAGTTGCAAAGAATGAAATGATTTTTTTTGATAAATGGAGAGAGGAAATACAGCAACAATTAGAAAAAAAGTTGCCTGGTTATGAAGTAGTTATAACTAGCTTTTCAAAAGATGAGGCCGAAGCAGTTGTTGTCACGTATAGCGATAAATCAAGAGGTACTTATTACCATTACGAGGTAAATAAAAATAAATTGACAGAATTGGGGAAAGTAAGTCCTTGGTTAAATGAAAAAAATATGTCTGAAATGAAACCTATTAAATACAAGTCAAGAGATGGATTGACCATTAATGGATATCTTACATTACCCAAAGGAACCAATGGAAAAAATCTCCCTGTTGTTGTCAATCCGCATGGTGGTCCGTGGGCCAGAGATAATTGGGGGTATAAATCTGAAATTCAATTTTTAGCAAACAGAGGGTTTGCTGTATTTCAAATGAATTTTAGAGGTAGCACTGGTTATGGAAGAGAGTTTTGGGAAAAAAGCTTCAAAGAGTGGGGCAAATCCATGCAAGATGATATAACTGATGGAGTTAATTGGCTCATTGATGAGGAAATTGCAGATCCTGATCGAATTGCAATATATGGTGCCTCCTATGGAGGCTATGCAACACTGGCAGGTCTTGCCTTTACGCCCGATCTTTATGCTTGTGGAGTAGATTACGTTGGAGTATCAAGCCTATTCACGTTCATGGAAAGTATGCCTCCCTATTGGGAGTTATATAGGAGTATGATGTACGAAATGGTCGGTCATCCGGAAAAAGACAAAAAGTTACTTGCTTCAGCATCACCGCTTTTGCACATTGATAAAATTAAAGCACCTTTATTTATTGCTCAAGGAGCAAATGATCCAAGGGTAGTTAAAGCAGAATCTGATCAAATAGTAGCAGCTTTAAAAAATGCTGGTATTGACGTCCCATATATGGTAAAAGATGATGAGGGACATGGATTTTATAATGAGGAAAACCAATTCGACTTTTATAGAGAAATGGAAAAGTTTTTGACAAAGCATATTGGTAGAAGCTAAAAATAAATTTGCCAAATGAAACTTGCAAAAAAAGCCTCGATTTATCGAGGCTTTTTTTGCAAACGTTAAAATATCTACTTTTTCTTAGGTCTACTAAACTCAAAATTAACTACGGCTTCACCAGATTTGACTGTAACTTTTTGAGATAGAGTTCTTTTGCTTCCAAATTTTTCCTGCCAGGCTACAATTTCGTAAGTTCCATCTGGAACGTTTGGGATTGAGAAGGAGCCATCTTTGTCTGTAACAGAGAAATAAGGATGATCAAAGACCTGGGTGTAGCTTTTCATCCATGGATGAACATCACATTTGATAACAAATACATCTTCTGATTTATCAAAATTGATTGTTTTCTCTTTAAGGGTTTTTGGCATTCCAAAATTGAACTCTCTGTTTACTTTGGGAAGACCGTGAATGTTATGCATTGTTGCATCGCTATTGAGTATCTTGACAGGTTGCCCAGCTTGTACACCCATTACATGTGGAGTGTATACGCAGCCTGCTTGATCAAGAACAACTGGCTCACTAGGAGTTTTTCCAGAAAATTTAACATCTTTAAGATAGACAATGACATTTGCTAGGTTTCCATTTGAATCCACAACAAATGATTCTGCTTTTGCTTTTTCTTTATGCGCAGATGCGCATACCGGATCTGCATCCATCCTTAAGCTTTTTACTTTCGGTGGTTTTCCAATATATTTCACATTACCTTTCACTTCTCCAGCAAAAACTGAGCTAATCCCCAATGAAATAAGTAAAATATTTACGATAGTTTTATTCATATTTTCTCCGAACTATTTTGTTTAAAACAAGGTTATAAATTTAAAATAAATATGGAACTTAAATCAACTAACTAAGTCTAAAAAAAAAATAACAATTCAGTAAAATGAACTTTGCTGATAGTTGTTTAAAATCATAAATTTATTTACAATAATTAATTGATTTCACTAAACAAAACTAAACCTCATCACTAAGACTTGGATTAAGACATAGGAATTCAATGAGCGATAATCACCATCATCAAAGTTTTTGGACCAAATATATTTGGTCAACAGATCACAAAGTCATAGGGATACAATATGCAATCACTTCCCTTCTATGGCTTCTGATTGGATTCGGTCTAATGGCAATCATGCGTTATCAGCTGGCCTATCCTGGTACTCCCGTCCCTTTCATAGGAAATTTTTTAGGAGAAGGTGGTATTCTACCAGCTGAAATGTACAATTCTCTTGGTGCAATGCACGGTACCATAATGATATTTTTAGGTGTCGTTCCCCTCGCATTTGGTGCATTTGGAAACTACTTTGTGCCGTTACAAATTGGTGCGGTTGATATGGCATTTCCAAAACTGAATGCCGCCTCATATTGGACTTATTTTTTAGGATCAGTTATTATGGTAACTGGTTTTTTTGTTCCAGGTGGAGCGGCCAACTCAGGATGGACATCCTATCCTCCTCTTGCAACCACAGCTACAATGGGTCAAACTGTCTGGTTGTGGGGCATGGTTATGCTCATAACATCTTCATTATTAGGTTCAGTTAATATCCTTGTTACTGTTATTCAGCTTCGTGCAGAAGGCATGACATGGATGAAGCTACCAATCTTTGTTTGGACACAATTCATAACAGCCTTTTTGTTGTTGCTTGCTTTCCCACCATTAGAAGCTGCAGCTGTTCTGCAGTTAATGGATAGAATAATTGATACAAGTTTTTTCATGCCAACCGGACTAGTTGTTTCTGGAGAGGTTTTGCCCAATGCTGGTGGAGGCAGTCCACTATTGTGGCAGCATTTATTTTGGTTTTTAGCTCATCCAGAAGTGTATGTGTTGATCCTTCCTGCGTTTGGCATAGTTACTGAAGTCATCGCGAACAATACTAGAAAACCTATAAAGGGTTACAAGTCATTGGTGTATGCCATGATATTTCTCGGTTTTATGTCCTTTATTGTTTGGGCTCACCATATGTATTTGACCGGAATGGGAACAACCATCGGAGCGTTTTTTCAAACCACTACCATGATAATTTCTATACCATCAGTCGTAATTCTAACCGCCCTGCTACTATCGCTTTGGGGAGGTTCAATTAGATTCAATACTCCCATGTTATTTGCCCTTGGATTTTTACCCATGTTTGGCATTGGCGGTCTGACTGGACTACCCTTAGGCTTGGCAGCTGCTGATATATATCTTCATGATACCTATTATGTAATTGGTCATTTTCATTATGTCGTAGCGCCAGGGACTATTTTTGCGCTTTTTGCTGGAATATATTATTGGTTTCCTAAGATAACTGGTAAGCGTACCAATGAAACACTTGGCAAGCTGCATTTTTTTACATCCTTCGTTTGTATGAATGGTGTTTTTATGCCAATGTTTATTACAGGTCTTGCTGGTGTATCACGAAGACTTTGGGATGGAGGCGAGTCCTATGCTCACGCAGCTGGTGTTTTTCAATTAAATGAATTCATGTCGATTTTTGCATGGTTACTTGGTGTTTCGCAATTATTTTTTATTGCCAACATGATCATAAGCCTTCGCTCAAAAAAGACTGGTGAGATTAATCCATGGAACGCAACAACCGTTGATTGGACAGATACATCATCTCCTCCGCTCGGTCATGGAAATTTTGAAACAGTACCTACGATTTACCGAGGACCATATGAATACAGTGTGCCTGGGGCAAAGAGCGATTACCTTCCACAAAGTAATAAAGGTTAATTTGTATGGAAATTCCTTTTAATGTAAAAGAGCGTCCTGACACAGGACTCTATAATGGTAAATTAGGCGTTTGGTTTTTCCTTGCCTCAGAAGTTATGTTATTTGGCGGTTTGTTTTCAGCATATATATTTCTTCGTAATGGTGTTGAATATTGGCCTCATGGCACTGATTATCTTGATGTACCACTAGCAACTTTGAATACATTGTTTTTGATATCCTCCTCAGTTACTATGGTGATGAGTTGGGCGTCTTTAAAACTAAATGATTTTAAGAAGTTTAAATTATATTGCGGCGTAACTCTTCTTTTTGCCTTAGCATTTTTGGTTGTTAAGTATTTTGAATATAGCGCAAAGTTTGCCCACGACCCTCCATATTTGCCAAGCACGAACAACTTTTTAGGTATTTATTTTACTATGACAGGCTTGCATGTTCTTCATATTCTTGGCGGTATGTTGGTCATTGGATATTATTTTGGACCAGGTTCAAAAATGTGGAATACAGAGCCTGAAAGATTTACAAATAGAATTGAAATCGTAGGTTTATATTGGCACTTTGTTGATTTAGTATGGATCTTTCTTTTCCCAGTATTGTATCTATTATAAGGATAGCATTATGTCACCAGAAGAAGTAAAACACCATATAAAAACCTATATAATAGTTTTTGTAGCCTTGATGTTTTTGACCGTTGTTACGGTTGCTATATCTTATTTAGATATTGGGGTTGTTCCTGGAATAGCTCTAGGTCTCTTTGTTGCCAGTATAAAGGCGTCCCTTGTCGCGTGTTATTTTATGCACCTAATTGATGAGCGAACAACGATCTATTGGACCTTGATTGCTACAGCAATATCATTCTTAATTTTAATATTTTTACCCATTGGTGCAATGCTTGCACAGGCAAGGGTTTATTAAAAATGTCAATTAAAACCTTTCATATTATTTTTGTTGTATTATCAACTCTACTTGCTCTAGGACTAGGCTTTTGGGGTCTAAATAATTTACCATTTATGAGTGTTATTGCCTTTCCTGGAAGCGTTGCACTCATATTCTATGGAATTAAAATCTTTAAAAAATTTCAAACATTACAACCATGAAAAGAATTATACTCCCTTTAGCTATCATTCTTATTTTATCCCTTGACGCTGTGTACGCCTGTGCTACTTGCTTTGGTGATCCAAACTCTAAGGCTACTCAAGGAATGAATTTTGCTATAATTGCTATGCTTACAATAACTGGAGGAGTTCTCAGTAGCTTCGTATCTTTTATTTATGTTTTAAATAAAAGAGCTAAAGATTATGCTAATAAAATCTCTTCAAGAAATCCCGAAAACAAAGGAAGTTAGCAAGTGTTAGAAATTTTAAGAAAGTTAGGTTTTCCTACCGTATCCGCCTCTACACAAGGTCCTGAGATTGATAATATAATTTCACTTGTTCACTGGCTAATGTTAATTTTATTTGTTGGTTGGGGGATATATTTTATCTACACACTCATTCGTTTTCGTGCATCAAGGCAACCAAAAGCAGATTATCAAGGAGTAAAAAACCATTATTCTACCTACGCAGAGGTTGGAGTTGCTCTAGTGGAAGTGGCTTTGTTAATTGGCTTTGCTTTTCCTATTTGGGCAAGTAGAGTAAATGATGTGCCCAATAGCTTGGACTCAATCCAAATTAGAGTTGTTGGCCAACAATTTGCTTGGAATATCCATTATCCTGGCCCGGATAACATTTTTGGAGCTACAAAAGTTGAGCTTGTAGATGAAGCAGAGAACCCGATAGGTCTTGATCGCTCTGATGCAAATGCAAAGGATGATGTTTTTACTATCAATCAGTTGCACATACCTGTTGATAGACCTATTAATATTTTACTCTCCACTAAGGATGTCATTCATAATTTTAAACTCCCTGAATTTCGAGTTTCACAGGATGCTATTTCTGGTATGGAAATACCTGTTTGGTTTAAAGCAACCATGACATCACAAGAATTTCTCGAGACTACTAAAGGTACAGCGCGTGATGGAATGGGTTTTGAAATAGCTTGCGCCCAATTATGCGGACTAGGACACTATAGGATGAAAGGATATCTTACCGTTCATGATGACATAGGTTATCAACAATGGATGAGCGAACAACAAGAATATCTTTTAGAGGAGCTTTCTGATGATGAGGATGACTGGGGTGATGATGAGTGGTAATAGGCCAAATGTTATATAACAGAACATAACTTTTTTTATAGGCCACTTCGAATATTTTCTCCCTCTAGTAAATACAAACATTAAATTGATTTCAATTATGCAGCTTTCATTTGATACTTTGATCAGATTGCTTTCTAAGTTAGTCGTGCTAGCAACCTTACTTTTGATTTTTGTTGGAGCCTTAATTAAAAGTCATGAGGTCGGCTTATCTGTTCCTGATTGGCCAACATCTTATGGTAAACAAATGTTTTCATTTCCATTATCTCAAATGGTTGGAGGAATTTTTTTCGAGCATGGCCATCGATTGTTTGCTACTATTGTAGGGTTTTTAACTTTAGTTCTAGCAATAATAGTAGGATTTTCAAATCAACCAAAATGGGTCAAACAAATAAGTTTATTAGCTCTAGTACTTGTGATATCACAAGGTCTGCTTGGAGGCATGACTGTTCTTTATTTTTTACCTCCGCCAATCTCAATCTTACATGGTATACTTGCTCAAACTTTTTTTGCGGTTACAATATTCATTGCATATAGCCAATCGAAAATCAGGAGCAGAAAACAAAAATCTCTCTCAGCTCCATACGTTAGACGTGGCGCTATAATTTTAGCCTCTTTAGTGTACATCCAATTAATACTGGGCGCATTGATGCGGCATACTGGTTCAGGTTTAGCCATACCTGACTTTCCAACTATGGGAGGATTATGGTTTCCATCTTTTTCAGAGTCAATGGTCAACAATATCAATGTAGATTTGTTTGATATGAATCTAGATATGGTTAATAAGTGGCAGATTTTCATTCACTTCGCGCATCGATTAGGCGCTATGGTTATATTCTTTTTTTATTGCATTTTTCTTTTCAAATTTGTGAAAGATGATAACCGAAAACCCCTTGAATCAAAGATGATTGTTATTATTTCTGCGTTTATTTTATTACAAATTGCATTGGGTATTGCCACTGTAATGACTGAGCGCTTACCTTATATAGCAAGTTTTCATGTGGTTGTAGGTGCTGCCTTGTTAGGATCTTGTGTTTTGCTTGTGTTTATTTCCCAATCAAACAAATTGGAAGAACTCAGATTTTGAAATTAAATAAAGAAATTGCTAAATCAAGAATGAGTATATATGCTGAATTGAGTAAGCTAAATATTCTCTCTCTAGTAATTATTGCTACTGTTCTAGGTTACTATCTAGGAGCATCTGGAATTATTTTATGGAAGCATTTACTTATTACACTGTTGGGAACTGCTATGACTGCGTGCGGTTCAGGAGCCTTGAATCATTACTTAGAGCGGGAAACTGATGCATTTATGGCCAGAACGAAAAACAGACCTCTTCCTGCAGGTCTCATAAAGCCATTTGAAGTAATGAATTATGGAGTGATTATGGTTTTGATTGGGGTTCTAGTTTTGGTTACCCAAGTAAATATGCTCACTGGCTTTATAGCACTACTTACGGCATTTCTGTACATTGTAGTTTACACACCATTAAAAAAAATAACATGGCTAAACACATCCATTGGCTCTATTCCAGGAGCTTTGCCGATATTGGGAGGATGGACAGCCTCTGCTGAAAACATAGATGCAATGGCTTGGGTTTTGTTTGCGATCATGTATCTTTGGCAGCACCCTCATTTTTATTCAATAGCTTGGATCTGTAGAAAAGATTATGCAGAGGCAAATCTTAAAATGTTGCCTGTTGTTGATCCAGATGGAAATAGCACTATTAGGCAAATATTTTGGCACCTACTTTTAATGATACCGATAACAAGCTTGCCCTTTATCCAGGGTCAGCTTGGCTTGTTTTATTTGACTGGTGCATTATTAATAACCAGCGCATTCTTCGTTTCTGCGCTTCCCATGGCACGGAACAGATCTGATAAAAGTGCGTTATTACTCTTGAAAGGCTCAGTTTTTTATTTACCATCACTGCTTTTCATAATAATTATTGATATCGGAGTTTTATAATGAATTTTAAAACTAGACTTAAAATCTATATCGGAATTGCAATATTTCTAATTATAACTTTTTTTGTCAAGGACTCCCAACCTTCACAACAATTACCGAAAATTGGCAGTATCCCACAATTTGAATTCATTGATAGCAATGGCAATACTGTCACATTGAATAATTTAAAAGGTAAAGTTTGGGTTGCCGATTTCATATTTACTACTTGCACCATGGCTTGCCCCATGATGACTGGAAATATGAACCTAGTTCATAAAAAATTTAAAAAAAATGATGACGTAAGGCTTGTATCAATTTCTGTTTACCCTGAGTATGATACTCCAGATGTATTGAAAGAGTATGCCTCGCAGTACGATGCCGACACTGAAAAGTGGCTTTTCCTTACTGGAGACGAAAGCTCTGTTAAAAATATTATCAAGGATGGCTTTAAAATTGGTGATTTTGAAGAAATTATCTTTCATAGTGAAAAATTTGCACTTGTCGATAAAAATGGAACTATCAGAGCTTATTACAATGGCATGAAATCAGAGGATATGAAACAACTTAAAAAAGACATCAATGCATTGTTAAAGCAGGACGCATGACTAATAAAGATAATTTTTGGCTAAAAATTATCTACATTGTCTCCGTTGTTATTTCAGCAGCGGTCGCTTTCTTGATACTTGGTCCTAGACCAGAAGGAGTTAATGGCTCCCTTGATGTTTCTCTTCTTCCTACTGTTAACGCTAGCCTTAACGCTTTCACAACTCTATTGTTGATTGTTGGATATTTTCTGATCATTAAAAGAAAAAGAAGCTTGCATAAAAATACTATGCTTGTTGCGTTTGGAACCTCAGGTGCTTTTCTTGTTTCCTATATCATTTATCATTGGTTTAAAGCGGGTCCAAAATCATATGCTGGAGATTTCGCATTGCTTTATTATTTTATTTTAATTAGTCACATTATTTTAGCAGCGTTAATAATACCTTTGGCGCTTTTAACACTTTATAGGGGTTGGACAGATAACCTAAAACTTCATAGAAAGATTGCAAAAATAACTCTTCCTCTTTGGTTATATGTGTCTGTTACCGGAGTTGTGATCTATGTAATGTTATATTGAACCAGATTCGTATTGTTAATCATATAGTTGTTCATTCTATAATCTTTCAGTAAGTTTCAAGCACTACTAAAAAGAGTAATTCTTGACAAAAAAAACTTCATATTCGCCGACTCAGGTTGCAAAATATTTAGCTTCCGCTCCTAAAGCAGTTAAAACCTACATTACTGACCTTGAAGAGCAGATCAGTAATCTTTCTCAAATTGGACTAGCGCTTTCTAAAGAGCGAGATATGTCTAAACTACTTGAGATGATCCTGCTTGAGGCTAAAAGAATCTCAAATTCGGACGGCGGTACTTTATATATGATGACAGATGATAAAAGATTGAAATTTGAAATAATGATGACCGATTCACTTAATTTTCACATGGGGGGGACCTCAGGCGAGGACATACCTTTTTATCCAGTGAAGCTTTATGACGATGATGGAGAGCCAAATAATACTATGGTCGCTGCTTACGTAGGACTAACTGGAGAGACAGTAAATATTGAAGATGCCTACAAAGCTGATGGCTTTGATTTTTCTGGCACAAAAATGTTTGATGAAAAAACTGGATACCATTCAAAATCTTTTTTGACAGTCCCTTTAAAAAATCATGAAGATGAGATCATTGGAGTGCTTCAGCTTCTTAACGCTCAAACTAGCAAAAATAAGAAAATAATTGAATTTACCGGTGAAATACAGGGAAAGGTTGAAGCTCTTGCAAGTCAAGCTGCTGTTGCAATAACCAATAAAAACCTAATCAAAGACCTTGAAAACCTATTTGAGTCGTTCATAAAGCTTATCGCATCAGCAATTGATGCAAAGTCACCTTATACAGGTGGTCATTGTGAACGTGTTCCGGAAATTACAATGATGCTAGCAGAGGCTGTTCATGAAACTAATTCTGGACCGTTTGCTGATTTTAAACTCACAGATCAGGAGATGTATGAATTGAAAATTGCAGCATGGCTCCATGATTGTGGTAAAGTTGCAACCCCAGAATTTGTTGTAGATAAATCAACAAAGCTTGAAACAATATATGATAGAATTCATGAAGTTGAAACGCGATTCGTTGTCTTACAACGCGATTATGAAATAAAAAAATTAAAGACTGAGTTGTCAATTGAACGCGACTCCTCACTTACTATTAAAGAAAAGAAAGAAAGAATCCGCGCCCTTCAAAACGATTACAAAAAAATGATTCGTAAGATTAAAAAAGAACTTCTTTTTGTTAAAGAATCAAATATTGGTGGTGAGTTTATGTCCGAGGATAAAAAACAGAAAATTCATGATATATCAAAGTATCGTTGGAAACCTAATGGTAAAATGCAAAATTTTCTTTCTGAAGACGAGATATATAATTTAACAATACCTAGAGGAACGCTTACCCCTGAAGAGCGTCAAGTAATAAATGATCATATCGTTGTTACTATAAACATGCTGGATGAATTGCCATACCCAAAACATTTGAGAAACATACCAGAATTTGCAGGTGGGCACCATGAAAAGCTGGATGGTACAGGTTATCCAAAAGGCCTAACTAAGAATGAGATGTCTGTTCAAGCTCGTATTATGGCTATTGCAGATATTTTTGAGGCATTAACTGCCAGAGATAGGCCATACAAAAAAGGAAAAACACTTAGTCAGGCTATGAGAATTTTAGGCTTTATGAAAGATGATGCGCATATCGATGTTGATCTTTTTGATATTTTTGTAAAGAAAAAAATCTACATGAAGTACGCTAAAGGTTTTTTAGAGCCAGAACAAATAGATGAAGTAACCCTTTAGAATTAGTTCTAAACTATGACCTTTGAAATATTATTTGTTTTAGGGCTTATTGCTTTAGCCTTCGTTCTCTTCATATCCGAAAGATTTAGTTTAGACGTAACTGCTTTATTGATATTATCCATTCTTTTCGTTGGTGGATTTTTGACTGTTGAAGAAGCAATCTCAGGTTTTGCTAATCCAGCTGTAATTACAATTGCTTTGCTTTTTATCTTAAGCCAGGGGTTGCAAAAAACCAGAATCCTAGAATATCTCATTGTTAGAATCAACAAACTAGTATCTCAGTCAAAAACTTTAGGCCTAGGAGTATATCTTTTTACGATTGCATGCGCAAGTGCGCTAATGAATAATACAGCTATTGTTGCTGTATTTATGCCTGTTACTGTACGCTTAGCACATCAATATCACATGAGCCCATCAAAGCTTTTAATTCCGCTAAGCTATGCTGCAATAATGGGGGGAACTCTTACTTTAGTTGGCACATCAACAAACTTAATTGTTAATTCAATTTTTATTGAAAATGGAGGTGTGTCGCTAGGTATGTTCGAATTTGCAAAATACGGATGGATTACGTTAATAGTAGGTCTTATATATGTACTTTGGATTGCCCCTAAAATCTTACCTTCGCGAACAGTTACTTCAAGTTTGACCCAAAGTTACCATATGGCAGGATACTTAACGGAAATGAAAATCTCAGAAGAATCACCTTTAGTTGGATCTACTTTGCAAGAAAGAAACGTTAATCAAAGCTACGATATTATTGTTCTTGACATTCAGCGCGATGGAAGGTTGATAACCTACAACGTTGGCAGGCAAAAACTTACAGCTGGTGATATACTTTTTGTAAAAGGCTCACTCGAAAGTTTTTTGCGCATGAAGGAAGTAGAAAAAGTAACTCTATTGACAGATGAGAAATTAACTCAATCTGAACTAGAACAAGATGATAATATTCTTGTTGAATGTATGCTAACAGATCAGTCTGACATTGTTGGAAAAACTCTTAGACAGGCAAATTTTAGAAAAAGATTTGGCGCTTTCATTCTAGCTATAAGAAGAGAGGGTTTGATCATAAGAGAAAAAATCGCTCATGTTGTTCTACACACCTATGATACGCTTCTAGTATATGGAGGAAAAAGAAAGATATCAGATCTTTCCAGAAGAGGAAAGTTTATTCTTATGGGAGAATTACAAGCAGATTTGGTAAAAGTTAGATTCTGGTGGATAAGTATACTGTCCATTATTTTGACAATCCTTCTTGCTGCTCTTGGGTTTGTGCCAATCATAAAGGGCGCATTAGTTAGCTCAGTTGTTTTGATGATGTTTGGAGTTTTATCACCAAATGAGGCGTATGAATCCATCCATTGGCAGGTTATAATTTTAATTGCTGCTTTGATTCCACTAGGTATTGTTATCCAATCCTCTGGAACAGCTGCTTACATTGCAAACGCCATTACAAATTATGTGGATAACTTTTCTGATGACTCCAAACCGTATGTTTTATTTGCTTTAATATATTTTGTTACGATGGTGATGACCGAGGTTTCTTCAAACACAGCAACAGCAATTATTATGACGCCTATTGTCATTGCTATTACTGGAGAGATGCAGGTTGATCCTAGACCATTTATTTTTGGAGTTTGTTTCGCGTCATCTGCTTCATTTAGCACTCCTGTAGGATATCAGACAAATCTAATGGTATATGGTCCAGGTGGTTATAAATTCTCAGACTATTTACGAGTCGGAATTCCTCTGGCGGTCATATTTTGGGTGTTGGCTATTTTAATCATTCCTATTATTTGGCCGTTTTAAAAGCTTTTAAAGAAATAATTTTAAAGTTTTTAGTACATAATGGCTGAACTAGACAAAAGAAAAACACGTTTACAAGCATTTACAAATGACCCTTTTATGTCAATGTGGCGCTTGGCAGTACCAATAATGATCAGTATTGGTATTCAAACACTATACACCCTCATCGATATGATTTACATTGGAAGGCTTGGAGGTGATGCAATAGCCGCAGTTGCATTTAATATGCCAATCTTCTTTTTTATAATGGGTCTTTCTTTTGGTCTTGGAAATGGTGTAACAGCATCTATTGCAAGATTTATTGGCTCAAATGACAAAGCTAATGCTGACAACTCAGCTGAACATGCAGTTGCCATGGGAGCTTTAATTAGTTTGATTTTGACTGTTTCGGGATTGCTATTTGGAAAGAATATTCTATTATTTATTGGTTGTACTGATGATATACTCCCACTTGCATGGGATTATTTAAAAGTAAGTTGTTATGGTTTATCCTTTGGTATATTTTCAGGGTTCTTTAGGTCGATTCTTGCTGGTGAGGGCGAAATGAAGCTTCCTATGATTGTAGCTGGATTAGGCACCGTTTTAAATACCATTCTTGACCCTATTTTCATCTTTTACATGAAATTAGGAGTGGCTGGAGCTGCATGGGCTACAACAATGAGTCAAATTGTTGTTTTCTTTGTATTTATATATATGCTTTTTGTTAAGCGTCATACCTATGTTCGGTTTAGGCTTAAGGATTTTTCATTTTCATCCTACATAATATATGACATCATAAAAGTTGGGATTCCTGTGTCAATGTCTATGGTTGTTATGTCTGTAGGTCAACTAGTTTTTAATAGACTTCTAGTAAATTTTTCAACTGATGCTGTAGCTGCATACCAAATTGGTGGGCGTTTGGATATGATCGTATTCTTGCCTATTTTTGGTATTGCATCTGCATTGACTACAATTATTGGTATGTTTTACGGTGCCAAAGAGTTTGATAAAATAAAATCAATATCATTTTACGGGATCAAAAGCTCCTTGCTTATAACAAGTATATCATCTGTTTTTCTATTTATTTTTGCGCCTAGTGTTGTTAAAATTTTTACTGCAGATTTGCAAATTCAAAATATCTCAATCGACTATTTAAGGATAATGTCTCTTATGTTCCCCTTTATTTCTGTGGGATTGACAATTGGAAGGATTCTTCAGGGGTTAG
The DNA here is from genome assembly GCA_002724735.1 of Fidelibacterota bacterium. Lineage (GTDB taxonomy): Bacteria > Fidelibacterota > Marinisomatia > Marinisomatales > TCS55 > TMED108. The sequence goes on along the minus strand of PBPT01000001.1, from coordinate 4,965 downwards.
GACGTGGCATGCCATCACTCATAATTACGATAGTACGCGTGATTGGATTGGCAGGACCATTGGCTTATTACTTCACATTTGTCTTAGATAAGCCAGTAGAATGGATTTGGTATAGTATGTTTGTTTCAGGTATTTTAGCTACTACGATTTCAGTAACCTGGCTAACAATAGCCTTTAAAAAGTTTAAAAATTTTGGAGTACTTGAAACATGAGCCTCGCAAAAAAAAATAACATTGAGGATTATTTATCTCAAAATAAAGAATGGAAATATCAGAACAATTGTATTTCGAGAAACTTTTCTTTTAACACATATATGGACAGTATCAACTTTGTCGTATCTTTGGCTGAAATTGCTGAACAGCAAAATCATCATCCTGATTTAAGCATTGGCTGGTGTTCAGTGACGGTGCAATTTACCTCCCATGATCAAGGTGGAGTTACAGAGCAATGTCTAATAATGTCAAGGCTTACAGAAGAATTATTTAGATAACACCTTGAAAATACTTTATTATTTTATTTTCTCAATCTTGTCCTCTATTTCCTTATCACAAAACTACGTTGAAAATAAAAATAGAATGAAAGCTTTTGAAGCAAACGATCTTCCAATTATTGATGGAGAGGTTATTAATGACCCAGCTTGGAAAAGCATTCTTTCAGCCTCAGGATTTGTTCAACAATCACCTGATGAGGGTAAGTCAGCTACTGAAAAAACTGAAGTTAAAATTATGTTCTCTAATAAAAATATGTATCTGGCAGTAATATGTTATCATAACGATCCTGAAAACATAATGATCTTAGACGCACGTAGAGACTCACCTCTTGATGATATGGATAGCTTTATTTTTATTATTGATACGTTTAATGACAATCAAAATGGATACGCTTTTGGTACCAATGCTGCCGGCATTGAATACGATGCACAAATTACAAAAGGTGGCGAGGGAGTATCTATGAGTCGCAGATTTTCCACAGGAGCTGTTGGAGGCTATAATATCAATTGGGATGCCTCTTGGAGCGTGAAATCCTTAATTGGTGACTTTGGGTGGAGTGCTGAGTTTGTTATTCCTCTTAAAACATTACGATACAGTTCAAAACCAGATCAACTTTGGGGTATTAATTTTCAAAGAGTAATCAGTAGCAACCAGGAAAAAGCACATTGGTCACAAATTTCACGACAATTTACAGTTAACAGGTTGATTTCTGCTGGAAAATTAGAAGGGGTGAAAATACCGCTTTCTAAGAGTATAAAGTTCATTCCTTACGCTCTAGGACAGGTCAATAGCGTAAATGATTCATCAAAGACAAATTCAAATGACAATGACTTAGGTTTTGATGGAAAGGTAAACCTTGGATCTGCTCTCACCTTCGATTTCACCTATAACACTGATTTTGCCCAAGCTGAAGCAGATGAGCAGCAGATAAATCTTGATCGATTCAGCCTTTTTTTTCCTGAGAAAAGAGCATTTTTCCTCGAAAATGCTGGCCTTTTTTCTATTGGAGAGTCAACCAGGGGCGGCTCTGAGCTATCAATGTTTTTTAGTCGCAGAATTGGTATTGATGAAATTGGACAGCAAATACCAATAACCGCTGGCGGTCGACTTACCGGAACATTTTCTGATATGCGAGTAGGTTTACTATCAATGAGTACTAAATCAGAAGATTTTTCGATTGTTAGACTAAAAAAAGAAATGCCTAACAGGACATTTTTTGGAGGTATGGTAACAAACCTAAATGACCTAAGTACTTCAGGTTACTCAAATCAAGTTTATGCGCTGGATGGTCAGCTTGGCATAGGAGAAATAAGTCAAATTGATGGTTTTATGGCAATATCCAAAACTCCCAACCTAAGCAATGATAAAGCGTATTCATATCGCCTTAGCGCCAGCAGGAGCGCTCAAGCCGTTCAAACTGTAATGTCATATACTGAAATTGGTGAAAATTTTAATCCTGAAATGGGGTTTTTAAAACGTTCAGGAGGATATAGAAAATGGTCTGGTAGAATTTTTACAAGACTTAGACCAGATAATTCATTTGGAGTCTTGGAAGTTAGGCCTCACATCAATTACGATGGATTTTGGAAGCTAGATGGTTTTCATCAGTCAGGTAGATGGCATATTGACAACCACTTGCAATTTAGATCAGGTTATGAAATTCACACTGGAGTAAATCTCACTAGAGAAGGTCTTACAGAAAATTTCGATATTTATCCATCCAAAAATATTACCGTGCCTGCCTCAACTTATGACCATGTTGAAGCTCAACTATATTTTACAACACCCTCAACGGATAGAATTAGCTTTAGCGTAATGAGCTATATTGGTGGTTTTTTTGGAGGCGATAGAATAAAAAGTACCCCCAAAATTAGAATGAGTTTCGGAGATAAGTTTAATTCTGAGTTTAGTTATAATTACAATCAGGTGAAACTTCCGCAAGGAAGTTTCGAAACTTATTTATCGCGTGCTAGACTGACATATGCATTTTCTCCAAGTATGTACCTCCAAGCGCTTTTACAATACAACAACCAATCTGGTGTAAGTTCAATTAATTGGAGATTTACAATTCAGCAATCTGCCGGGTCTGGCCTTTATCTTGTCTACAATCAAACAGAGGATTACGATGGCATACCAATAGAATCTAAATCAAGATCCTTCATTTTAAAATACAGTCAGCTCTTTGATCTAAGATAACTCAAAATCATCTAATTTAAAAAAAGATGAAGCTACTCATTGCAACTACCTTAATATGGTCATTCTCATTCAGTATCATTGGTAATGTGATCTCATCAGCAGTTGACTCTTGGTCTTTAGCATTCTATCGCTCTTTTTTGGGATTTATTTTTTTTCTACCATGGATTAAAAAATCAAAAATTTCAAAATATCAATTTAAGCTCATACCAATAGGAGCATTACAAATAGGCTTGATGTATATTTTTTATTTGAGCGCTTTTAATTTCACAACGGTGCCCAGAGTTTTGCTGTTCACAACAACTACACCGTTATTTATTGCAATTACAGACAGCTTTGTTACAAAAAAATTAAGAAGTTCAATTTATCTTTTAGCGTTCTTTTCTACGCTAGGAGCACTAATTATAAGAACAACTTATTTTGATCATGATGACTTGATGGGATTCTTTTTTATCCAATGCGCAAATATTTGTTTTGCTTTTGGACAAATACTATACAAGACTCTCAAAATGAAAAATAATGACAACACTAATATTTATAGCGACTTCGCATTCTTTTTTTTTGGCGCTCTTTTGGTCAGCTGTGGAGGCTTATTGATCTCTCCTTATAGTCTATCGCTATCCTTGGGCATTATTGATGTAATTGCCATATTATGGTTAGGCATTTTTGCAACGGGTTTAGGATATTTTATGTGGAACAGGGGGACTGTGGGAGTCAGTAGTTCAACATTGGCCGTAACAAACAATTTGGTAATACCTTTAGGGTTGTTTGTTGAGATATTATTCTTTAACAGCAATTCTCGGTTAGAGCTCTTAATGATTGGCGCATGTATCATAATTGCTTCAATTGTCTCATCGCTAAAAATTGATACAACTAAAGCTTAATAAATAACTTTTTGCGATACATCCAGAGAAGAATGAACCAAAATACAAAAACATGAAATATTGCAAATAGTAAAGATCCATTAATATCCCCAGCGAATGGTAAAAAGATTGTTTTGTAAAGATAAGAATATCCAGAAATTTCTTGCCCTTCAAAATTAAATCTAGTTTTTAAAAGTATCTTAGTCCAAATGCCCGATAGTGCAAAAATAAATATAGAATTGGATCCAAATACAATAAGTGGATAGGTCCATTTCTTATACCCAAGTATATCAATTAACCATATCAATGAACCAAGAATTATTGTTCCTATTCCTGCTGTGAAAAGTACATAAGAGCTTGTCCAAAGCTGTTTATTAATTGGAAAACTAAACCCCCAAATCCAACCAACAATAATCATCAAAGATCCTAATATCATCATTCGCTGGCAGTTATCTTTATGGTCTTTTGTTGTTTTAATCATTGTCCCTACAAGAAACCCAATAATTACGGTTACAACTGCAGGTAGAGTACTCAATAATCCTTCAGGGTCAAATTGTATTCCAGTTCCTCCATATAGATGATCTTCTCCTAAGATTGCTCTGTCAATCACTAGAACTAAATTGGTACTTAAAGCGTAGGGATCTAGACCTGTTATAAATCCATAGGAGTATAAACCAATCCAGTAGAGAATCAAAATTGCTAAACAAATTTGAACCAAGCTCTTAATATTTGCTCTTAAAATAATGAATGCTGCGAGGAAGTAGGATAGAGCTATTCTTTGAAGAACTCCAAGATATCTAAATGATGACCAATCCCAATCTTGCCTAATAAATGGAAAAGCATTCAAAATTAGACCAAGTATGAATATAGAAATTGATCTAAAAATAATTTTATTAAAAAGCGGCCCTGTCTTGCATATATCATATTTTTCAAAGGAATAGCTCATTGATATTCCTACGATGAAAAGAAAAAAAGGAAATACCAAATCAGTCAAAGTGCAGCCATGCCATTGTGCGTGTCTCAGCGGTGCATAGACATGGGACCATGTTCCTGGTGTGTTGACAATAATCATTAGCGCTATAGTTGCACCTCGAAAAGTATCTAACGCAGAAAGTCTATTTGTGGTTTTCATATTATTTATCCCTATTCAAGCCAAATTTCTCATCAATAGAAAGAAATTTAATTAAAATCAAACCTGGAATCGTTGAGATCATTATCCAGTAGAAAAAACTAACGTAACCAAAAGATTCTTGAATTGCACCGCTAAACATACCTGGAACCATCATGCCCAAAGCCATAATACCTGTGCATATAGCATAGTGTGTTGTTTTATTTTCACCCTCTGAAATCATCATCATATAGAGAAGATAAGCGGTAAAACCAAAACCGTATCCTAATTGCTCTATAGCTACTAAAAT
>PBPT01000022.1 GCA_002724735.1 Fidelibacterota bacterium | reverse complement strand
CAGAGTGGGTGTCTACGAACTCGACACACCTGGACACAGCATTCATGACGTGTGGATCGAAGATGGCATAGCCTATTCTTCCAACTGGGCGGATGGTGTGCATGCTGTTGATGTAGGAGGTCTGAAATTTGATGAAACCGACAGATCGTCCAAACAATTCAACCCACTCCTTGCCAAAGCAGGCCAAGGCAGTCCTTCCAACCCCGTGCACCTTGCTGATCTTAAAGACCCAAACGGACATAATCATGCAGCGTTTCCATTCAAAAGCCAATCAACAGAAAAATTCTATATTGTTGGTGGAGACGAATGGTTTCCATGGAGATACCCTGGCAAGCCACGCCCCTACCAACCTAGAGGAGGTTTTCACTTTCTTGATTTTACTGATATTGAAAATCCTAAAGAGGAAGCCGTTTATACTATTACTGAAGCCGGCTCTCACAATCATTGGATACAGGGAGATACTTTGATTGCTGCCTACTACAATGCCGGGTTGCGCATAGTTGATATCTCAGGAGATTTGTTGGGAGATTTGTACAGACAGGGAAGAGAAATTGCTTTTTACATGTCAAGTCAAACAGACGGACACATTCCAAATTCAACAAATGTTTGGGGCGCTATCCCTTATAAAGGGTTTATATATTTTACGGATATGTATAGCGGTCTTTACTGCGTGAAATTAGTTGACAAACAAATCGATCCAGCTTCACCATAAATTTGAAAAAAATTACTTTAATCTTTTTTGCTTTTGTTTCATTTTCATTTTCTCAGGATGAAATAAAATATGAGGATCTATTAAATATTAAGTGGCAAATGAAAAGATATGTTATCGATGGAATAAGCCTGCCAATCGAACGTAACCGACGAAAAGATTATCAAATATTTAAAGAAAATAATAAGAGGGAAGAGCAGCAATTCGGTAAACTTATTGATAATGGTACTTGGGAGTACTTACCTCACGGTCAATTTATCATGATGTATTCAGAAAAAAAGGATGTCTATGTACCAGCAAGAATTACAGAATTAAAAAAAAATAAAGAACTCAGATTGACCATTCTTGACATCAATACAATGAAATTTGTAACGATTATTTATGAAAAAAAATAGAGATTTTTAAATGAAATTTTNACTAATCGTTACTTAACTCCTAACATTAAACTTTACAATTGCGATAGTATTGATTTAGGAAAATGCATAGTAACAAGCATATGAGGAACATCAACAACCTCAGCAATCTTTAAATCACCGACCAAAGAGCAAAGCATATACGCTTCTTCATCAGTTACATCATAATTTACGATTAGGTGGTCTACCATATAATTAACAGCTTTTTTTGTAGCTATATCAATAGTAGTGCCAAAGCCTGTTACAGCATAAAATTCGTCTGTTTCATATTGTGGCTCTTTAATGGGCGCGGCATCCTTAATGACTCTTAGTCTGTAGGTAAACGTCATTGGTGCTTCTAAAGCCGTACCGCATACCTCNCCATATCCCTGCACCGCGTGCGCATCTCCAATTGAAAANAGTGCTCCCTTAACNAACACGGGAAAGTACACGGTTGANCCTTCNGTCATTCCTGGATCATCCATATTTCCGCCATTTTCTCTCGGCGGTATGGTTGATAGCATTTCNGTAGTATTTGGAGCGACTCCCATCACTCCAGGAAAAGGTTTGAGAGGGATTTTTACATTATCTTTGAAATTAATCGTTTTAGAATTTTTATCAATATCATGAATAGATAATTTTGCATTTTTAAATCTATCAGACAAAAAACCAAACCCAGAGACTATGGCTTGCCATCCATAATCGTGGAGTTCGATGTCAAGTATGTCAACGGCTAAAATATCGCCAACCTCTGCCTCTTCAACATANACNGGACCTGTNAAAGGATGGATAGGGCCAAAATCGAGGTTAATAAGATCATCCAGTGTTGCGTCTTTGTGCAATTGACCATCCGATGCTTCATTGGTTTCAGCTTGAATGATCGAGCCGGAAGGAACCGTAAGAACAGGTTCAATAGCACTGCTCCATTTGCTGTGTTTTTGATCCGCTGATAAAATATAGTCAGGTTCTATTTTAGTCTCAGTAGCGCAGGAAACCATAATTATTGAAGTTATTATTAATGATCTTTTCATAATGATTAATTCCATTTAGTTAATAAAATTTTTTTAATTGTACTAAATATTAATAGATATAAAATCTATAATTAAAGAAAAATTAATATTTATTTAAAAAAAATCTTGACAAAGGTAATTTTATTCCTCTATAATCGGCGATGCAAAATTTACTGATTATCCCTCAAATTATCATTAGCGAGTTAATTATTAGCTGGCTGTGGAGTACTACATCATAGCGGGACAATTTTAGATTTTACTAAAGACTTAAAAAAACCCGCTAAAAAGCGGGTTTTTTTTTAAATCTTTCAAAAATAAATACATTAAGGAGAAATAAAAATGAGACTATTAACACTAAATCTAGTGTTGGTTGGCTTGCTCTCTGGTCAAACGGTGTTTGAAGGTACTGTTAAAGATACCGACGGAGAAGCACTGCCAGGCGTTCAGGTTTTTCTCAAAGATACTTATGTTGGAACGACTACCAGTATGGAGGGTGAATTTAAAATCGCTATTCCTGAAGAATCTGGAGTTCTTGTTTTTTCCTACATTGGTTATGAAACTCAAGAAGTAGAGGTATCTTCTGCTTCTACCACAGTTTCTGTTGAGATGACCGTTGACGTCTTAAAAGGCGATGAAGTGCTTGTTACCGGTCTGGCTTCTTCTGTGAAGCGAANAAATGCAGCCAATGCTGTAGCTTCGGTGAGTGGAGAAGAATTAGTCGGAGCACCAGTTCAGACATTAGACGCAGCTCTAAACGGTAAATTTGCCGGCGTAAGAGTTAGACACAATTCTGGTGCGCCAGGTGGTGGAATGAGCGTTAACCTTAGAGGAGTATCAACCATCACTGGTGAAACACAACCCTTGTATGTTATTGACGGTGTCATCGTTAACAATGCAGCAAATCAATCTGGTATTGATGTTGTTAGTGCAGCTACCGGCGCTGGAAGCGCTCGCCCTCAGGGNCAACCTGCAAATAGGATTTCTGACTTCAATCCAAATGATATTGAAAGCGTAGAGGTTCTAAAAGGTGCTAGCGCTGCTGCTATTTACGGCGCGAAGGCTACCAATGGAGTCATCATTATTACTACTAAGAAAGGTCAGGCTGGTAAAACACGTGTAAACTTTTCTCAGAAGTTTGGATCAAGTTCCATTTTGAAAAAAGTTGGAACACGTGATTTTACATATGCCGAAGCTGTTGAGCAGTTTGGGGCTTCAGTTGCAGATCAGGGCACTCGTTCTGGAGACGGTTACAAAACATATGATTATGAAGACATGTTGTATGGAAACACTGGAGCATTAAAGGAAACCTCTTTAAGCTTTAGTGGTGGAAGTGATAAAACNCAGTTTTATCTATCCACTCAATATTTAGACGAAAAAAGTATAGTCAAAAACAGGTTCTACGAGAGGTTTTCAGGGCGCTTAAATATGAATCATCGAGTTTCTGATCGATTTAAGGTTGCCAGTACTGCGTACCTGGCTCGAACAAAATCTGATCGTGGAATTACNGGAAACGACAATACGAATAAGTCATACAATTTTTCTTTCGGTTTTACGCCAAACTTCGTTGACATAACGCAAAATGAAGACGGAAGCTGGCCAGATCACCCAACAAACCCTTCCAATCCCTTGCATACTGTTGCAGTTCTTACAAATGAAGAAACAGTAAACAGAGCCACTGGAAGCGTCTCAGCAGATTATACAGTGTTTAGGACTGGGTCCTCAAGCTTTTCCCTAAACTCAGTATTTAGNGGAGATTACGTTGGGCAGTTGAATGAAATTTTTTCACCCCCTGAACTTCAGGATGAAAAAAGTAAAGACAACCCTGGTCAATCAGTTTTATCAAATACACACAGTTTAAATACTAATGTTAACCTCAATGGAGTATTTAGAACGTCTGTTGGTAATGTAAAGTCTACAACTACTAGCGGATTAAGTTTTGAAACTCTTGATTGGAATTACTCAAGCATTATGGCTACTGGTATGGTTGTAACTCAAACCAATATTGACCAGTCGGCCTCAACGTCNACTCTTCAATCTAGAAGATTCCAGCAGGATAGAGGTATTTTTGTCCAGCAGGAAGTCCAAGTGGGTGATGCTGTTTATGTCGCAACTAGTTTGCGTGGTGACAAAAGCAGTACTTTGGGAAAAACTGACCAGTACAATTGGTACCCAAAACTTGCTGGATCATACCAGTTTGGTTCTTTTGCAGGAGTTTTTGATAATCTAAAAGTTCGATTAGCATATGGACAAACTGGAAATCTTCCACCGCCAACAGCTAAGTATACATCCATGGCCCCTTATAATATTGGTGGAATGGGCGGTTTAGTTTCTGGTGGCGTTCAAGGTTTTGACGAGGTCGAACCTGAAAGAACCACTGAAACTGAATTTGGCGTAGATTTTTCAGCTTTTGATAAAATGGTTGGTGTCGAGTTTACCGTTTATAATCAGCAGGTTGACGGATTGTTGCTTCAAGTTGAAGAAGCTCCATCAACAGGTTTTTCAACAAAGTGGGCAAACGCTGGAAGTATGAAAACCGATGGTGTTGAGCTTGGTATTACACTTAATCCTGTTAGATCAAAAGAGTTTAACTGGCTCTCGAAAACTACCTATTATACGTCCAAAGCTGAAATCACGGAACTGAAGGTAGATCCTTACAACACAGGTGGATTTGCAACTTTCTTAGGTGCGTATCGAATTGAAGAAGGTTGGGATCCTCATACAATCGTTGGGGCTGAGCTTGATGAAAGCGGTAATCACGTTAAGCTTGGAAACGAAACACCCGACTTTATGATGGGATTCAATAACCGTGTTTCATTCGGAGATGTTTCGGTTGTGGCACATTTTGACTGGAAAAAAGGTGGTCAAAATGTGAATCTCCAAGAGCTTATTGCAGATCTAGGTGGTACCACCTACGATTTTGATGATACAGGAGTTGACCCTGAAGGTAATCTTAATAACGGTCCGTATCGTTTAGCAAATCTTGGATCACTAACCCGTCCNTACGTTCAGGATGCTGGTTATTTTAGATTGTCTGAGCTTTCGGTGATGTATAGCCTTCCAAAATCTATGCTTGGNTCAGCAAATGTTGACCGAGTACAAGTTGGGTTTACCGGAAGAAACCTATATCAAAACACACCATACAATGGATGGAACCCTGATGTGAGTCAGTTTGGCAATGTCGGTGTTGGTGGTTCAGTAGATACCGGCCCATACCCGCTTGCTAAGTCCATGTATTTAAGTGTTAACGTAAGCTTTTAGGAGGTTGAAAAATGAAAATTACTAAATNTATACTTCCGTTATTTTTGTTTGCCGCAGCGTGTGAGGATCTCGATTTTCCAGATCCAAATTCCCCTTCTACTGCCTCAGCAACTGTGCAGTCATTAGTTACTGGAGCAGAAGCTGGAATGCGCGCTAGTCTTTCAAATTATCTTATCGGAGTAAGTAGCGTAGGAAGAGAAGCCTATCACTTTGAACCCGCTGATCCAAGATATACCGGTGAATTGATTCACGGTCCATTGGACCCAGGAGGATTTGTTGTGTATTCTTCTTGGAATTCAAGATATAGAGTTATCAAAAATGCTCGATTACTTCTTGATAAATCTACAGATAAGGGTGTAGAGGGATTCGCTAAAACTGTTGAGGCCTATCAATTGTTATTAGCATTAAATATGCAAAATAATAATGGAGTAAAAATTGCCCCTTACAATGGTTTGGACTCCACTCCTGCCTCAAAAACGAATGCTTTTATGGAAGTTGCCAAGCTTCTTGATGAGGCAAACACTGCGCTTGATAATGCTGGTAGTTCGTTTGCTTTCAAGTTGTCGTCCGGCTTTGCTGGTTTTGACACTCCTGCAACCTTTAAGCAGTTCAATCGTGCCCTCAGAGGACGTGTTGCTGTTTATATGGGCGAGTGGGATGTTGCTTTAACGGCTTTAGGGCAATCCTTTATGGATCCATCTGGCAGCATGGACAAAGGCGTATACCATGTTTTTGGCTCTGGTCAAGGAGATGGTGCTAATGGCATGTATGAAAATCCAAATGCGAGTTACGTAAGAACAATGGCGCATATGTCATTTAAAAACGATGCTGAAGCGGGGGATCCTCGATACACATCAAAGGTAGTTGAGAGAGCTGATACCACAACTTACGATGGATTACAGAGCAACCTTGCAGTATCTGTTTGGAGCGGAGCGTACGATCCTATAGCAATTGTGCGAAATGAAGAACTTGTTCTTCTTAAAGCTGAGGCAAACATTGGCAAGGGTGGTGATGGTTTAACTGAAATAAATGCAGTGAGAACTGCTCATGGTTTGGCTGCCGCACCTACTGGAGGTATTGACCAGTTGTTGCATGAAAAAAGATATTCTCTTTTCATGGAAGGTCATCGCTGGGTGGATATGCGTAGGTATGGTAAAACAGCAGCACTGCCTAACGACAGGTCAGATAGGGGAGATAAAGTTTTTGATTCTTTCCCATTGCCTGAGGCAGAAACAAAAGGTAAATAACAATATTATTATTTAGGTAATATGGTTATAATTAGGGGGAGTTGAAAAGCTCCCCCTTTTTTTTACTTTAGGGAGACATAATGACAGACAGGTTGCCTCTGATAAGATTAGGCTGGTTACGCGCATTACTATTTTTTATAGCTTCTTTTATAACTTCACAAATTTTTGCTGGAATTGGAATGGTGGTTGCGTTACTCATATCCGGTTTTGATATAAGCACACTCTCAAATCAAGACGCTATCATAGATGAGCTCAACAAAATAAACTTTTTACTCCTTTTGAAAATTATTGAATTTTTTGCGTTGATGTTTTGTTTATGGTTGTTCATGAAATTTATTGATCGAAAACCACTCATGTCGTTAGGTCTAAAATATGAAGGTTTTCAACAAGACTTTAAATTTGGGCTCATCTTAGGCGCTGGATTAATAGCAATAGGATTCTTTTCGCTATTTATTCTTGGCTACGTCAGGGTTGAATCTTTTTCTTTCCCTTTTTTGGATATCGTCCTTTATTTTATTTTGTTTGTTGTCGTCGCTTTTCACGAAGAGATCATGTTGCGAGGATATATTTTAAGGTCTTTAATGGAATCAATGAACAGATATCTAGCTCTCGCCATATCTTCTTTGATTTTCATGACAGTCCACTTATTAAATCCAAATATTTCCTTTTTAGGTGTTGTTAACCTTTTTCTAGCTGGTATAGTTCTTGGTATTTACTACGTGCATAAATCAAACCTTTGGCTGCCAATTGGCATGCATCTTACTTGGAATTTTTTTCAAGGCCCTATATTTGGATTTGAAGTAAGTGGTATAAAATCTCAAAGTTTAATAAAACAAACTGTAAATGGCAGCGACTTAATTACTGGAGGTCAATTTGGATTTGAGGCCTCCCTGCTTGCCACTGTTCTAATTGTTGTAGTAATACTATACTTAGACAAAAATTACCGAGAGCAAAAATGAAATATTTTCACTTAATTATTATTACGTTTCTTAGCACCCTTCTTTCTCAAGAGGATGGTGAAAGTAGAATGATATCATTTCCTGATATAAAAGGATTTAAGACAATAGTATGTGACTTACATACGCATACCGTTTTTTCAGATGGNAGCGTTTGGCCAAACATACGAATTCANGAAGCTTTGAAAGACGGTCTCGATGCAATTGCTATCACAGAGCACATTGAATACCAATCACACAAAGAGGACATTCCTCATTTAGATAGAAACAGGAGTTATGAGTTAAGTAAAAAATATGCTGAAAAAAGTGAATTGATGGTGATTGCAGGAACAGAGATAACTAAAAGCATGCCGCCAGGTCATTCAAATGCAATTTTTGTTAAAGACGTAAATAAAATAATGCATGACAATTATATGGACGCGCACTTAGCTGCACGAAAACAAGGCGCGTTTATTTTTTGGAATCACCCGCACTGGATTGGTCAACGAAAAGATGGATCGGTTAAGTTATATGAAGAAGTAAAAGACCTCATTGATAAAAATCTTTTACATGGAATTGAAGTTACTAATGAAAGAACCTATTCTGATCAAGCAATTCAAGTTGCTTTAGATCACAACCTTACTATGCTAGGAACTTCTGATGTCCATGGATTTGTCGATTGGGATTATAACATTCCGCACGGCGGACATAGGCCAGTAACTCTGGTTTTTTCTAAAAGAAAAAATCTTAAAGACCTTAAACGCTCTCTTTTTCAAGGTCGTACAGCAGTGTGGTATAACAATTTATTGATTGGTAAAAGCGAATGGATAAAGCCCTTGTTGGAGGCTTCAATCAAAATTGATTCAGCTGGATATTATAGTAGTTACGAACTAGGAGTTGTAAAAATAAAAAATGTATCAGATGCCAGATTCGTTCTTAAAAACGTATCTGAATATGATTTTTATCAAAACAGCGATCTAATTGAAATAGATCCACACTCTACAAAACAGATTGCGATAGTTTCAGGAAAAAATTTATCAAATTTTGATCTAGAGTTTGAGGTATTAAATGCAGTAATTGCGCCAAGTATTCATCCAACAATAAGATTGCGTATTAAAAATGTTGAAAAAACGCAGCTTTACAATGTTAAGTTTTGAAAAACTTTTTGGGAGCGTATGAAAAGAGTAGTTAAAAATTTTTCAAGCTACATCAACGGTGCTTGGGTTCAATCTGAAGAGATTCATTCTATTTATAATCCAGCAAACCTTAAGGAGCATATTCAGGATATATGTCTTGCAACAAGCTCTGATGCAAAAAATGCAGTCCTTGCAGCGCGTAATGCATCTGAGATCTGGAGTAATACTGAAACTCTAAAAAGAATTTCAAAACTTCATCAGATCATGAACGATCTTGAAAATCAACGAAATGAAGTTGCTGAAATAATAACTCTTGAGAATGGAAAAACAATTTTAGAAGCGAAGGGTGAAGTTGATGCAGCTATATCTGAGGGAAACTATCAACTGGAATATTTAAAAAACAATCTTATTGAATTTGAAGGTTCTAATAAGCTTCTCTACAGACCTCTTGGAGTTGCTTTATTAATCACACCATGGAATTTTCCTCTTTCTACGGTAATTAGAAAAATGATTCCTGCGCTAGCATGTGGAAATACTATCGTTTTAAAACCCTCCGAGTACTCTTCTTTGACATCTCTATTTATTTTTGAAATTCTTGATAATAATGAGCTTCCAAAGGGGTCAGTCAATCTTGTTCTGGGTCCAGGCAATACTTTAAGCGATGCATTAATTAATACGGACGAAGTAGATATTGTCTCATTCACGGGCTCAACAGCAACTGGTGAATCCATTCAAAAGAAAATTTCACATTCAAATGTTCGATATCAAGCTGAAATGGGAGGCGCTAATGCGTTAGTAGTTTGGGATGATGCAAATATCGAGATGGCAGTTAGTGCTACTATTGCCAGTGGATACGCATGCGCTGGACAATGGTGTACTGGAATAAGTAAACTCATTATTCATGAATCTGTTTATAAAAATTGCATAGATATCTTAAAAAAATCTGTTGAAAATATTCAAGTTGGTAATGGGTTAGATCAAAAAACTGCAATGGGTCCTCTGTGTAACAAACCCCAATTAAATAAGATGATTGATTTTGTCAATCGCGCAGCAGATCAAGGGGCAGAAATTTTAACAGGAGGTAGTCAGCTTTTTGACAAGTCAAAAAATGGGTACTTTTTTCAACCTACATTACTTTCAAACATGTCGCTAGATATGGAGGTTTCATCAGAAGAAATTTTCGGACCAATAATTAATGTGTTCAAAACAAATGATATCAATCAAGCAATTAAATATGCAAATCTTGGTAAGTATGGATTGTCTTTTTCTGTTTATACTTCAAGCGAATCAACAGCAGATCATTTTATATCAAATGTAAATGCAAGCATCTGTCATGTTAACATGCCAACTCCATACAGAGAAGTATCAATGCCATTTACGGGATGGAAGCTTTCAGGAAAAGGAATTCCTGAGTCTGGAAGATTTGCTCGTGATGCTTTTACAAAACCAAAAGTTGTATATCGCACAGCAAATTAATTTATCTTTTATTTCATTTTCATACCAAAGAATGGTCGAAGCCAATTGACGCGCTTTATCATAGAATCGTAAATAGTAAAACTTACACCAAAAACGAATAACACTATTAAGATGAACTTTGTTAGCGCAGAGATTGATAAAGGTAAAATATAAAGACAAAAGAAATATTGAATAGGCATATGAACAATATATACCGGGTATACCGCTGCGCTTAAATATTTTAAAGCTCTCGATGGTTGATTTAAATATCTAGCGCTGAAGCCCAATATTGAAATCATCCAATTAAAAGACTCAAAGGCAATTAATACACTTGGCGCCCATAACTCCATCATTAAAAGGCGGTATAGATACAAAGAAATTGCAACGAAGAAAGATATGCTTTTGACCCTGTTTAAACAATTCCAGAAAATATCTTTCAACGAAACGAAAATATATCCACAAGAAAAGCAAACTATTCCGAGTGCCCAACCATGCAGAGAATTTGCATAAGAAGGATAGTTTTGAGGATTGACTACTAATGCTTCAAGTAAAAACGGTAAGGAAAAAACGTAAATCCCTAATCTAAATGATAATACTGATTTCAATATCTTTTTTAAAAAACCGTTTGGCTTATTTTTTAGTATCGTTGTGATGGGTAAGAGTAGATAGAAATAAACAAATACATTTAAGAGAAACCAAAGATGGGTTAAATGTGGGTACCACGCTATCTCGTCTTTGTAAAACAACATACTCAGAAATAATACAAGGGGTCCAATGAACAATAAACCAAAGACCATAGGAACACCGATACGCTTGTTCCTGTCTTTTATCATTTCTTTCCAGCTTCTTCGCTGCATTGCAAAAAACATACCCATTCCGGAGATCATGAATAAAAGAGGAATACGCCAAATATTGATTAAGCTCATAGGGATGCCGATGGTCATAAGAAAATCTTTATTTTGAGGCATGTAAATTTCTTTAGCAAAAGGCATAAAACTGCACCATGCATGATAAACAATTAAAAGCCCAAGTACGATGACTCTGATCCAATCTATATCGTAACGTCTATCCATAGAATCGAAGCTAAAGCTTGCCTTTATAGTTTTTCACCAGCCATACAGAGTGATTTGCTATGACCGCATTGTTTCTAGACTTTGTTGAAATTAGTACTGGTTCAAAGCTATCAAAATAGGGTTTTATTTTTTCAGGAAACTCCTTTTTGTCATGAATGTAAATAAAATCATTCCCGACTAATCTGTCTTGATTGTAATGAAACGAGTAAAGCGTTTCGTGATAATCTATTGATAAGCATATCGCTTCTAATTTCGGATTCAAATAAAAATTTATGATTGAGGGAATTTGAAATTCATTGCTCACAATTCTAAGACCGCTGTTCGATACATCATTCATAACAGTGGTTTTAATATCTTCAATTAAAGAGGCATACATATAATAGCGATTCGTCGGATCAGACTTACCTTTCAACGGTAAAAGAGGAAAAAATGATTGCACCATGATCAGCATAATAAAAAATAAAGAATAAAATAACTGGAAACGAAAACTCCTACTAACTTTCTTACGCGAACTCTCTTCCATTGACAGCAAAAATAAACCTCCAAAAAAAACTGGAGCAATCCAGTTTAACTCAAAGCGTGAGAAAAAAGAATGAAAAAGAAAATAGGTTAGAGGTATTAATGTCACTAAACTAAAATATTGTTTCTCAATTGATAAATGCTTCCATTTTAATAAAAAGATAATTGGTTTTATTGCTGAATAGTAAAAGAACAGTGGGCCAATAAGAATAGCAGCGCCAATCCATAGTTCAAAAAAATCACTGAGCCCGCCGTTTTCAAGAATGTGGTTTCCTTGGTATTTCACAAACGCAAAATCGTTTTGAAAATTCCAGACAATAAAAGGAATGAAAATCAAAAATGATATAAAAAAAGATCCATAAAAATGAACGTTTTTAAGCAAATGCCTTTTTTCCTTTATTAGTATTGGAAAAAGAAAAATACCAAACGCAGGAAACAAAGCAGAAACTTTTGACAAAACAGATAGTCCAAGCATGACACCACCTAGGTACATGAATCGATCATCTTTAAAAAATGCTATATAATAAAATAAAATTGATAGAATGGAGAAAAAGGCCAAAGGAACATCGGGAGTTATGATAATTGAGTTTGTGTAAAACATGAGGTTTGCTATTAGGGTTAACGAAGCAATCAAAGCAAATTGCCTATTCAAATATTTATTAATTACAATGTAAAGGATAATAGGTAAAAGACTTAAGAGAACTACAGGCCCTAGTCGAACAGTAAATCCAGATTCATTTGTAATGGTAAACAACCAAATGACGAAAGCGACGACTGGACCATGATCAATATATCCCCAAGCTAGGTGGCGCGCGTACATAGCATAATAGGCTTCATCATCAACGAGATAGGTAGATGAAATAAAAAAAACCTTTACTATTAAAAGTAAGATAAAAATGAACACTGCAAAACCGAACTCTTGTTTAATACGCACGAAAAACCCAATGTTTTGAGCCTAAATAATTTATGAGCGTTCCTGCACATATTCCTGCGATTTGCGCGACGACTTTAAGATCGGGCTGATATGAATCAATTAAAGTTTGCAAGACAATCAGGTTAACTGATAGGGAAATTATTCCCACAGAAAGGTATTTAAAATAATTAGCATATGAAACTGGACTTCCAATTGTTGCGTCAACAAAAGTCCATTTATGATTAATGATGTAATTTTGAATGCTTGCAACAACAAATGCAATAACTGAAATCTGTATAGCAGGGTATCGCAATACATCAACAAATGTGTAAAAGATTACTACATTTGTAATCATACCCAAAAAACCAACCGTAAGGAATTTTACTATTTTCATTTATATATGATGTTATAGATGTGCTGATGTAGTTTTAATTTAATCTTGATATGATAATATCTTTACTAGAAAAAGAAATACCTTTCATAGATGTTAGAGCACCTGTCGAATTTGAACAAGGGGCCTTACCATCAAGCAAAAATCTACCAATCCTAACTAATGTTGAAAGAGAGCAGGTTGGAAAAGTTTATAAAAGTTCAGGCGGAAATGCTGCTACGGATCTAGGATTCTCATTGGTGAATGATGAAACTAAATATGAGCGCATAGAAAGCTGGATAAAGTTTATATCGAAAAATCCTAATACTCATCTTTACTGTGCCCGAGGNGGTAAGCGTTCTGAGATTGCTGTTAAATGGTTGAAAGAAAAAGGAGTTGATATTCCTCGTATTTCTGGTGGTTTTAAAGCTATTAGAAATTGCTGCATTGAAATTCTCAATCAAGCATCAGTTGATACTAAAGATTGGACAATAATCGCTGGAAAAACTGGATCCAATAAAACGGGATTGATTTCATCTGTAAAAAATGCAATTGACCTAGAGGGCCTTGCAAACCATAGAGGCTCTGCATTTGGAGGGCACCTAACTCCTCAGCCAACTCCCATTAATTTTGAAAATTCTTTGGCCATCAAGTATTTGCAAATTTCAAATCAAAGAATATTTTTCGAAGATGAGTCACGAACCATAGGAAAGCTTGTTATTCCTGAGAATATTTATAAAAGAATGACAAACTCTAAAATTGTCCTTGTGGATGAATCCATCGAATTTAGAATAAATCAAATTTATCAAGAGTATNTAGAAAACGCGATGATAAATGAAACTGAGCTAGAACTGCATAATAAACTAAAAACTCAACTAACAAAAATATCAAAAAGATTAGGTTCAAAAAATTTTAACGCCATTGGGGAGGTAATGCAAAAAGCTTTTATNAGCAAATCCAAAAATGCTCATTTTCAATGGATTGAGCAATTGCTTGTAAATTATTATGACAAAATGTATGAATATCAAATGTCAAAAAAATTAGATCGTTGTATTTTTTCGGGAAGTTGGAATGAAGTAAAAAGTTTTATGCTTNAAAATAAAGATAATCATTTATAAAAAATAACAACTAACTTGGTTTTTTTACCCTTTGTTTTAGTGTAAAATTCATAATAATAACAATGGAAGCTCTTATGTACCGACAAAAATTTTTCTTTACTTTTCTGTGTATTTTTGTTTTATCAAGCTGCAGTAAAAATTCCGCAAATTTTTCAATTGATGAAAAAATAATAGATACTTATCCATTTTCTGATCCAAGTCCAATTCCAATACTAGCTTCAGATAAAAGACTATATCCCTATCACAAGTTTTTAGGGTATTCAGACACCAGCGAGGAAAAAAAGTGGAAAGTNGTTACAATGGAGAACGAATTTGTTGAGATTTATATTTTGCCAGATATAGGAGGAAAGGTATGGGGAGCTGTTGATAAATCAAATAACCAAGAGTTTATTTATCGTAATGAGGTGATGAAATTTAGAAATATAGCCTTAAGAGGTCCATGGACATCAGGAGGAATAGAATTTAATTTTGGAATTATTGGTCATACACCATCCACATCTACTCCTGTTGATTATATAACACGAAAAAACTTAGATGGTAGTGTATCAACCTTTGTTGGAGGTATGGATTTACCTTCAAGATCAGTTTGGCGTGTTGAAATTAATCTTGAGAAAAGTAGATCAAATTTTATGACAAAGGCTAGTTGGTATAATACGACGCCATCTGTCCAGCCATACTATAATTGGATGACGGGAGCAGCATTTGCCAAAGAAGATCTCGAACTGATTTTCCCTGGAAACAAATATCTAAAGCATAATGGAGAAGTTAAAGATTGGCCAATTGATGAATCAAAAACTAACCTCAGTTTGTATCGCAACAACGACTTTGGAGGACATAAATCATATCATGTAGTTGGATCCTGGAAGAATTTCTTTGGAGGTTATTACCATAATGATGGATATGGCTTTGGCCATTGGGCCAATCATGATGAAATGCCTGGTCAGAAATTGTGGTTGTGGTCGCAAGCGGATCTTGGTGAAATATGGGAAGATCATCTTACTGATACAGACGGTCAGTACATTGAGTTTCAAGCAGGAAGGCAATTCGTACAATATCGAGAAGATTTGTCAAAAAATAATCCGATAAGAAAAGCTTTATTTGAGCCCTATGCCTTTGATGAATGGGAGGAATACTGGTTTCCAGTCCAAAAGATAGGAGGAATAAGCGAGGCTTCAAGACATGGAGTAATGAATATTGAAGAACATTCTGATAGCCTAACTATAGCTCTGCACTCATTTATTCCTGCCGATGGAACCCTGTTGATCAAATCAAACTCAAAAACACTTTTTGAGAAAAAAATAAATTTCAAACCAATGAAGATTCACAAGATCACATTCAAAGATAGTATCCCAAACGAATATGAAATTGATGTACGTGCATTAAATCTGCATGCAACTTCAAACTCAAAAGCTAATGAATTAAATCGCAAGTTTAAGTTAAACAAGGAGTATTTCAGTTCGATAAATGAAATAGATCAGAAGTATTTTAATGGATATGAATTGCTGAAAGAAAGGCGTTATGAGAGTGCACGTAAAATTTTTGAAAATAATCTAGATAAAGATCCAAATCATCATGCTTCAAGAATGGCACTATCTGATCTTATGTTTAGAAGCTCTCAGTATGATAAGGGGCTAAGATTAATTGAACCAGTTCTTCAATTGAATACTTACGACCCGAATGCAAATTTCATTGCTGGAAATCACTATCGTGCTCTCAACATGAATTTGAACGCTAAAGAGTCATTTGGATGGGCAGCAAGGTCTATGAAATACCGTTCTGCCGCATTCCTTGAGATGTCTGAAATTTTTCTTCGTGAAAAAAATCTTGATCTTGCNATTAAATATGCTCAAAAATCAATCAACTTTAACCAGAAAAACTTTAAAGCTAGAGAAGTTATGGCTATTTCTCATAGATTGATGGGCAATGATAGCAAAGCACGTAAAGAGCTATCAATTTTGCTTGACCATGACCCGCTACATCATTTTGCTAACTTAGAAAAAGCCACACTTAGTCAATCAAAAAAAGACTGGAATGCGTATTTTTCTCTAGTCCAAAACGAATATGCAAACCAGGTGCATCTTGAAAATGCTATCAGTTATTACAATAGAGGTCTTAGCAAAGATACCTATAAGCTTTTTGAAAAATTAATTGAAAACGATAGGTTAGATCCAATTTCAAGAATTTGGTATGCCTTTATATCAAAAAATCCTGAGTTATTAAAGCCCGTTGAAAGTGTGTCTATTGACTATTGCTTCCCATATCGCAGAGAAACTATTTCTGCTCTCAATTGGGCAGTAAAAGAAAACACGCATTGGAAGTTTTCTTACTTGCTTGCACTTAATTTATGGGCAAAAGATAGAAATGAAGAAGCCTGGAGTCTTATGAGCGGTCTTGAAAGCAAACCCAATTCAATGCCATTTTATTTATCACGCGCGACTCTTGGGGAGGTTTATGGAGTTAAANATGATGTTGAAAAAGACTTGAGACAGTCATTGGACTTAGCAAAAGATTCCTGGATTGCAAAAATGTTCGTAGCTCAATACTTTCAAAGAAGAGGTAGCTGGAAAACTGCTGAAACTATTACATCAGAAGCGTATGAGCAATTCCCAGATAATTTCAATGTCCANGTTTTGCATTCGAAGTCGCTTTTATATAATGGAAAAATTAATCAATGTATTGATATCCTCAGTCAGTCTAAAGTCTTGCCATCTGAAATGAGCATGGAGAGTCGGCAATTATTTGAGTGGGCTCATTTATCTAAAGCCATTGAACAAATAAGAAACAGTAAACTTGATGGTGCTAGAAAATCAATAGAAATCAGTATGACGTGGCCACAAAACCTAGGCGTTGGAAAACCTTATAATGTAGATGAAAAATTGCAAGATATTCTTATCGATTATATAAACAATCCATCCAACTCAGCAAAATATAGAAGATATTTAGCAACGCTTGCTAAGGACAGTCAAGGGTATGAGTTATTGCTCATTAGAAAAGCTCGATCGATGATGAGAGCGGTAAATTAAGTATTGCGTATTTGTCTTAGTAGATCTCGAGTTAAACGAATGCCCTCAAATTCAGAATGCTTATCGCCCTCATACTCAATACCAATATATCCATTGTAGCCTGATTCTAATACAATTTGCATCATCTTTTTGTAATCGGTTCTTAACTCCTCACCTTTNGAGTTGAATTCATGACTTTTTGCACTTACCGCTTTTGCGTGAGGCATAAGCTGTTCAACGCCTAAGTAGCGATCATACCAATTATCTTTCTCAATTAAAAAATTTCCAAAGTCTGGAAGGGTACCAACGTTGGGATGGTNAACTTTTTTCATTAAATCAGATAACCATTTACCGTTTGATGAGAGACCTCCATGATTTTCAACAATGGTATTTATTTTTAACGGACTGCAATAGTCAGCTAGCTTGATAAGACCATCGGCTGCTAGATTTAACTGCTCTTCACTAGATAGATTATTATCGCTTCTTGCATTAACTCGAATCGAATGACATCCTAAATACTTAGCCGCATCTGCCCACTTGAAATGATTTTCAACAGCTTGATTTCTAATTTTTTTTTGAGGATCTCCAAGATCACCTTCGTTGTCACACATAATTAAAAGGTTTTTCACGCCGTTGTCTGTTGATATAGCCTTCATTTCATTCAAGTACTTTTGATCCTTAGCTTTGTTAAAAAAGAAAGTGTTAACATATTCAACTGCATTAATTTCAAATTCGGTTCGAGCGAGTGAAATGAAATCTAAGTGGTCAATTTCATTCGAAAATAGCGCACGATGCAGAGACCACTCTGCCAATGAAATATCAAATGAATTTTTTCTTGTGCAGCTTGAAAATATTGATGTGCTTGCAAATGGTAATGAAATTCCACAAGCTAAAAGTGAAGCATCTTTTATAAAATCTCTTCGCTTCAATTATAATCTCTTAATGCGGATATTTTTATACCAAACCTCACCATGATCTCCTTGCAATCCAATACGACCCTGAGAGGCCTTAGCAAATAAAGGCATCGATTTAAATTTGCTCTTATCAACTAGTTGCCACATTGCGTTGCTTTGGTAAATATATTCAACAATCTTGACACCATTTAGCCAATGTTCTACTTTACCATTCAATACTTTTATGCGAACCTTATTAAATTTGCCCGCGGGTTTTACAACATTTTTTGAGGGTGCAATCATGGCATAAAGGGCTCCTGCAGATGTCAAGGTATTTTTTCCGTCTACATGCACTTCATTATCAAGAACCTGCATTTCTGGAGCGGTTTGCCAGATGAAGTCTCCTTCTTCCGTAGCGTAATAAAAGATACCACTGTTGCCACCTTTTGCAACCTTCCATTCAAGTTCCAATTCAAAATTTTTATAAATTTCTTCACTTATAAGATCTACACCGTATTCGGGTTTAGTTTTCATAGCGCCACTAACTATTTCCCATGAATCTGGGAATGCGTCTTGTCGGTATCCCCTTAATCCTGAAACCTTTTTTCCATCAAAAAGATAGGTCCATTCGGATTTTGATTTTGAGTTGCAGCTAAAAAGCAATATACAAACAAGTTGAATTTGCAATGTTCTCTTGATCATTTTTTTGGATTCCATTCTCCCTTTGCAACGGCGGGNATAAAATTTTCTATTTCAGCATTTGGCAGTTCGATTGTTTTTGATTGTTCAGCGCTCATATATGCAGCCATCAAAAGCCGAGTCACATCGAGTCCATCGTCAAAATTTTCTNTTGGCCTTTTCCTTTCTAGAAAAGATTCAACCATATGTCTGTTTTCAGCTGTATANCCATAAACCTCTGCTTCATTGCTCACTACTGGCATTCCACCAGATTCAGCATTTTGTTTTTCAACAAGATCTTCACCNTCGGTTCCAGATACTTTTCTACTAAAAAATACTTTAAGATCTGGATCGAGTGTATTCACAAACATTGAGTATTCAGGTCCAAACAACTCCATGCTTAATCTGAGACCCTCACCAACAAAGCACCATGATGTAGTTGTCTCAACAATTAANTTATTTCCATCTTCGTCCAAATATTCTATTAAAGAGCGAGCAAAATCTTCTGAAGGTTTTTGTAAGTAGTCAGTTCTTCCGTTGCTGTTATCAGATAGAATTTTAGCATATTCTGGACGTTGCCATTTTAAACAGTCCATGTGAGCATTAATACTTATTGGAGTAAGCGATTCACGTGGCTTGCCAGGTTCGGTTAACATAAATCTAGCTTCCTCAACAGAATGACACATCATATCATTTAAAACGCCACCACCTTGAAGTGTACCTTCCCAAAACCATGGCATATGTGGACCGCTATGCTCTTCAGCGGCTCTAGCAAGATAAGGCCTGCCAGTTGTGGCCGCACCTCTAGTCCAAACGATTTCTTTACCTCGAGTTATTGATGGTGAAAATACCTGATTTTCTAAATAACCATCTAATAGATCTACGCTCTGAGTAAGCTCTAGAACTTTTTTAGCTTCATGAAAATTTCTTCCTAGTGGCTTTTCGCAGGCAACTCCAATCAGCTCTCCTTTTCCAGATGAAATTGCATTCGCAATTTCATCAAATGCCTCTATCCTAGCAAAATTAGGAGAGCAAATCCAAAGCGCTTCTATTTCAGGATCTGCTATCATTTCAGTAATTGAATCGTAGGCTTTTGCATTGGAACCAACCCCAATAGATCGCGCAAGAGAAGCGGATTCTTCTGCGGATTGTTTTGTTTTTGACATCACACCTACAACATCAACATTTCTTACAGAAATTAAAGATTGGATATGAAAACGAGTGATGAAACCACCGCCTACAAAACCAATACCTAAATGCTTCGAACTCATGCTATTTATACTCCTTTAAGATCCTCTTCCGTTACCTTTGGATCATCTCTGAAAAAAACTAAAAATATTAATCCCATGATGATACATAAACCTGCAGGAACAAGAAAAAACTGCCACCAAATTGTCTCACCAGAAGGTGTNTTAAATGTATCCCAAATGTAACCTGTAAACAAAGTTCCTAGATAATTGCCCATGCCCCATGTAGCAAAAATAAATAATGCTTGCGCAGAAGCGCGCATATCGTCTGAAGCCTTTTTATTTGTATAAATGTTTCCCGTAACCATAAAAAANGCGTAACCAAAACCATGAAGAGAAAGAGCTGCAACAATTATTGGCAAACTGGGAATCGTAAAAAGAAGATAACGAAGGGGCCATGCCATAATGCCAATGAACATTGTCCAACGCATACCAATTTTCTTTATGGCTACGTGCAATAAGAAGGTTAGGACAAGGACCTCCGAAATTTGAGCTACAGTTTTTGTAGCAGTTAACCAAGCTTCGGTTGCTCCCATNTCTAGTAGAAAGGGTCCAGTAGGTATGTAATAGAATTGCATTTCTGTAGTAACTACAAATGCAACAAGCATAAAAATTAAAAAATTTCTATCTTTTAGCATACCGAAAGCNTTGATAAAGGCAAATGGATCTTGAGGATTTTTTACAGGTTNGGTTTTTGGCAATGAGAAACTATAGAANCCCATCANAGCAGAGACTACAGCTGCAATTNCAAGCAGATCACTTATACCAGCTAGATTCTCAGTCTGCCAATTACTTCTTATAAATGTAACAATCCATCCAATTGCAATCCAACCAATCGCACCCCAAACTCTTATTTTACCAAACTCTTCATCAGCATTACCTAAATGACGAAAACAAATTGAATTTGTTAGAACCAACGTAGGAGCATACAAAAGACAATGAGCCATCATAAACCACCACATCGGGGCAAATTCAGTTTGAATGGAAGTTTGATAAAGAAGAAAGGAGCCAATTAGGTGGGCAATTCCAAGAAATTGCTGAGATTGCATGAGGCGATCTGCGACTTGACCACCAATGAAAGGTGCAAAAATGCAGGCGAGCCACATACACCCATATATACCTGCAATTTCAGTTCCNGTAAAACCGATTTTCTCTAAATGTGCCCCTAAGGCAGTAGTCCAGGCTCCCCAGATTGCATACTGTAGAAACATCATAATAGAAAAACGAACTTTGTTGTTCATGATAAGAGTTAGGCCTAAGCTCTAGATTAATCTTCGGTTCTTAGCATCATATTCAACCCGTCTTCCAGTCAGGTATGATTCTGTAGCCATTGCGCATGCAACTCCTTCATGATATGCAACATCAATATTGCACCTTGGTTGTGAACCNTCCCTAATNGAATCAAGCCAATCTTTTANATGCAAATGCGTAGGATCGACTCTTTTCCCTTCTCTGTAAGTGTACAGAAGACCTTTGTTGGCAAAATATTTTGAAGTTGCAGATGTAACTCCATCGATATCCTTTGATCCTGGTGAATATGTCAAAATTGGATAGCTTGGATTGATAACTCCATTTTCTAATCTGTCTTTATATTGTGTAGAAAGCTCATCCGCTGTAACAGCAAATCCATGTATGGAGCCTCCACCGCTTTGCCCACCCATTTGCATTGTAGCATCATGACCCATTATTCGATTGCCGCGAGGGTTTGTGCTTGATAGGGTTGCGCTATAAAGAAGTGTTAATCCCCCGTCTTTATGATCTGGATATTCAAAAGTTGCGTTCCAAACATCAGGCACATCACGACCATCTTTATAAAAATAAACACCTCCTGTAGATGAGGCATATTTGGGAATACCAATATCCATTATTTGGTTAATAGCATCAAAATCATGGGAGAGCAGGTCTCCAGATAGACCCGTTCCATAATCATACCAACAACGCCACCTAAAGAATCGTTTTAAAGCCTCCTCACCAAAAGGTATTTTATTTGGNGAGGGTTTTTGAAAGGTTTCCCAATCGATTGTTTTTGCATTTCCTTTTGGGTGAATATTCCAAACCCATGCTCCCCAAGGTGAATTTCTGTTTGTAGCTATTTCAACAAGGTTCACTGGACCCAAAAGGCCTTGCCTGTAAATTTGCTTGGCCTTTTCATTTGCTTCAACTTGTCGATTTTGATGTCCCAACTGAAAAGTTATTCCGGTTTCTTTAACAGCATCGTGGACCGCTACAACTTCATCAAACGTTCTTGTAAGTCCTTTTTCGCAATAAACATGTTTTCCAGCCTTTGCGGCATCAATAATAATTTGTGCGTGCCAGTGATCAGGGGTAGCAATAATTACAGCATCAATATCATCATTTGCTAACATATCCTGATAGCGTCGGTATTTTGTCGCAACCGTTTTTGGTTTTCCACCAGGGCGTGTTTCATTTTGTGATGCATCAATTCCTTGATCAGCTCTAAGCTCNAATAGATCCGAAACCCCTAAAAGAGAGCAATTCAAATCTTCCTGCGTCATGAAAGTTTCAAACTGTTTGTCAAGTTTATTCTTTCTAGCATTCTCCGACGCTTTGTTTGTCCAACCGGTTGTTGCAAACCCTGCGCCGCGAACCAAATGACCTCCTCGTCCACCATATCCTATTATTCCAATATTTAAATGTCGAGAGTTTGATATGGATTTAACTGCTGCGGGAGCCTTTTTATCTTTTACTAGGTTTGAAAGCAGGTTAGACTTTTTTATTCTATCTCTACGNACTTTTTNCCAAAGATTCACAAGAAAAAAACCNGCAACCGGAACACCGGCTAAACCTTTTATGAGTTCTCTTCTATCCAAGTTGGTTGAATTTTTTTTATTTTTTTTAGCCATTCTAAAGCTCCTTTAACTGTTATCATTTGCTTGCAGAAAACGATCCAACCCCACATGTTGACTAGTTGGAAAGCTATAAAGAATCCACAGAGCGCAAGCTTCTATTAAATTTTTGTTCACAATAATATAGCTCCCTTCGTTTGGTTTTCCATATTCTAAACCAACCAAAGGTGGAGCAAAAAGATAGTATAGTAAAATGAACCCCATCCCTAAAAGAGAACCATATCGACTGAANATACCAAACATTAAAGAGATACCCACAAGAGTAAGACCCCACATGTTTACATAATCTGATATTGTAAGTAAATTTGGATTTGAAACAATTGTTTTAGCTACCCCTGAAAAAATCCACTTTGAATCTAACAGGTAAGCTGCTGATGACCAATATGGATTGAGCAATTTTGAAATACCCTCGTAGAGGAAATGCCATCCAATTAAGAATCTTAATGTTACTAGTCCATAAAATTGAAATTGATTAGACTTTATAGATGCATCTAAGGTGCTCATCTTTCTCTCCCTGATTTGAATTGAAACACTATCAAAAAGTGTAATAAAGCATAATTGAAAACTGTTCTATAAATCAAGACTGAATTTGTTTTTTTCAAGTCGATTATTGATATGCTATTAATTTGACAGTANTTTGTTGCGTTAAAATTAAAGATTATATTGAATAAAAAAAGTTTTACACTCACTAGTTTAATTATTTGTATTCTAATTGCCGCTCAGTCATATGGTCAAAATAATTATCAAAAAGACTTCACAGCAGATGACTTTAATCAGAGATGGCAACGTGTTTATGATGAAATTGGCGAAAAAGGAGTTGCGATAGTTCAAGGATTTGCTCAGCCAAATGGTTTTATTTATCCTAGACAAACCAACACCTTTTATTATCTAACTGGAATTGAAACCCCAAACTCCTATCTTCTTTTGGATGGACGCACCAAAAAAACTACCCTCTATTTACCACCACCAGACAAAAAACTTGAGAAAATTGAAGGTAAGATTTTAAATGCTAGTAACGGACCTTTAGTAATGAAGCTTGTAGGAGTTGATCAAGTTAGATCAACGGAAGATATGAAAACAAACTTTCCGCCAAACATTAACAGAAATGACATTATTTATACCATGTTTTCTCCGGCAGAGGGTCAAGGTCAAAGTCGATATGAGCTTAACAAGGCTAACGCTTCCATTGCTAAAGATTATTGGGATGGCAGAACCAGTAGGGAAAGCAGGCTAGTTGAACTGCTTAGAAATCGATTTCCTCGATTAGAAATTAAANATTTAACACCTATCATCGATGGTTTAAGGAGCGTTAAAAGCCCCAAAGAAATCGCACTTATTCGAAGGGCGTCTCAGTTAGCCGGGTTGGCAATGATGGAAGCGATTCGTAGTACTGAGGAAGGAGTTTGGGAATATCAGCTTGATGGAGTTGCACGATATATATTTTTGATTAACGGTTCGAAATTGGAGGCATACCGCTCCATTACAGCCTCAGGAATTGAAAATATTAGCAACGGTCATTATTTTCGAAATAGTAGCAAACTCAAAGCTGGTGATTTAGTTCTGATGGATTATGCTCCTGACTTTAGGTATTATGTTAGCGACATTGCAAGAATGTGGCCCGTAACTGGAACATATAGCTCCTCGCAAAGAGAATTACTTCAAATAATACTAGAATACAGAAATGTAATATTAGATATTTTAAGACCAGGAATTACACCTGAGCAAGTCATAGATGAAGCTGCTGAAATGATGGAGCCAATAATGCGGAAATACAAATTTTCTAAAAATATTTATCGAAAAGCAGCTGAAAAAATGATCAAAACTGGTGGTGGAGTTTTATCTCATCCAGTTGGACTTGCAGTTCATGACAATGGAACATACAAAAAAGANGTACTAAAAGTCGGACATGTGTTTGCGGTTGATCCTCAGATGTGGATCCCCGATGAAAATTTATATCTTCGCTACGAAGATACNATTGTAATAACAGATGAAGGAAATGAGAATTTCACAGATTTTTTACCTTCTGAGTTGAATGAGCTTGAGGATTTAGTCAAAGAAAAGGGTATGTTGCAAATTACTGNACCTGATTCTATGAGGTGGAATTATTAGCATGCATAATTTGATTAAAAGTATCAAGCAATTATCCAAAGAAAACTTTCCAAATGATAAAGTGTATGAGTTACTTAATAATTCATACTTAAAAGAAACTGAGATAGCAGACTATATAAAGTATGATAATGACAAATACACTCGACACTTAATCTACAAGGATGTGGATTTTGAGATTTTAATAATGTGCTGGAAGCCAGGACACAAGGCTCCCATTCATGGCCATGAAGGTGAAAAATGTTTTATGCGTGTGGAAAAAGGATCTTTGCTTTTTACAAATTATAATTTGATTTCTACTAGCCCTTTAGACCTTCAAAAGATTGATTCTATAAAGGGAGAGGTCGGTTATCTTGATGGTCCAGCAGATATTCATTCAGTTGAAAATATTTATAATGAAAATTCTATTACGTTTCATATTTATTCCAAGCCATACAAAGAATGCGACATTTTTGATGTAAAAACTGGATTGATATACCGAAAAAAATTAGAGTACGATACCGTTTTCAAAAAGCAGCGTAAGTACAATTAGNAAATGATGGGTAGGTAATTCATTCAGGTTAGGAGAGAGAATGAGAGATTTTTTAATCTAATACCTACCCATTAAATAATTGAATTTAAAATGGNTCTNGTAAGCTTAATTAAACTAAATATTTATATTATAATAGTATAATATAGTATAATACAATTATATTTGTCTATTAAATAATTAACACAAGACTATAATTTATGAATCGATCAGAAACTTTCATTTTTTTGCTCAGCAAAAAACCTTGGACCGATTACGAATGGGAAAAGCAAACTGGAATAACCAGAGCTACAATTGGTAATAACCGAAAAAATGGGGGGCAAAACGTTAAAGCCAAAACATTAGAAGTGATGTCCAAGGCGTGTGGATACACTCTTATTCATTCAAACGCGAGGGATGGTGTAAATCCAAATGATGAAAGTGCAATCTTTGAATTAGAAGAAAAAAAGATTAAGAAAATAAGAATTGGTCTATTTGGTTTTGGAAGAATAGGCAGAAATATTTTTAGAATTGGTTACAACGATCCACGCTTTGAGTTTGTAGCAATTAGCGACTTGGGTGATGTTGAAGCTATGCATTATTTGCTCATGCGCGATTCAATTCATGGCACCATGAATGATGATATATCTCTTAATGGAAAGGATCTTATTTATGGACAAAAATCGACTAGGCTTTTACCTGGAGCCGCACCTGGAAGTATACCATGGGATGCTTTTGATATAGATGTAGTTATTGACTCTACTGGAGTATATCGAACCAGAGAGGAGCTTCAAAAGCATATTGACTCCGGAGCTAAGCGCGTTCTCGTCTCAAAGCCACCTACCAATGAAATAGATAGAATTATAATTCAGGGAATCAACGATGACGAAATCAAAACCGAAGACAAAATCATTTCAACAACTTCTTCAACTACTCAAGTCCTTGCCTTNATGATGAAAGTATTGGATGATAACTTTGGAATTGAACGTGCGATGATGACGACTGTTCATGCCTATACCTCTGATCAACCTTTAGCNGATGCGGTGCGCTCAGACCTTAGACGTAGTAGATCTGCTGTTGAAAATATTATTCCAAATGAAACCTGGGCACCTGATTATGTCGCGCAGCTAATGCCAAAGTTTGAACAAAAAATAACCGGTATAGCTATGAATGTCCCTGTTGCAAATGGTTCGTGCATTGATTTGACAACTGAAATGGCAATAATGCCAACCATTGAAGAAGTAAATATGAGTTTTCAAAAAGCAAGCAGAGAAAACTTAACTGGGCTAGTGCGCTATACAGAAGATCCAATTGTTTCAAGCGATGCTATTGGTGGGGGTGAAACAATGCTATTTGATAGCAAAGCTACAATGATTGCCTCAGAAAAGCTTCTCAAAACAGTGGCATGGTTTGATAATGGATGGGGATTTGCATCGCGAATCTTGGAATTAGCTGAATCNTATTCACAACTTGAAAGGGCTTAAGATGAGAGTTGCAATTAATGGTTTTGGTCGAATAGGTCGTTCCGTATTTAGAATATTGAATTCAAATGAAAATGTTGATGTTGTAGCAATTAATGANATTGCTGATAATGAAGCAATGGCATATCTTTTAAAATACGACACTGTTATGGGACCATTTAAAGATGCAGTTGAAATTAANGGTGATATTTTAACAACCTCCCATAACAAAGTAAAGATGTTGGCTGATAGAGAGCCAATCAAACTCCCTTGGAAAGATTTAAATATAGATGCGGTTATTGAATCTACTGGTATTTTTAGAACGAAAGAACAGCTGAAAGACCATCTGAGCGCTGGAGCAAAGAAAGTGATTCTTACTGTACCATCAAAAGACGAAATTGATTACACTCTTGTGATTGGTGTAAACGACAAGGGTTTAAATGATAATCACAAAATCATCTCAAACGCTAGCTGCACTACAAATTGTTTAGCCCCAATGGCAAAAATACTAAACGACAGTTTTGGAATAGAGTATGGGGTAATTAATACAATTCATGCCTACACAAATGATCAGCGCTTGGCAGATGTGCCCCACTCTGATTGGAGAAGAAGTCGAGCTGCAGCGGAAAACATCATTCCAACAACNACTGGCGCAGCCAGAGCGGTTGGAAAAGTTTTACCAGAGCTGAACGGTAAGCTTGATGGTATTGCAATGCGAGTACCCGTACCTGATGGTTCTGTGGTTGATAGCGTCTTCCGTTTGAACAAAAAAGTTACAGTTGATGACATCAATGAATGCGCTAAAATTGCTTCAAAGAGTGAATACATGAAAGATGTTTTAGAATATTCAACTTTGCCTGTAGTATCATCAGATATCATCGGAAACCCACACTCATCAATTTTTGATGCACCATTCACAAAGGTCATCGAAGGCAACTTAGTGAAAACAGTAAATTGGTATGATAATGAATGGGGATATTCAAATCGTATTGTAGATTTAGTCAACATTTTGCGAAAGTTTAATTGATTTAGAATTAACGTTTGATTTATGAAGATTGCATTTCTAACAGCGGGGGGCATAGCACCCTGTCTTTCTGCTTCCATTGGCGGTTTAATAGAAAACTACAATTCTTTAGCTCCAAAAGCAGAGCTTGTGGGATATTTAAATGGCTACAAAGGATTGTTAATGGGGCAAAAAATTTCTTTCCCAGATTCAGTTAAAAGCAAAACTAGTATCATGGATACATTCGGCGGAAGTCCAATTGGAAACAGTAGAGTAAAACTAACCAACTCTAAAAATTGCATTGAAAAAGGGTATATTAAAGAAGGTGAAAACCCACTTGAAATTGCTGCCAAGCAATTAATGAATGATAATATTAACATTTTACATACTATTGGCGGAGATGATACCAATACGATGGCAGCACAGCTTTCTTTCTTTTTAAAAGAAAATGGTTACAATCTTACTGTTGTTGGTTTGCCAAAAACGGTTGACAATGATGTGTTTCCCATAAAACAGACGCTTGGAGCATTTACTGCTGCTGAACAGGGCGCTGTCTTTTTTGAGAATGTATCAAATGAAAATACAACTAGTTCTCGTCAGCTCATCGTGCATGAAATTATGGGACGAAATTGTGGGTGGCTTACCGCATTCACGGCAAAAGAATACCGTGACAGACTTAACAATAAAGAGTTTTTACCGGAAATTTTAATTGACCAGTCGCGTTGGGACGTTGATGCTGTTTATATTCCCGAGATGGACTTTGACTTCAACCAAGAGTGTGAGCGTTTACTTGAAAAAATGAATGAAAAAGACTCAGTAAATATTTTCTTGAGCGAGGGTGCGGGCACTGAAACAATTGTCAGGGAGTTGGAATCATCAGGCGCTTCAATTGAGCGAGATGCCTTTGGTCATATTGCCTTAGATACATTGAACCCTGGCCAGTGGTTTGCAAAGCAATTTACCAAAATGCTTAAAGCTGAAAAAACCTTAGTTCAAAAAAGTGGATATTTTGCTAGGAGCGCAGCTCCAAATGCTAAAGACTTAAAACTAATTAAATCATCGTGTAGGCATGCTTGTGAAATGGCGCTCAGCGGAAATAGTGGTGTTGTTGGCTTAGATGATGAAAAGAACAATCAAATGAGTTTGATTGATTTTAAAAGAATCAAAGGTGGCAAACCATTTGATATTAATGAAGAATGGTTTCAAGCTATATTGTCAAACATCGGACAAAAATAATAATAAAATAGGAAAAAAATTATGAGCCTAAATTTAAATAATTTAAACGAAGTTGCNGAGGCAATGGTTGCACCTGGCAAGGGTATACTTGCTGCTGATGAAAGCACTGGAACCATTGGCAAAAGGTTTGANCAGATTNACNNCGAAAGCACTNNACAGACTCGAAATGCTTATCGTGANTTGCTTTTTTCTTCTGAGGGTCTTGAAAACTACATTAGTGGTGTGATCATGTACGATGAAACGCTAAGACAGTCTACGATTAAAGACAATATTCTCTATCCTGAATATTTAGCTTCNCTGGGTATTATTCCTGGAATTAAAGTAGACGCTGGAGCGCATCCTTTGGCAGGCACAGAAGATGAAAAAGTTACCTCAGGGCTTGATGGGCTTGACGATAGATTAAAAGAATATAGAGAACTTGGAGCGCGATTTGCAAAGTGGAGAGCTGTAATAAATATTTCGAGCTCCAATCCAAGTGATTATTGCATTCAAACGAACGCCCATGCGCTCGCTAGATATGCTGCGTTGTGTCAATCCAATGACATTGTACCTATTGTTGAGCCTGAAATTTTAATGGATGGTGAGCACGACATTGAAGACAGTTTTGTAGTTACCGAAGAGGTCTTGAGAACAGTATTCAATGAGTTGTACACTCAAGGCGTAGAATTCGAAGAGATGGTTCTTAAGCCAAATATGGTTTTATCTGGTTACGAAGCAAAGGAAAGGGCTGACGTAGATGAAGTAGCCTCCGCAACTGTACAGTGTTTTTTGAGAAGTGTTCCCGCTGCCGTACCTGGTATAGCATTTTTGTCTGGTGGTCAATCTGATGAGGATGCCACCGCTCATCTAAACGCTATGAATCAAATCTTGGGTGATAACAAACCGTGGAGTCTGTCCTTTTCCTACGGTCGCGCCTTGCAACAGCCTGCATTAAAAGCCTGGCAAGGCAAGAGCGAGAACACCTTNAAGGCTCAAGAAGCTTTTCTAAAACGTGCTAAATTGAATGGCTTGGCGACTTTAGGTAAATATTCATCAGATCAAGAATAATATAGCTAAGAAAGTTGGACACACTTAGTCATGCCCTTTGGAGTAAAGGTGTTTTTGGGTATCGAGGTAGTGGAAAGCTGGCAGTATTCTTTGGGGTGTTTCCTGATATTTCATTTGGAGCGCTTTTTAGTATCAAAATAATTTCTGGTACTCTTGATTATTCTGGCGGGCCCACTCTAGAAAACCTCAAACAGCTTGAACCCATTCCTAGTTGGGTTCTGTACATGGACAACTTTACTAATAGTTTTGTCATATCTTTTGCTGTTATTGGAATAACTTATTTTATAAAATCTGAATTGNTTTGGCCAATGTTTGCTTGGCCATTTCATATCGTTTTAGACTTTGCATTTCACACAAAAGATCTTTTTCCTATACAATTATTCTGGCCCATTTCTTCATTTTTCATCGATGGAATTTCTTGGTCACACCCTCAGATNTGGTATCCAAATTTTGCAGGAATACTTATCTTATTTTTATGGAGATATAAGATCATTTTCAAATAAATAAATCTTAAAGCTCATTTGTTAAACAATGAACCGAGCCTCCGCTCAACCGAAATTGTGTAGTAGGGACTGTAATGTGCATTACACCAAGCCTTGAAAGCAATTGGCTTACTTCTGCAGATCTAAATCGGGTCGGGCCAATTAGGTACCCAGGAAGCGGACAACAATTCACAGAAAACTCGCCTAGTTTTTTATCAGTTCCTATAGAATCCTCNANACCAACNTCTACCAATTCTATTCCGTGTTGATTTGCAAAGTTTTTAAGCTGNATTTTTGACTCCTTATCCATTAACTCTGTGCATGCCACTATTCCACCCAGCTCATTATCTTTATTTATAACAGGAGTGAAGAGCGTGTCTATATGAAAGACATCTGATTTTAGTAGTACGAGCTCACTCGCATTGAACTCTTGAGCTACCCATTCAGCTCCTTTAATATTATTTCTGCANAATCCTGAAAAAAGTATTTTTTGACCAGCGCAATAATAAAACTCACCCCCCTCGGCATTNGCATGAATATTATCTGGTATTCTGACAGTTTTGTATCCCATAGAATTGAGCATTATCTCCATAATATCGCTTTCAACCTGTCTGGCCTTTTCACTGAACTTAGATATGATTAGGCTGCCTTTTTGGTTGCTTATGAAAAGGTCTCTTACGAAGACAAAGTCATGTTGCCTTTGATCCAAATTTTGTTTGTCTAAAAATCCTGGAAAATCCACTTCAACAACTTCAAAAGGTAGGCGATTGAAAAGTTGNGTCATAATATACATTTCTATTTCAACCAATTCTTGATTTGGAACTAGGCCCTGTTTCATTGCGGGGTTGTCTTTATAAATTGGTGTACCATGGCCCCACCATTTATTCTTTGGTAAATGAGATATCAGTATTTTCATTTTTATATTGTAACCTTAAATACCATGNTGTAAGAATATATCCACTTACCATTAACATAGTCAGATATNTGTTTGTAGTAAATTGTTGGAGCAGTAAAACCAACTTTTGAAAGATCAAAACCAACCACAAGCCAGTTTTTATTGTATTCGTTTGTTTCCATATCATAAAAAAACTCATTNCCAGCAAAAGGCTTTAATCCATTCCAATTAGTGTTTGATTTAGCCATAACACGCACTCTATTTCTTAAGGCGTCATCTTTACTATCTCGAATACGGTATTCTTGCAACGAACGGACAGACCATTTAAGAGTTCTAGTATTGATTGTTTTTTGAATCAAAGCTTTTGGCCTCTTTTCAAGTTTCCAACTACCCTTGCTTTGCGTGTAAATATTTCTGTATTGAAAAGACGTTAACCATGTTTTGGTCAAAGGAATATTCACGCCAAAATCACTGTGTCGATAATAAAACCCTCTCTCGTCAGTGGTTCGAAAATCAAAATCTATATAGGAGTTAAAATTGTACATCTTACGTTTGATAGTTATTTTCTCAGATCGATTAATGAGAGTTTGCCCAAAAAGGGGGGTAACGACTAGCAGATAAAGAAAAAATTTGTTTATCATTAGAAAGCTTCTTTAATGCTAAAATACGAAGAACCATTATTTTCATTATCTGTCATAAGTACGAGCTCATTATCCTTAAACATCATAGCCTCAATTTTCTGTTCATCTATCACAATNAGTGGTTTAAGAAGATCNGGATGGTTGTAGTTAAAAGTTCCAACATTATTAAGGTGACCAATCTGATAGATTGCAGACTTAAACGGTCCATTATTGCCAGGATCGGACGTTGCTACAGTCCACACGGCCCCATTTTTGTCAATTGCTATATCGGCAATATTTCGTTTTGATTTTTTTGGAATTGGTAAATCAATAACAAATTTTTCAATAGTATCAATTTTATTGTTTTGGGGATCGAAAAAAGCTGTAATTAAAGTCGACTTTCTTTTATTTGATCCGCGGTCACCGTAAATGAAAACAGTTCCTTGCGCTGATTGAAAAACAGCAAAACCCTCTAAGTTCATTTTATTTGATATGCCTGGGAGGGTAATCGTACTGAGAATTTCAATTCTGAAATCAAATGGATCTACTAAAAATATATAAGCCTTTCCAGTGCTTTCCATGGCAACAAACTTGTTGGNAAATCCAGGCATAAGGTGGAGCGCTTCAAGATCATAAGGGAGATTTGTCTCTGGCCATATCAATTTTCTGAGTTTAAATGACCTATCTAAATAGCTCAATCTAGGTTGCTTCATTTTTTTATTATCGTGGACAACAAGAAAACCATTTTCAAAGCTTGCTACTCCGCTGATCGAGAATTGACGCGAACCATGAATAGTAAGCCAGCTTGGTTGAGTATGGACAAAGGTTGTAAGTANGATTGCTATNAGATGTTTCATATGCTCCACGTATCGTAAGGTTTATAACAAAGGAAGGAATTATAATATCTTTCATCAAGCGTGACCTCTTTNGTAGCCCAAGGAGGAANCTCAATGGATTCATTTTCATTGCGAAGTTCTACTTCTGCAATCCAAAGACCTTTATTGCGATCATGGAATTCATCAATCTCCCATATTTTATCTTTAAAANCAAGCTTAGCTCTGGTTTTTTTTTATGATACTACCTTCAGACAATTTTATCAATCTAGTGGCATCTTCATAGGGGATCTCGTATTCAAATTCATCTCGACTGATGCCTGATGATTTAGATTTAATACATAANATACCCGTTTTCTTAAAAATTCTAATTCTAGTTATCCCTGAATCGTTCACAGATAGATAGCCCTGTAAATAATCTATTTTGTTTTTTAAGACAGGAAGCTTGGTGTGGTCAACTAAAAATTTTCTTTCTATTTCCTTAGCCATTGAAAGATTCCATAGATTATTGAGGTAATGATACCAGGGTAAAATGGCTCGATGTTAAAAGGATAATAACCATAAATATTTTTTATTATTATCCATAAAATACTCACAAAAACAGGACTTACCATCATGGTAAATATATTGAGATCTTTTTTAAAAAAAGAAAAAATGAATGGGACTAGTAGACCTGGCACAATGACCGATCCAAGAGTATACCATATCTCAACTACTGAAGGCATGCTGAGTGCAAGCATTAACGATATCAAAACAGACACCAACAATCCTTTTTTAACCAGGGGTATTGCATGGTTTTCATTAAATGTTTTTTTGTCTGAATTGACCTGAACCCTCCACAGTATGTCCCTACCAAAAGTTGAAGCGCTTATAAAAGTGTAGGAATCAATAGTAGACATAATAACTGATAGTATTGCAACAATGAATAAACCCATTGCCATGCTTGGCAGTACCAATTCAGCAAGTTGAATATAGGCCAATGCGGGTTTAGCATCAGTAATGAGTAGCTTTGCATACATTCCAGTTAAAAACGTTAATCCATCAAACATCATCCAAAATAGAATCGAGACCAAAATTCCTTTTCGCGCTGTTTTTTTTGAATCAGCTGCGGAGCAGCGTTGGTAGAACCCTGGGTCAACAAATGTCCATAGCGCAATGAAAAACCATGCCAATATATATTGCAAAGATGCTCCACCTGTGGGATCAAAAAATTCATTAGGCAGACTTGAAATCGCAATTTCAGGCTTATTTGAATGTAAATAGCTATAAAATAAAAGAAGTCCAAATCCTAAAAACATCAATGAAAATTGCAAATAATCTGTTCGNACAACGGCAGTAAAGCCTCCCTTCCAAAGGTAGCTCACGCTAATAATAGAAACCGTTAATAATGAAATCTCGTATGGAAGACCCGAAAAATATTGTATTAAAAACCCAAGGCTTAAAATATAGGGAGCTGGACTAGAGAGAATGAAGATATAGATAGCGCTTAATACGCCCGCACTTTTACCATAGCGTTTGTAAAAGTGATCAGGAAGTGAAATTGTTTTAGAAGCATTAATTCTACCAGCGAAAAATAAAGCAAACAATAATGCAAAAAAGTAATATGGAATGCCAAAGATTATCCACGTCTGCAATCCATATAAATAAATATTTTCTCCTATTCCTAAAACGCCACCATACCAAGTAGCAACGAGCGAAGCAACAAAGCCTGGAAAGCTAAGTTTTCTTCCTGCCAGTAAATAGCCTTGATGGTCTTGCCTTTTAGAAGCACGAGTTTTTGAGAAACCTAACCCAAGAAGTCCTAAAAAATAGAGACCAACAATAAAAATGTCTGGTAAAGACATGCCTATACTTCTAGGTGTCCGCTAAAAACAATAACGGGTGATTTACTTTGAATTTCAAAAGTATCACCCATCGATTCATTTGAGCAAAGGTTTGTAAAGTCATCTATATTNCCGTTTAATGGGTATTTCAAATTAGTCGTTTGTATTTTACTGGCTCTGGATTTAGGCATTAGNGAAACTTTTTGCCCCTTAAATGAGGGAAATGAATTTTTTCCGATGTTGCAAGTTATAGTAAAGTGATCAGATACTATCCTTATATCGATTTTTTTATAATAGCGATACAAAAGCATGATGTTGTTCACCGTCATGTCTTCTCGAAATCCAGTAGCTCCAATTACTACTACTTCCTGAATTTCATTCTTGATTAACCAATCAATGCATTTTTCAATATCACTATTGTTTTGATTTGAATCAGAGATCAACAAACCTTTAAAAGTGTCCAAGTTTTTTACTGAATCCAAATCACCTATCAAAATATGTGGTTCCAGTTTCAAATCAACTAAATGATTTATTGATCCATCTGCGCAAATTAATGTACCAGAGGAGTATAAAATTTCAAGGGGTATTTTGTGCTCAGGAAACTTGCCGTTTGCTAAAATGACAATTGGAGATTTGAATAGATTTTTCATTGAATGCTTTGAATAAATTTATTCCATTCTTTCGCAATTTCATAAAAATCCTTTAAGGGATGTAACTAATTATTTTAAATTTTTTCGTTGAAAACAATACAAATATATCTAACTCCCAATTGAATTTTATAATCATGAAGGATAAATGTCTCTAAGCTCTCAAAAAAAAATTGATCAAAAATACTCAGCGCATCCATTGCGAAGATGGTTTATAAATCAAAGCCTCAATCATCCATTTAGATCAATTTTTGTTTCTCTATTTGCTACAGCTCTAGTTGGGTTTGGAATGTTTTCGTTTATTATTGACGATGACATGATGAAGTTATTGCCATCCGACCTTGAATCAAAAATAGCATGGGATGATATACAAGATGAATTTGGAAGTACTGAGCTTATCTATATTTCCTTTGGCTTGAAAGATAGATCAATATTTAATCCAGAGTCCTTTGCCGCTCTTTGGGATTTGACAAAATCACTTGAAACTCAAAATGACATCGAAAAAGTTTTTTCTTTGTCAAATGCAAATAGAATTGACAATATTGATGATTTTATGGAAGTTGANATTTTTCAGTCGGAGCGAATTCTTTCACAGGAAGACATTAATGAAATTCAAGACTATCTAGAAAAAAATCCTTCATTCAAAAAAAGATTTGTTAGTGAAAACAATGAATATTTTGCAGTGACTGCTCAACCCTACAGCAATGAAACTTTTGATAATTTTTCAAAGATAGTTGTTAAAGAGACCGATAGAATACTTCAAGGGTACGAGATTCATTACGGTGGAAATGCGTACATATCAGGCATCATGCCAGGNTTAATAAGAAATGATGCATTTAGTTTAATGCGTTTTGGTTTATTGATAATGATTTGCACCCTACTGCTGAACCTTAGGAGTATTGCTGGTGTGTCAATGGTCTTAATGGTGATTGTATTGTCCCTTGTTGCGATGGTGGGAGCCATGGGGTGGATTTTTTACTTTACAGGCTCCAACAAATTTCTGTTTACCCTTGCAAACACATCCATGCCTATCATTTTGCTAACAATTGCAAATTCGGATGGTGTTCACATTGTTTCAAAGTTTTTCAGAGAAATGAGAGTTAAAAAAGACTCAAGAAAAGCCGTCGCAGCGACAATGGACGCACTCATTATTCCAATCTTTATTACAACCGTAACCACTATTTCGGCTTTTTTAATAATGACCACGTCACCAATTCAGCCATTAATAGGTTATGGTATTTCAATGTCGATTGGAATATTTTGGGCCTGGTTCTTAAGCTCATTTCTGCTACCTGCAGTAATTAGTTTGAAAAAATGGGATCCAAATTTATCTGCTTTTACTAAGCCTAGTTTTTTTGAAAAATTGGTAAATAAACTTGGTTCTGCGGTTTTACACTTCCCAAAACGCGTTTTAGCTACGGGCCTTACTATAGTAAGTATTGCGTTCTATGGAGTTTTTCAAGTAACGGTTGACGTGAATATGAGAAATTTTTTTAAACCAGGTACTGAAATTAGAGACAGCATGGATTTCATGGATAATGAAATGAATGGTACTGTGGATATTCGTGT
This sequence comes from Fidelibacterota bacterium, assembly GCA_002724735.1. Taxonomy (GTDB): domain Bacteria; phylum Fidelibacterota; class Marinisomatia; order Marinisomatales; family TCS55; genus TMED108. Next base: position 65,689 of record PBPT01000022.1, on the reverse strand, counting down.
AAGAATTGANGGAGACATTAAAGACCCTACAACTTTACAGGATATGAATGAACTGCAATCTTTTATGGAGNAAGACGAACAAGTTTCCACAAGCTTTTCAATTGCCAATGTAGTTAAACAAATGCATAGGACGGTAATGAATGATGACATCCGTTACGAAGTCGTCCCAATTGAGCGAGGAAAGATAAATAACCTTTTTACCATGTACTCTATGTCTGGCGATTCAGAGGACTTTGAAGCGCTGGTTGATTATGACTATAAGATTGGACTAATAACGGCTTTTGCCGATGTGATGTCTACAGATCAAATCTTTTCGTACACAAACCAGCTAAACGAACACATAGAAAAAAACTTTAACAAAGAATCCAAAATTGATGTTACCGGCATGATTGTTGTGTTTAGAGATCTAGTCATTTTGATTGTTCGATCATCGTTTATTAGTATTTTTGCATCGCTATTAGTAATTGGCATTCTAGCATCTATCTTTTTTAGGCGAATTTTGTGGGGGGTGTTGGCAATAGTACCTCTTTCTGCTGCTGTAATTATTAATTTTGGATTTATGGGATTTTTTGGAATTGAATTAAGTCATGTCACTGCGATACTTTCATCAATAATAATTGGTGTGGGTGTCGATTTTGCAATCCATTATATTTCTCAATACAGAAGACTTTCTCGTACAATGAGCAGCAAAATAGTTAGCAAAGAAGTAGTTGAAGATGTTGGATACCCTATTGTGTTAGACGCAGCTTCGAATATGGGATTTGGAGCATTGATCTTTTCAGCTTTCGTTCCTATTCAATACATTGGTGGATTGATGGTATTTGCAATGCTATCAACATCTTTAGGAACGCTCACAATCCTCTCTGCTACTACAGAANTGCTCAAAAAACGATTAATTCGGTCAAATAAAAACTAATTTCTATATAAGGACGAGTGTTTATGAAAACTACAACGATTATACTAAGTTTTTTAGTAAGCTATATTTGTTTTGGGCAAACNGGGAAAGAGATTGCTGTGATGATTGACGAGCTTTCATCACCAATTGATATGAAGAACGAGACCACGATGATCTTGACAAATTCCAAAGGCAAAACTCGTACGAATAAAATGATTTCACAAANCTTAAATGGTTCTGAAAAGCAAATTACATGGTTTCTTGAGCCCAANGATGATAGGGGGGTAGCGTTTCTGAAGATTGAACATAGCGATAAGGACGATGAGATGAGAATGTGGCTACCAGAATTCAAAAAAATACGTAGAATTTCATCCAAAAGAAGGGGCGATTCTTTTATGTCTTCAGATCTGAGCTACGAAGATTTATCTAATAGNGAATTAAAATATCANACCTACAAACGTCTAAACGATGAAATAATTAACGATATCGATTGCTATGTCATTCAAGCTGTACCAACAAAAGATGCAAAATCCTCTTACTCCAAACATATCTCTTGGATTAATAAAACAACGCTTAACATTCTTAAGGAAGAATCGTTTGACAAAAGAGGAGATTTGATTAAGAAAAAAAGATTTTCTCATAAAAAAATTAAAGGGTATTACGTGATGAATGAGATTGATGTTGAAAATGTTCAAAAACAGCATTCCACAAAAGTAGTTTTCAATAANATAGAGGTTGACCAGGGTATTCGGCCTTCATTGTTTCAGGAGAAAAGTTTAAAGAGACTGCCCAAATAAACATATGCGCNTCAAAAAAATATTTTTGATTATATTGAACTCCGGGCTGTTAATCTGCCAATCAATGGTTTCAGGTGAAATCAATCCTTATACAATGACGCGTACGTCAAATAACTCGCAAATCGATCTTCCTTTTCGTTTGCTTTCTTTAAAGATTGATCGTTCGTTTAGTTCTTTTGATTTAAAAACATCGACCGGATTAGAATATAGATATAAAGATGCAGACCCTATGCTGGTTTTAAGAGAGGCTTACATTTCATATTACCCAAGTTGGGGAGAAATTAAAGCTGGAAAGCAAATACATTCGTGGGGAGCNGCGGATGTTATTAATCCCACAGACAACTTAAATCCCTANGACTACTATTACATGTTTAAGACAGGAACTGGAAAAAAAATTGGCAGTTTGTCTGTGTCGTCAACCTTTTATTCGGATACGTATCAAATTGAATTGGTTCTGATACCAAATTTTTCNCCAAATAGAATCCCATACGCAGAAAAGGACTTTCCATTAGCTCCAGATCAAGAGCCGATAGTCAATCAAAGAAAAAGAAATGAGGTTGAATACGGATTTCGATTTCAAACCTCTTTATTTGACAGCGATATAAGCTTTTCTTTTTTTGATGGATCCGACAAAATACCGAGCGTTTTTTCCACTNCATTTTCTTCAGATTTTCAGGAAAGCAACTTTGACTTTGGGTACAGGAACACCTCTGTTTACGGAAGCGATCTCGTTNCCTTTGTTGGCGACGTTACTCTTCGAATAGAAGGGGCATTATATCACACAACCAACAAATTAAAAAATACTGAAATACAGAACCTTAGATATCAGCTTGACCAAGAGGTATTGTACTCCCAATTCGTGCTTCAATTTGAACATACGACTCAATCAGACTTAATGATATCGGCGCAATTCATTGGAAGCGAAGTAATAAGGGATAAGAGGAGTTGGAATGCACCAAAATCAAATCAACCGTTTGAGCTTCCCATTCCTGACTTTTCACCAGGAATGGGAACCCCATTTGCTATGTTCACGGACAGAGCTGTGCTTTTAAATTCTACTGGAGTATTACTCGATGATCAGCTTGACCTTTCTGGGTCTGTAATGACAAATTTGAGCGAGGCTGGGTTAATGATTAGTGCCAGCGCGGGATATTCGCCAGTGTTGAACTGGAAAATTGAATTAGCAACCACACAATTTAAAGGAAATAAAAACCCAGCAAATCCTTTTACATTGATGGAGGATTTTAGTCACCTCCGTTTGGGTGTACTCTACAATTTTTAAAATCGCATGAATAAAATTGTTTTAACTTCTATTCTTACTTTGATTTATGGTCAAGAATCCATTGATTCTGTTTTGTTTAAAATGAATCAACATTCAAAACCCGTTGACATTCAAATGCAGATAAAAGTTACTCTTCAATCTAAAAATAACGACTCATCAAAGGGATCACATTTTAGAATAATGAAGCATTTAGAAAAGAGATATGAGGATGGAAAATTTAAATCCAAGCTTTTGTTACGCTTCATTGAACCAAAAGAGGTTAGAGGTCTTGCTTTATTAAATTGGAATTGGATTGATGAAGCAAACAACGATCAATGGCTCTACATTCCTAAACTTCGCAAAGTGAAGCGTATCAAGCGATCTGAAAGTAGTAGAAAGTTTCAGGGAACCGAATTTACATATGGAGATATTCTTTACAGGGATATCAAGTATGATAATTTCAAATTCTATAAAAGAGATGTTTATTTTGGAAACAAGTGTATCCTTCTGAAAAAAAGTTCAAAAAATTCAGAAATACTTTGGGTGGATGATAAAAATTATTTAATTAGAAAAATTGAATATTTTAATACTGATGGTATTAAGCATAGAATTTTAGAAATGCCAGAATATGTTAAAAACAATATCTATTGGACTCCTGTAAAAAAAATTATGCGTAACCTTGATAATGGAAATTCAACAACTATGGAGGTTCTTAGCATCGAGTACGATCAAGGTCTAAATGACAGCAGCTTTTCTGAAAAATATTTGAAAAGACTGAAATTTTAGTTTACAAAAAATTAATTTTTACTTTTATAAAGTATCAAATTANCTTTGTAGTATGAGAATAAAATTCTCTGAAACAAATCATANATATTCAGGATCCAGCAATGATAAATATATTGGTTTATTTTAAATTAGGTTCAAAAGAATTTTATAATGAGTGATAAAAAAGTTTTGATTGTTGATGATGAAAAAGACATCAGAAATATTATCCGCTACAATCTTGAAAAACAGGGTTTCAAATGTATATCCGCAACAGATGGAGATGGCGCNCTTGAAAAGCTAAATAAAAATCCTGATCTAATTATTTTAGATATTATGATGCCAGAAAAAGATGGGTATGAGGTTTGTAAAATAATNAGAGCCCAGGGAAATACAGTTCCGATTATTTTTCTTACCGCAATGGATAGAGAGTTTGACGAAATCAAGGGCTTAGAATGTGGGGGTGATGACTATTTAAGAAAGCCATTTAGTCCAAGNATTTTAATTGCAAGAATTAATTCTATTTTTCGACGTTTAGAAAAAATTAAAGAAAAAGGTACTTTCATTGCATACAATGGATTATCGATCAATACCGATACTTATGTTGTAAAGATNGACGGAAATGAGCTCACTCTTCCTCGAAAAGAATTTGAGCTCCTTGCCTTTTTCATGAATCAGCCANATACTGTTTTTTCTCGCAAGTCGCTCCTGTCATCGATTTGGGAAGATGATGTTTACGTTGTAGACAGAACCATCGATGTCCACATTAATCGTATTAGATCAAAACTAATGGATTATAAAAATTGGATTGAAACTGTTAAGGGTGTAGGTTATAGATTCAGACCAATTAAAAATTAGTTTTATTGCTCAAGATTCGACAAAAATTATTTTTAACGCTATTATTGCTTCTTTCTTTTGGGTTATTAACCCCAACATTTTTTATTAATCGTTCAATTGACGATGAAGTTAAAGAAGAAATAACCAGCAGACTGCTTTCCCATGCAAATGCCTTTGCATTATTCTTAACCTCTAACTCTGAGCTTTCTCTGAGCGATGCCTCAGATAGCTACGCTAATGCAACCAACTTACGCATAACTTTAATTTCATCGAATGGTAAGGTATTAGGNGAATCNGGTTTAGGTTCCAATGAAGTTTCAAANATGGATAATCACCTGACTCGACCTGAGGTATTGCAAGCAAACCGTGAAACCTTTGGTGTTGCCACCAGATACAGCACTACCCTNAAAAAAGAATTTATCTATGTTGCGTTAAAAACTAATTTTGAACAAACTTCGTTTATAAGAGTAGCTCAAACAATGGATTTTGCAAACTCTTTAATTTCGCTAAGGCAAGGGTATCAGTATAGAATCATTTTTTTAGTTTCGATCATTTTAGTCATTTTTACACTATTAGTAGATCGCTGGGTNACCTCTCCTATTCGAAACATATCGAGGGTTGCTGAAAAAATAAAAACTGGAGATTGGTCCGTCCGGTCAAATGTTACTGGAAAAGACGAAATTGCTGCATTAGCATTAAGCGTCAACGAAATGGCAGANACTCTTGGCACAGATATTGCAAAAATTATAAAAATGAGNGACGTTCGCTCTGAGTTTTTAATCAACGTAACCCATGAACTTAAAACACCCATAGCATCTATCAGCGCTTATTTAGAAACGTTGCTTTCTGGAGCGCTTGAAGACAAAAAAGTNAATCGATCCTTTTTAAAACGTTCATTAAAAAATATAAATAGATTAGAAGCGCTCGTCACAGACCTTGTGGATATTTCTCGTATTGAGACGGGTGAGCTCACCATGAATATTGACCGAGTAAATATATTNCCAATTGTTGAGGAGCTTGTAAGTNACGCCAATGAAAATAATGACAATAAAGACATTAGTATTTTCATTACAAATAAAGACTCGCAGGAAATAAATGTGCAAGCTGACCCCGATAGAATTCACCAGGTGTTTGACAATCTTATATCAAATGCGATTAGATATACTGATAGCGGTGAAATTGAAATTGCTATCAATAGAAAAGCTGACCGGGTTAATTTTTCCATTAAAGATACNGGTATTGGTATCGATAACGAAGCATTGGAAAGAATTTTTGAACGATTCTATCGAACCTTAACCGCTAGAAGTAGAGTAAGGAGCGGTACTGGATTAGGGCTTTCAATAGTGAAGCATATTATTGAAGCGCATGAATCAAATATTGAAGTTAAGAGCGTGCTCGGCAAAGGAACAACTTTCTCATTTGAGCTCAACCTTGACCATGATTAAAAATAAGTCAATATGAATTTTGTTGTTTTAAACTCGTCAAAAAAATGGGGTGGAAATGAGCGNTGGGTTACAACAGCNGTTAATGGATTAGCCACTCGAGGTCACAAAATATATTTAATNGTAAGACAAAATGCTAGGCACTGGAAAAAAATTCATTCTTCAGTGAACATAGTCGAAGCTCCATACACAAACGAACTAAGNATAAAAACCAAATCAATAATTAAAANAATTCTCAATAATAATANAGACATAATGCTATCTACAAAACGAAAAGACTACATTATTGCAGCTCAAATAAAATATTCCAATNAGATTAAGCACATAATGAGATTGGGGATTTCAAGACCTATACTTAANCGCGACTTCATTCAACGGTATGTGCTAAAGCATATGGTTGATGGCATTATTGTAAATGCTGAGGCTCTAAAAAGTGAACTTTTGAAATATGATTTCATGAAGCAAAATTTTGATAGTAATAAAATTAAATGCATCTATAATGGATACGATATAACTGAAAAACCTAAGGAGGAAATTCCAAATAAAACCTATAGCTTTATTGTTCGAAGCGCAGGAAGACTTACTGCTCACAAAGGCTATGATATGCTCATTGAAAGTTTAAAAAACTTCACAACGGATTATTGTCTTGAGATAGCTGGTGAAGGACCTGAATATTCTGCTTTAGATGATTTAATCAACCAATATGGNCTTCAAAACAAATGCAAACTAGTTGGGGTTAGAAATAATACAATAANTTTTTTTGCTGGNGCAGATTTAATTGTAATACCATCAAGGTCTGAAGGAATACCAAATACACTATTTGAAGCATGGTCAGCAAAAAAGCCTGTTATTACCACTAATGTAGGGGGCGTTCCAGAGGTTGTCGATCATAAAAAGGATGGAATCATTTGCGAGCCCAACGTTGACAGTATTCACNCTGCAATAAATGATTTTTTTCAAGAAAAAAATATTTATAAGGATTTGGGAAAGAATGGATACNAAAAATTAAACCGCAATTTTTCTATGAAGCACATGATTGATGAATTAGAAAATTATTTTGATAGTTTCAATGATTGTTAAAGTTGTATAAATGACCANTAATAGTTTACCAAAACCCTCTCAGCATAACCTAAGTCGCAGATTGATTGTACGTTTTTTAAATAAGCTGTATAAAAAACTTCCAAGTAAGGAATTGCCNAAATCAATTGATAGTATTATTATTTTTGCTCAAGAGAAGTTAGGCGATGCAATTTTATTGCTTCCATTTTTGAAAGCNCTCAATGAAACATTTCCAGGCATTGCGATTGATTTATGCTGTACGAGTTATAATAGAAAAATTTTTGAAGGAATTCCTTTTTTAAGAAATTGCGTCAGTTACAGACCATACAACCTAAGATTATTAAAATTAATTAGATCTGAAAGGTATGATGTTTTATACAATCCAAAAAGTGGGCCCTCATCAACATTTCACTACTTGACAAACAAAATTAACGCAAAAATTAAAATATGCCTCAACGATGACTACAACAATCCCATTTATAACGTCCATTTGCCCAACGATAATAAAAAGCACATCGCAGAAAAGTATTGTGAGCTTCTATTTTGTTACGGATTAAAAAGTCCAGTGGAAAATTGGCTTCCAGAATATTTTTANCAATTTCCCTCAACAATACAAGAAAGAGATTATGTTGCTATTAANATAAGCGCAGGCCACTCTAAACGAAAATATCCGTATGAAAAATGGAGAAAAGTCATTTCACATATTCTTCACGTCTCAAGTATGGAAGTGGCACTATTCTGCNCCAAAAAAGAAATTAAAGATGCTNAAAGGTTGAAATCTATTTTTCAAGATAAAGTCCATTACCCTTTAAACTCACCTGATCTTTATCATGCCTCAGGAATAATAAATGAATCTGCTTTTCTCATTTCATTAGATACATCATTGATTCACTTAGCCGCAGCTTTACAAAAACCAATCATAGGTCTTTACAGTAATGACCTATTAAACTATACTAGGTATAAACCATACAATGTTTTGAGCAAAAATATTAAATCAAATACCGATTTAATTAGAGATATCGATCCAAATGATATCATAGAATATTACGATCAGATGATTGACAAGATTGATAAGGCAAGCACTTGAAAATTGCTTATGTAACTAAAACCGCCTGGGCTGATTATACTCCAGGATTTATTTTTTCTTATTTCCAAGCAAANGGNATTTCGGAAAATGGAATCAATGTTACTTTGATTATGCAGGATCCNATGAGTGAAATAAGGCAAAAAATAAAGATGAAAAAAAGTTTAAATGAAAATTTAAGAATTAAACTTATAAAAAATAATTTAGGAATTATTAAGTCTCATGATATTTTTTACAAAAGAGCCAACAAATATATTCTTTCAAATGACTATGACATTGTATTTACCAGAGATCCTGGATATTTACCCTATATCGTAAAAATCAAATCCATTGCTGGTAAAAAGATATTTTATCAATCTCATAATTTTTACTTAGACTTTAACCTCCACGAGTATTCAAGAAGCAGGGACCGAAAAAGATTTAACCGCAATGAAAAAAATTACCTCAATCTATTAGATGGCATGATGACGTTNAATAACCCTCAAAAAAAACTTTACCAGAAGTATACTAATATCCCAGTTTCTGCATGCCCTCCAGGATTAAACTTATCAAGCCAGAGAGCAAAATTTGATAAAAAAGAAGTAGTGTACTCTGGCAGTTTTCAACCCTTGAAGGGAATTGAGGATATTCTTGATTTATGGAAAACAGAGTTAAAAGAGTACAAGCTTGCGTTAATTGGGGGTCGAGACGAAAAAGAACTTTCTTACGTTAATGACACTATGGTTGGTAGTGACTGTTCAAATATCAGATTAAAAAATTGGGTGTTTTATAACGACCTTCCAAACCAAATTATGCTTTCATCAATAGGGTTAATTGTTCTCCCTGAAAATTTCTACAATCAATATTTAACCGCTCCAAATAAACTGTACGATTATATTTCTTTTGGAATGCCGGTAGTCTGTACCGATTTACCCTCAATTAGAGATTTAATTCCTAAAAATCATATAGGTGTAAGATTCGTCAGTCCAAACGATACCAATAGTTATGTTNTNGAGCTGAAAAAACTTCTTTCAAANAAAAAATATTATCAACAGTTGCAAGAANCAAATATTGCCTTATCGAAATCACTTTCATGGAAAAATCAGTCTTCCNTTNTACTNNAATCAATGGGTTTAAAGTGAAAATTGCAATAATTACGGGACATTTTCCACCCAGCAAAGGAGGTGGAATAGCAGAATGGGCATTTGGGNTTGCAAGAGAGCTCCCTAAGCTTGGACATCAAACCGCAGTCTATGTAACTCATCGAAAAAATAGAGACTTGTCTATTCATNATAAAGAAGAGTTTATATGCAGGCCTATGTATGGAAGAAATTGGCATGAGTTCCACCGGTTTTATTCAGCTTATTATATGTGGAAATTGTTAAGAAAAGATCCAGATACTGTTTTCATTGCAACGACCTGGGGAATGGCTAAACCCTTTAAATTTTTAAAGAAATATTTCCCCAAAAGTAAAATGATTGTCGTTGCGCATGGACTTGAAATAACTCGCCTTAACTCAAAAAGAGAGTTAAGCTCAATTCGGTCTGTCGTGGAGTCTTCTGATTTAATTTTATCAGTTAGCAGGTTTACTCGAGATGAAATTATCAATAGGCTTAACGATATTAACACTAGCCATGTAAAATTTTTACCTAACGGTGTGGATGTTGAAAGATTTTATTCTTGCGACGCTGATGAGGCTTTTTATAAAAAATACAGATTACATCNAAATTCTGATTTAATTCTAACCCTAGCAAGAATAATTAAAAGAAAGGCTCACGATGATGTAATCAAGGCNNTNCCAGAAGTATTAAAGGATTTTCCCCAAGCGCATTATGCAATAGCGGGCCCACATAGAAAAAAGGACGCGTATTTGGAATCTTTAAAAANACTTGTTAAAGATCTTTCGCTTGAAAATCACGTTACATTCATCGATTTCATACCAGATGAAGATCTTAAAAAAATTTACACTGCTAGTAAAATTTACATAATGCCCAGTAAAACTCTTGAAAAAGAAGGAGACAGTGAAGGATTTGGAATTACATTTCTTGAAGCCAATGCTTGTGGTTGTCCCGCGATTGGAAGCTATGATGGCGGAATCCCGGATGCTGTTGAAAATGAAGTAAACGGTTTATTGGTCCAATCGGGCAACCCATTAGAAATAGCAAAAGCAATTAAAAAAATGTTATCAGATGAAGATTATAGGTTGTCTCTAGCCAAAAATGGAATTGCTAGAGTTGAGAAAAATTTTACTTGGAAAAAGCTAAGCGCCCAAATGATTGACATGTTGTAAAGCCTCAATTTAAATTTTTATTTATTTAATTTTTCTCCAGTTAATTTCTTATANGCTTTTTTATATTTTTTTATCTTTTGACTATCAACATTTGAAAGTGAAGTATAGCTAATTCTTCGATTATAATTATCTACCAAGTCAGCGACTTTAACTTTTTTTGCAACTTTATTATTTTTTAGCCGATTAATGTAGTCAGTATATTTTTCATTCTTTCTCCTTGAAAGTAGATCAANAGCNCTGCAAATCTTCTTGTCAAAACCCATGANTTTCAATTCNNTGATAGATATCTTACCCGATTCGACAACATCGTGAAGAACAGCGACTGTTCTTGATCTGTTATCATCCATCATTGACATAACACGAATAGGGTGCAAGATAGCAGGTTCTTTATTNCGACCCTTTTTACCAGTATGTATCTGAGNAGCTATCTCTATTGCTTTGTTTAAGGAATTTTTCATTGTTATTTATTTTTTTAAAAATTAATACGAATTATTTTTTTATTTACTACAAAATTGATTTAATTCTTAATATTGATAACTAAATCAGTTAAACACACAATTTTTATAACCAATGATTATCTATAACAGAACTGAGTATTCAGAGCTTACTGATGTGCAGTACCGAAAAGAAAAAAGGAGATTGCAAATTGAATTATTNAAGCTTCAAGAGTGGACGATTTCTACAAATCAAAGAGTAGCTATTCTTTTAGAGGGTCGCGATGCCGCAGGAAAGGGTTCAACGATAAAAAGATTTATTGAAAACTTAATGCCCAAAGCAATTAAGATAGTTGAGCTTGGAGTTCCAAGTAAAAAACAGGAAAAGAATTGGTTTAAAACTTGGGAAAAGAAACTCCCAAACGAAGGCACTATTGTTTTCTTTGATCGNAGTTGGTACTCAAGAGCAATAATTCAGCCAGCAATGGGNTATTGTTCAGANAGCCAGTATAAATACTTTATGAAGAAAGTTAATNCTTGGGAAANAGGACTNATTGACAGCGGAATNATTNTAATTAAAATTTATTTATCTATTTCAAAAGAGAATCAAAAGTTAAGATTTCTTTTCAGGGAAAATCATGATCTAAAATATTGGAAGTTATCTGAAAATGACTGGAAGGCACATAAAAATTGGCAACTCCTGACCAAATACAAAGAACAGATGTTTCAAAAAACCTCTACCGCTGACGCACCTTGGGTTGTGATCAATTCAGATAACAAGATGATAGCAAGGCTAAACGCAATTCGATACGTCTTATCAAATATCAATTATTCAAATAGAAAGAATCTTAAGCAGAAAAAATGGTCAAAAGAATCTCCTGTGTACAATATTTCACTATTCAACANAAGATTTAATAATTTAAGCAAAGAGCAGTACGAGCTATTAAACAAATTGAAAGCACATGAGTGATCAGTAAAGCCAAGTACTACTAATAAAAAAAGCCGAAAAGATTTCGGCTTTTTTTATTAATATGAAATACAGTTTTTGTAATTTGGCCTGAAAGGTATGAATGCAATGTAAATAAATCGTAAACAAATGCAATGTTTTCAGATTAAGGTAGAAGAAATCCTCTATTAAATAATATATTTAAGTCTGGATGCCGCATACCATTTATAAATTTAAATCATTCAACTCGAATGGCTCACACTCCTNTAGAAGATAGCCTTAAGTTTGCATCAATAGATATTGGTAGCAACGCAATGCGTTTGCTTTTTTCAAGAGTAGTTCAAAATTCCTCAGTCACATTTGTTAAAGAATCTCTAATTAGAATGCCTTTACGGCTAGGCGAAGACGCTTTTACGGATGGTTATATTTCTGATTACAACATCAAAAGGCTAAAAAATACAGTTCACGCTTTTCACTTAATGATCAAAGCTTATGAGCCGATTAGCTTTAAAGCCTGCGCCACTGCTGCCCTTCGTACGGCTTCAAATGGTCGGGATATTGTTCATCAAATTAACGATCAGTATGATGTTGGTTTGGAAATTATCTCTGGAAAAGAGGAGGCTAGAATCATNATGTCAAATCATATTGAGAGACACTTAAATNCAAATAAGCATTATGTCTACATTGATGTTGGGGGAGGCAGCACCGAGATAAGTTTTATTATGAACAACGAAAAGACTTCTTCAAAATCTTTTCCAATAGGTTCGGTAAGANTATTAAAAAATCAGGTTATATCGAACGATTGGAATGAAATGCAACAGTGGATCACTCAAAAAAAGAGCCAAATCGATGGTCCAATTCAATCCATCGGTACCGGAGGAAATATTAACAAAATCTTTTCTATGTCAGACACAAAGAAAAATAATGAAATTGATGTAAATACAATTAAAAAAGTTTTAGATCAGTTGAAGCCCTTAGATGTTAAGCATCGAATTATCGAGCTGGGGCTTAGACCAGATAGAGCAGATGTAATCACACATGCTGGAAAAATATATCTTTCTGCTATGGAATGGTCAGAATGCAGTTCAATGATTGTTCCACATTCTGGACTTCCTGACGGAATTATTCATGAGCTTTATGAANATTATATATCATGATTGTTCAACAATACGATNGTATNTTTAAGTTATAAAATTTTATAGATTAGTATAGNATGAACTTGAGTTAAAGGGTTGAGAATTTTGATCGATTCAACAAAAAAAAAGCTAANACTTTATCTAAGGATTGCAGCCGTGTTTGCAGTTTTGTATTTATTTTTAGTAAGCATAGGCATGATTGGTTCCGCTTTCAAGGGGTTGGGTCGAGGATTTGCTGAGAGTCTTTTTCAAAGTCAAGCCAGCCCCTTTATCGGTTTATTCATTGGAATCTTAGCAACAGGTTTAATACAGAGTTCTTCCACAACAACCTCATTGGTGGTTGGGATGGTTGCTGCAGGAACATTTGGAAATGACCCAAAACTTGCGGTGGCCGCAGCTGTTCCNTATATAATGGGCGCAAATATTGGCACTAGCATAACCAATACAATAGTTTCTTTAGGTCATATTGTAAGTCGAGAAGAGTTTAAACGAGCGTTTTCAGCATCTGTAGTGCATGACTTTTTTAACATCTTAGCTGTAATTGTAATCTTTCCTCTTGAGCTTATTTTCGGTGTTATCAGTAAATTTGCCTATTCCATGTCAGAAGTGCTGGTTGGATCGGGGGGCGGTTCATTTACAAGCCCCGTAAAAATGATTACGAAACCCACAGTGAAATGGATTGAAGGGCTAGTGCAGCAGCAGACAATTATTGATTCGAATGTTTTACTACTGGTAGCTGCATTATCGTTTCTTTTCTTTTCATTACGTAATTTGACAAAGCTAATTAAATCTTTGGTAATGCTCAAACTTCAAGCTTTTTTTGATACGCATATATTTCGAACAACCATTCGCGCAATGTTCTTTGGAGTAATTATTACAATTTTAGTTCAAAGCAGCTCCATTACGACTTCATTAGTAATTCCCCTTGCTGGTGCTGGTATTTTAAGTCTAAGGCAAATCTTTCCATACACACTTGGAGCAAATATTGGAACAACAGTTACCTCTCTTTTAGCAAGCATGGTATCTGGAACAATTGCTCCCCTAGCTGTAGCGTTAAGTCATCTAACTTTCAATATTTTAGGTATTGGTGTTCTATGGCCAATTAAAAGGGTGAGGGAGTTACCTATTTATCTTGCTGAATGGTTCTCAGCTCTTGCAACAAAAAATAAATTATACCCGTTGCTGTACATCTTCATCGTTTTTTTTGTAATTCCACTTAGTTTAATTTCAATTGTAAGGTAGATAGCTATGACAATATTTAAGGACATAATAAAACTATGGAAGTCTGATAGCCTTCTTTCACAGGCTTGGGATGATTCCATTGCTATGCTCAAACTAAGCCATGAGATTTTTCAAAAATCCATAGAAAGTTTTAATTCTCCTGAGAGCCTCGAAGAGATCAAAGCTCTAAAAAAAGAAGACAGAAAGATTAATGATTATCAAATGACCGTTAGGAGAAAAGTCCTTACTCACTTTTCTTTAGATACGAGCGCAAGAGAAGCAACCAATGGTCTTGTGCTTGTTGATATGGTAGTTGATATTGAAAGAATAGGAGATTATTGTAAAAATATTTCTGATTTAACCTTGATGAAAGAATCGTCTTTTAATTTTGGTGAATTGAGCGATGAAATATCGAAGATTGAAGAGGAAGTTCAATCTAGATTTTCAAACACGATTGAGGTCATTGAAAATCAAGATGAGGATTTAGCGTTTAGACTGCTTGATAAATATCGAAAAAAGGTTTCGTCCGTTTCAGATAAGATTGTTTCAGACATTGTCAGTGGACAAAACAAATTAGGAAGTCAATCAAAGTCTGCTGCACTTGTCTTATACGTACGATATTTAAAAAGAATAGGTGCCCATTTGAAAAATATTTCATCAACTGTTGTAAACGCATATGATAGAATTGGCTACGAGCGCTAGCAATAAAAACGCTTTGATATGAACAATTAACTGCAGCGAAAAAAAATTTATGGGTTATGTTTATTTACTTATTGCGATCGTATGTGAGGTGGTTGCAACAAGCGCATTAAAAGCCACTGAGGGTTTCACTAAGCTTGGACCTAGTATGATAGTGGTTGCGGGATATTCAATTTGTTTTTACTTTTTATCATTGGTGCAAAAATACATTCCTGTTGGAGTCAGCTATGCCATATGGTCTGGAGTAGGAATAATATTAATCTCTATTGCAGGATTTATTTTGTACAATCAGAAATTAGATTTTCCAGCCATAGTTGGAATAGCCTTCATCATTATAGGGGTAATCATTCTTCAGATATTTTCATCGACNACAGCTCTTTAATTCAAAAATTGATATAAGATACTGGTTGCTTAAACAAATAAATTATTAAATTCATATATGGAACCTAAAAATTTCATTCATCAAATAGAAAATATTGCTCACTGGTTAATATACGCGCTGGTTTTATATTTGTTTGCAACAGAGATATCTGAAATGTTCACAACCGGTGCAATTACTGTAAAAAATATTTTGACGTTTTTCATTTACCTTGANATTATGCAGATGGTCTCAATTTTCTTTGANACCGGCAAGATACCTGTTAGATATCCAATTTATATATCAATGATTGGATTGGCACGATATATAATTCTTGAAGATTTAAATTTTAATGAAGCTTTAGCAATATCTGGCTCAATTTTATTGCTGTCTCTTGCTTTAGTTGCTTTNGCGTATAGAATGAAGATTGTAAAGTCTGCTGGAGAATCTGCAGACNCNGAATAAGTTTTAATTTCTTAACGGTTTCCCAGCTTTAAGCATATATCGAATTCGATCTTGAGAAAGTTTCTCTCCAGTTAACGATACAAATGCTTCCCTTTCAATATCCAAAAGATATTGCTCGTCCACAGATTTGGTAAGACCTGCCTTATCGCCACCTGTAAGAATATATGCAAGTTTTTTTGCTATGAACTCGTCATGTTCTGATATTTTTCCCTGCGATTTAAATCCTTTTACTGCAATAGCCATTGCAGTTCGACCACCAGAGCCAGGAAGTTTAAGATCCTCACGGTAAGCTGGAGGTTCATACCCCTCACTGAGAAGTGATAAAGCTTTATCTTTGGCAGCTTTTATTCGTTGATCNTTATTAATAATTACGGTGTCTGATTTTAAAAGATAGCCTAAACTTTTAGCCTCAATTGCACTTCGAGACACTTTTGCAAACGCAATTGTTTCAAATGCTTTTTGAGAAACCTGAAATGCATTGAGCATACCTGACTTGCTATTACCAAAAAGGTTTAACAGAATCCTTAAGTTGCCCCCTGCTCCAGGAACTAAACCGACGCCAATTTCAACTGCTCCCATGTATAGCTCTCCAAGTGCAATTCGATGAGATGCTGGGGCTGAGATTTCAAAACCCCCACCTAACGCCAAGTGATGAGGCGCTGCAACAACAGGCGATTTTGAAAATCGAATACGCTGCATCAGATCTTGAAACTGTTTTAAACTTGCTTCGATCTTATCAAACTCACCTGCGTCGATAGTTTGAATCATATTGGCTAGATTTGCTCCTGCACAAAAGTTTGCACCTTGATGACCTATAACCAAAGCTTTGTACTTATCAGAATCNAGTAGATCCATCGCATCGTTCATTGTTTCTCCAATTGAGGCGTCGATGGGGTTTAGCGTTGGTTGAAGCGCTGAATGAAATTCAACATTGAGCACCGCATCACCCAAATCAATTAAGCTGGCGCTCCAATCTTTTTTTATTAGACTCTTACTTGTTTTTTTAAGATTTAGATTTATGATATTTGGGTCTTGCTTAATGGATTTAACGGACGAGGTCAAAACATCGTAATATGTCATTTCTCCATCTTTGAGCTCGTAAAAAGTCTCTCTACCTGAAGAAAGCATTTCATCGACCCAAGCGGGGACTTTTTTATTTTCTTTCTTCATTCGGATTACCGTTGAACGAACACCCATCGCGTCCCAACATTCAAATGGTCCCAACTCCCACCCATAACCCCATTTCATTGCGTTATCAATATTGATTATATCGTCGCTTATTTCAGGGATCCTATTTGCAGCATAGATTAAAGAGTCAGCAGTTATCTCCCAGAAAAATTTTCCAGCTTTATCATCGTTAAACGCTAAAGCTTTGATTCTATTACTAATACTTTGAAAGTTTTTTGCAGCTCGAAAGCCATCAAAAACAACTTTTTTTTGCGGTTTATATTCACCCGTCTTTAAGTCAACAGATAAGATTCCTTCATCTGTCTTTTTGTAGAAACCAGATNTAGTTTTTTGTCCTAATCTTCCGTTTCCTATTAATCGCATTAATATTTCAGGTGCTTTGACTGTATCTCTCGACTCGTCATTTGGGAGATTGTCAAAGCTCGTTGCAGAAACGTTTGCCTGCACATCAAGCCCAACAATATCGACAGTTCTAAAGATACCACTCTTTGGTCTTCCAACCAGAGTTCCTGTTAGCTTATCCACCTCTTCAACACTTAAACCCATATCAATGGCAACTTTGATTGTGTTGTTTGCGCCGTGAACGCCAATTCGATTTCCAATGAAATTTGGCGTATCTTTTGCGTGCACTATGCCTTTACCAAGAANATTCTCACCGATAGATGCTATCGCATTATATATTTTGTCATCCGTTTTTGGACCTTTTACCAGTTCCAACAATCTCATGTACCTTGGGGGATTAAAAAAGTGTGTGATAAGAAACCGAGCCTGCAAAGACTCAGGGAAAACCTTGATTAAATCTGCTAGTGGGATGCCTGATGTGTTTGAACTTATAATGACATCATCTCTGAGATGGGGTAAAATATTTTTGTACACGCTGTGTTTGATCTCTATGTTTTCAGCGACCGCCTCAATCACAAGATCGGCATCGTTAACTTTTTTTAAATCAGTATCATAGGTACATGCTTCAATTAGATCTATATTTTTAGGGCTATAAAGCGGAGCAGGTTTAAGACTTGTCAGGGTTTCAATACCTTTTTTTGCAAGGTCAATTTCTATATCAAAAAGCAACGACGAAATGCCAGCATTGCTAAAATGCCCTGCAATTTGCGCCCCCATAGTTCCAGCGCCAAGCACTGCAACTTTTTTGATAGAATGATCCATTTAAATCCTTTTTATAATAGTGGCAATACCTTGACCGCTTCCAATACACATAGTAGCAAGTCCAATGNTAGTACCCTGCTGCTCCATCACATTTAACAGCGTTGTTATTATCCTTGCTCCAGAACATCCCAATGGATGGCCTAACGCAATCGCCCCTCCATTTAGGTTGATTTTATTTTCATCCCATCCTCCCTTTCTTATCACATACAGCGATTGGGCAGCAAACGCTTCGTTTAATTCAATCGTTTCAATATCATCCATAGTTAGATTGGCTTTCTTCAAAGCTTTTTCAACTGCTGGAAGAGGACCCATACCCATTCTATCCCAATGCACCCCCGCGATAGCACGTGCAACAATTATAGCTCGACCTTTGATCGAATTGGAGGAGCAAAAATCTTCGNTTGCAACAAGTACGGCTGCAGCTCCAACCGAAATTGGACTGCTCGTAGCTGCTGTTATTGANCCGCCTTCTAAAAAAGCAGGACTCAAACTTTTAATTTTTTCCTCATCAGGCTCTCTTGGTCCATCATCCTTGGTCACAATGGATTCACCGTTCACATCAATTGCTACTAATTCCTGATCAAATTTACCATCCTCATACGCTTTCAGAGCTTTTCGATGCGAATTCATCGCAAATTCCTCTTGATCCGCTCGAGAAATATTCAAATCGCTTGCAAGGTTTTCAGCCGTTTCACCCATTCCAATGTAGTATTCCTGCTCAGCAAGCTCAGGATGAAAATCAGGTGCAAATCCGCCCATTGGGACTGAAAACATATCTTCAACCCCAGCAGCAACGGCAACATCTATATCCCCACACTCTGCAGATGCGCTTAGCTGGTGAACAGCATCCATTGAGGAACCGCAAAAGCGATTAATAACCTTTCCAGTTGATTCAATTGGGAGTCCCGCTAAAACTCCAGCTGATTTTCCAATGATATGTCCCTGAGGACCTTCTGGATATGCACAGCCAACGACTACATCTTCAATCTTATCTTTTGATATTTCCGTATTTCTGGATAATAATCCCTTGATTACTTGACCAGTCAAGTCATCGGGACGTATTCCAAGCATTTGACCGTGCTTCAATCCTATTGGTGAACGAACCGCATCAACTATTACAGATTTACTCATATCAACTCCTAATAAGGGTATTCCTTATTCTCAAAAACATACTCCGCAATGCCGCGCTTTAATTCCACAACATTATTAGACAATCGCATGCGTTGTTCAAATTTTCCTAATTTGTCTGTCAAATCATTTGGGATTTCACCATGATAAATCGCTCTTAAAATTGTATCGGCGTTAGACAAGATTCTGTTAACCATTTCTGTTGTATAAACCTGAGCAATATTAAGAGTGGTTGGGGAAGGAGCTTCTGAATGAGCGATTTTCTGTGAACGCAATATTGTGCTCTCAGCGGTATAAACATCAGTGAAAATATCTGAAAGCATTTCAACAACCTGATGTTCGTTTTTAAGATCTTGGGCATATTCAGACACGGAGCGATCAAAAAGAAGGAGCGCAAGTTTTTTNGCTGCCTCAANTGTTTTGTACTCATCGGAAAGAAGGGCGTCATTCGCCGAAACTTTAGATTTTAAAAAACGATCAATATCCCTAATTGACTCGCGAATAGGAAGTTCATCGGTCAATGCTTTTTTCATGAAAAAACCCGTAACGATTTGCCTATTAATTTCATTTGTGCCTTCCCATATTTGATTTATCCGATCATCTCTGTATGCTGACGCAAGGGGGTATTCTTCAAGAAATCCATAACCACCTAAGATTTGAAGACCCTGATCGATAACCCAGTGACTGCAATCGCTTCCAAATACTTTTACCATTGAGGTCTCAATGGCGTATTTGCCCATAGCTTCACCTACTTCGATAAAATAATTCGCTGAATTTTTATCAACCAGGTCTATTTCATTTTGAAGCAATCCAATGGTTCTGTAAATCATCGAGTCAGTAGCAAAAGTAAGAACAGACATATCAGCAATTTTTTTCTTCATTGCATCAAACTTTGAAATGGTGGTTCCAAATGCTTTACGTTCTTCAGCGTATGACGCCGATGATGAAATTGCTCTTTTAGCTCCACCTAAACAAGAACAGCCAAGTTTAAACCTTCCAATGTTTAGGCAATTAAACGCTATTGTTGCGCCTTTGCCGACTTCATATAATAAATTTTCTTTAGGAACTTTCGCGTCCTGAAATACAAGTTGTGCGGTTGAAGACCCTTTCATTCCCAACTTTTTTTCCTCGCGACCAATTGTGAACCCATCTGTGTCTTTTTCAACAATGAAAGCACTAAATTGATCTCCCTCAACTTGAGCAAATACTATAAATACTTCCGCCCAACCCCCATTGGTAATGAAAACTTTTTCACCATTTAATATNTAATGCTTACCGTCGTCCGATAAGATTGCGGTGGTTTTTGCTTGTGTAGCATCAGAGCCAGAGGACGGCTCGGTCAATCCATAAGCACAAATCATTTCTCCAGATGCAATCTTGGGTAAAAACTTCTTTTTTTGGTCCTCTGNTCCAAACCAAATGATGGGTAAAGAGCCTATGCCGGTTTGCACGGACCAGGTTACCGCGAATGAGGGACTGTGAACTAAAGCCTCTGCAATTATTGCAGATGTAATTTTATCGAGGTCGATACCACCATGCTCTTCCGGAATATCAACGCCAAGTAGACCCAAATCACCCAGCTCTTTTAAAAGCTGTTTGGCGAGATCAGGGTTAAACTCATCAAGCGAATCTTTTTGAGGTAAAACGCGCTCTCTGTCAAAATCCATAACCATTTTATAGATTTCGCTATGCTCAGCGCTAAAATCTTCACGGGTGAATATCGATTTATTGTCTATTGATTGAAGGAGAAATTGCCCCCCCGTTATTGTTTTCTTCAAATCTTTAGCCATTATCTTGATTTTNGATTTCAATTTCCTGCTACTACAAATTAATGATTCGTGACGAAATAAAAATAAATAATCGTAAAAAGATAAAAAAAAATTGCAGNAAAGNCGAAAACGTTTTATTATTGATAATGAGATTAAGTCTCATTATCTTAATCTTGTGTTTTCGAAGCGTGTATGTTGAATAGCCTTTGGTTAAAACTCCACTTCAGACTTTCCAAAGGCTATTCTTTACAAAAAAATTGAAATAGGAGAATTTGCAAAAATTAATTTGATTGAGTTAAGAAATATNGATGAAACTACTTTATCCTTTTCAAGTATGAGCGGGGGTACTTGAGTGAAAAACTCAAGATGAATCGCTAATAAATTTCATCCTATTCAAGCTCCACCGATTTCTATTAATCATGAATGACCAAATTAATACTAATTACAAGCGAAAGAAGATTTAATGAGAAATTTGATTAAAATAACTTTTTTTACAATGCTTTTTGCATTGATTGCATGTGAAGATGATCCTTTGCTTGCACCAACGGAACCCACAGAAGAAAAAGGAAGTTACGCGAAACTCTCGCTCCCTGGAAGCGAAGAACGCCCTGATTACCAAAACAACCCTGAGGTTTATTAGCTGACATGATTTCGAAGATGAAATCGATTAAATATTCACTTTTGTGCTTATTTATCTCTGTTTCTGTAGCTGAAGAACTTAAAGTTGAAACTTCAATTTCAGGTAGTGTTGTTCGACAAGGCAATAACGCACCCTTAAGTGGTGCCAACGTGATGCTCTCAAATNCTGATGGGCTGAAGCTTGGAACCAGTACAAATGAAGCTGGGATGTTTTATTTTCAAAATACTCCCGCAGGAAAATACACTATCACCATAAGCTTTATTGGATTTCAAAACTACCGTTCAGATTTAAATATTGAGGAAGATCGCACCTATAAAATAAACGCTATTCTTGAAATTAAACCTATCGTAATGGCTCAACTTGAAATCATTTCTGATGCAAATATACCCTTTGAAAGAATTCCAGGTGCAGCCACAGTTCTGGATATAAAATCCCTAAGTTTAATTGATCCTATTGGAACTCAAGAGGCTTTAGAGTTTGTACCTGGCGTTAATGGCTATGCCGACGATGGTGTTGGTAATTCTAGATTGAGCATTGGTATAAGGGGGTTAAATCCAAGAAGAAGTTCGCGAATCTTGATCNTAGAGGATGGAGTCCCTATCCAGCCTGCACTGTACGTATATCCAAACATGTATTACAATCCTCCTGCTGAAAGAATTGACAGGCTTGAAGTAATAAAAGGTAGTGGTGCGATAAAATATGGCCCTCAAACAATGGGAGGGGTAATCAATTACTTCACAAAAAGACCTAGAAGCGACTTTGGAGGAAAATTCAAAATAAAGGCTGGCGAAAATAATTTTATGAGTCTTTTCTCAGAAGTTGGAGGTTTTGGAAATGAAAAAATTAAACCAGAATTTCAATTTCTCTATAAAAAGGGTGATGGCTTTCGTGAGAATAATGGCTTTGAACAGATAAATGGAACAATGAAGATAAGCTATAATAAATCCCAAGATGAAAACTATTACATAAAAGTTAATACAAACTATGAAAACTCTAACGCTACCTACACCGGTTTGACTCAATATTCATTCAAAACTAATCCAAAGTTTAATCCTAAGAAAGATGATAATTTTAAGCTTTTCAGAACTGCAGTAGATTTGATAACAACCAAACGTTTGAGTTCAAATTTGACAAAATCTACTACAGCATTTGTGAGCTTTTTTGATCGCAGGTGGTGGAGAGAAAATGATATTTTTGTGTCAGTTGCTGATAGTGCTTCATCCCTTCCGACAGCTCAACCATACTATGAACCTATTAATTTAATTCGACGAGGAAACGGAAAAGATAACTTTGGAATCTTAAGAACGTTTTATGTTGGTGGAGCGGAGCAGATCTTTAGTTTCAAAGACTCACCTTTTGGTCTGTCCCAATTTGTGAACAGCAACTCTTCACTAGAGATTGGTGGAAGAATTTACTTTGAACGCTTTATTGATGATAAGCAGTCTGGTTCAAAAACAGATAGCAGAGATGGAATATATTTCATTCCAGCAGCTTCCGATGATGAGCAACCAATCATAGTTGGTCAAAGTCATCATTATGAAACCACAGCATTTTCAGGTTTTGTCAANGAAAAAATTGAATTTGAAAAATTTACCCTAAATACTGGAATCAGACTCGAAGCATTTGAACAAGAGAGAGTAGACAGATTATCTGGATCTATGTATCAAGATAAATCGCTTGTAGAGCTTCTCCCAGGAGCTGGGTTNAGCACAAAATTTTCAAACACAAACTTTTTCGCTGGTATTCACAGAGGATTTACTCCTCCCTCAAGTGGAACACTGAAAATCCTAAATTTTGGAGNTGGTCTTGATGATCAGGGTTTAAACCTTGAGGCGGAAAAAAGCTGGAATAAGGAGATTGGCATTCGTGGAAACTACTCAATGATTAATTTTGAGATGTCTGGATTTCANGTNGGNATTGAAAATTTAGTTGCAGCTGGAAGAGGAACGGCTTTCAAAAATCTTGGCAAAGTAAGCTCAATGGGGCTAGAGCTTAATTTGAACTTGCTCAGTTCTAAGGCGGTAGGACTTTTGCCAGACTTTCATTTTATTTACGCTTTTTTGAAGACTGAAATCAATGAAGGAATTATTAAATCAAATGTGNCTGGTACGGTTGGTTCTGATGTATCAATTAAAGGTAAGGAATTGCCCTATGCGCCAGCTCATACGCTGACCGCGGGTTTTTCTAAGAGAGGTGAAAAGCTCTCCTACANACTTGATTTCAGGTATGTAGATGAGGTTTTCACGGATTTTGAAAACATAATAAAAGAAGACAAGCTTGGNATTCAAGGAATAATTCCAAGTTATAATTTTATGAATATCAGTGCCGAGTACAAGGTNTNTGAAGATTATAGAATTTTCCTCACGGGAAAAAATATTACTGATGTGGTATACATTGGCTCACGGCTGCATTCAAACCCAGGCCAACCACAGGCAAATCTTAGCTCGGGAATATTACCCGGACCTAGACGACAAATCAATCTAGGCTTTGAATACAAATTTTGATAACTAAACTAAAGAAGGGGGTTACCATAAAATTAAATAAAAAAACAATGATGCTCTTGTCGTCATTATCTATATTTATTTTCACAGCCTGTGAAGATAATAAGGACGACGAAGCGGCAGCNAAAACCATAGAAGTTCCTGCAACTTTTACTTTTCAGAGTAGGTTTGACGATCAAAGCAGTATATCATACTCAGGGCAGGTTGTAAGAAATCTTTTAATCAACGACCTCAAAACACAAATGGGTACAGACGCAGGATCAAAAAATCCAGCTACACTGCTAAGCATGATGGCGAACGATGATGCGAACAGAGCTATTTTATCTGCTAGCGGAAAATCAACCGTTCAAACAAAATATCATGATATTTCAACTAGCCATTTGAACGACAGACTTGACGCAGTTGCAGATATTATCATTCCAGGTTACGATACAGACGCCAAGANTCTTATCGTTGGTATGCTGAATGAAACTGCAGCCACCGGAAAAACGCGGGCCACAGGGATACGGCTTGACCAAATGGTTCAAAAAACTCTATGGGGTGCAATATCCTATTGGCAAGCTACTTCAAAATACATGTCAAAAGTACCAACAGAAGATAATACCGTCGCAGTTGAAGGAAAAAATTATACAAAGATGGAACATTATTGGGACGAGTCCTTTGGATATTTTGGTGCGGCGCTTGATTACAACACGGGATATACAGACGCGACACGAAAAAGTGGTCCAAATGTAGATTCAAATAGCGATGGAAAAATTGATTTCAAAAAAGAATTCAATGTTGGTTGGGCTGTAACAGCGGCTAAGCGCGATCTTTGCTCAGCGTGTGGAAATTACGACTACACGAAAACCATTTTTGATGCGTATCTTAAGGGTAGAACAATGATAACCAATCAAGAGCCTCTTGCAGGAATTCTTGAACAAAGAGATATCATNATGGTGACATGGGAAAAGGTTGTCGCTGCAGTTACTCAGCATTACATCAATGATGTTGCAGCTGATATTGCTGCAATTATTGCAGCTGGCGATGCCACAGTGACACCGGCATCAGCTGCAACTGCAGACTATGAAAACCATTGGGGTGAAATGCGAGGCTATGCNCATGGACTACTTTACAATACATTGAGTAAAGTACCTTCATCTAGCGTAACTCGTATCTTAAGTCTTATGGGTACAGCTCCAGTATATCCATCTAATGGAAACTTTGATGATATGCAGNNATATCATGATAAGCTTAAAGGTGCTGAAATGAAAGCAATCTTTAAGCAATCATTTGGATTTTCTGACGCTGATATTGCGAACTATTAATTCGATTTAAAACTCAGGTTAATTGATAAAAATGGCACATGTAATTATGTGCCATTTTTATTTCAAATAGTACATAAATTTGAATATTAGAATTTCAAAAAATGACTTACCAAAAAAAAATTATCAGGCCAAAACATTTTGAGTTGATCTTTGCGCTCCTTTTCNTTGGATGCGCATCTATTCCAAACGGGTTATCAAATCATAAATTTGATAATGATATAGATCAGGAAGATNTATACGAACATATAAAGTATTTATCAAGCGACGCTCTCGAAGGAAGATATCCTGGAACAAAAGGGTCGCAGCTTGCCATCGATTATATTTCTCATCAATTTAAAAAAAATAAGATTTTGCCTTTTGGAGATAANGGCTATTTGCAATTTTTTAATTTTTCAAATTTTAATGGCCAAACAATCTCAGTTCCAAATGTCGTTGGAGTCATCCCAGGCACAAGCCTCAAAGATGAATACATTGTAATAGGAGCACATTTCGACCATTTAGGATATGGTGGGCCACACTCCGGTTCTCTTGATATGAACTCAAAAGATATCCATAATGGTGCTGATGACAACGCTTCAGGTGTCGCTGGTATGCTCGAGCTCGCAAGTAAGCTTTCTCAAGAGCAGGGCCAGAATAAGCGTTCAATTATCGTGATTGCCTTCAATGCTGAAGAACAAGGAATATTTGGTTCAAAGCACTTCGCAAATAATTTTGATCTTGGGTATGGAAAAATTGTCACAATGATAAATCTTGATATGATTGGCAGGCTACGAGATCTTAATCTTAATGTGATGGGCACAGGCACATCCCCAATATTTGACAAGATTTTAGATAAAGCAGCCGCAAAACATTTTCTNAATATTAGTAAAAATCCCGATGGGTTTGGCCCCAGCGACCATTCAAGTTTTTATGTAAATGACATCCCTGTTCTTTCTTTTTTCACTGGCGCCCACTCAGATTATCACAAGCCGAATGATGACATTGAAAAAATTAATGTCTCTGGACAATTGAAAGTGGTGAAAATGATTTATGACGTAATTACTGATATTGATGATAATGATGCACCNCCTCAATTCACTGAAGCTGGCCCCAAAGCATCAAAATCTACAGGAATGGTAAGATTAAAAGTAACTTTCGGATTTATGCCATCGTATAGTAGTGCAGGAAATGGTCTTGGGGTAGACGGAGTTAGAGCTAATGGGCCAGCTGGAAAAGCTGGATTAAAAAAAGGGGACGTTATTATTGAAATCAATGGCTCAGCGATTGAAGACATTTATGGCTATATGGCAATTCTAGAAAAATTAAATCCTGGCGAATCCTCAGATGTTAAATTGCTAAGAGATAATAAAGAAATCATAATTACCATCAATCATTAAGGTAAAATACATGACAAAACCCTACCACTATCTTATTGTTACGCTAATTGCTGTATCGGTTTTAATTCTGATGAGATGGAATGCTTTAAATAGATATGGCTCATTTGTTGATGGCAGTTCAAATGAATTAATCNATCCTAAAGAAAAGCACTTTAAGAACCTACGACAACTAACTTTTAGCGGTGAAAATGCAGAGGCCTACTTCAGCTCTGACAGTAAAAAATTAATATACCAATCACATGATGGTGAGGGCAAATGCGATCAAATTTATACAATGGATTTAAAATCTGGTAAAATCAGCTTAGTCTCCACAGGAGAAGGAGTCACAACTTGCTCATTTTTTGAATACCCAAAAAATGAAAAAATTATCTACGCGAGTACTCATCATTATGATAAGCCCTGCCCACCCAAGCCAGACTTCAGTCGAGGGTATGTTTGGAAATTGTACGAGACGTATGACATATTTCGAGCAAACGCAAATGGTACTAATTTAGAGCAAATTACTTCGGAACAGGGGTATGACGCCGAAGCTACCGTCGCGCTTGATGGTAGCAGAATAGTCTACACATCAATCAGCTCTGGCGACTTAGAAATTTGGACAATGAATCTTGATGGGACAGATAAGCGCATGCTTACAAATACTCTCGGATATGACGGTGGTGCTTTTTTCAGTCACGATGCAAAGCAAATTATTTGGCGAGCATTTTACCCTAAAACCGACAAAGAAATTAGAGATTATCAAAATCTTATTGATGAAAGTCTCATCAGACCAATGAATCTTCAAATAAGAATAATGAATTCCGATGGTACGAATAAGAGACAAATTACATATAATGAAGGAGCAAACTTTGCTCCATATTTTTTCCCTAACGACAAGCGTGTGATTTTCTGCTCAAATATGGCAGATCCAAAGGGAAGAGATTTTGATTTGTGGGCTGTGAATACCGATGGAACAAATTTGGAAAGAATAACTTATTTCAAAGGTTTTGACGGATTTCCTGTATTTAGTCCCAACGGTAAATATTTTGTATTTGCCTCAAATCGAAACCAAGCAAAAAGAGGCGATACAAATATTTTCATTGCTGAATGGCAAAATTGACCAAAAATAATTTTATTTAGCAGCTGGGATCCCTTTTGAAAAAAATTCAAGCTTATTACATTTTATTTTTTGCCTGTATGGTCTCAAGATTANTATCAAGCATAAATTATATTGAAGATATTGATAGTTTGCGTTTTGCCCTAAGCTTATACGAATATAGTATTTCAAATCTTCAACCTCATTTTCCAGGATACCCAGTATTTTGTTTTTTTGTGAAAATAATGTATTCGGTTTTTGAAAACATGGGAATTGCATTTTCAATTATTGGTGGAATTTCTACTTTTGCTGTCATCTATTTTTCACTGAAAATCACTTCCACTGAA
The DNA here is from genome assembly GCA_002724735.1 of Fidelibacterota bacterium. GTDB lineage: Bacteria > Fidelibacterota > Marinisomatia > Marinisomatales > TCS55 > TMED108. Next base: position 37,529 of record PBPT01000022.1, on the reverse strand, counting down.
ATTATTAGTCTAGACGGTGCTTTCCTTTCTTTTATAGTTTTCTTCAATCCCATGATGTGGATCATGTCAAACAGGTACATGCCCGATTTAATGGGTTTTTCTATCGCGCTAGCCGTACTGTATATTTTTATTTACAAGGATCATAAAACCTCAAATTTAAGCATTGGTTTTTTTCTATCGGGCTTATTATGCGGAACTAGATTATCCTACCTACCACTCGTACTAATACCATTTATACAACATTTGGTTAGGGGGAGCTTTATGTTAAAATTCTCATCATTTTTGACTGGTTGCCTGATCTGGCTGATTCCGATCATTGCTTTGGAGGGTTTTAATGAATTAGTCATGGCTGCAAATGAACAGACAATCGGGCATTTTACCAATTTTGGGGGGACTGTTGTAACCAATGCCAATATGNTTGAGCGTTTTTTATTTTTGGTTGAATCGGTATGGGCTGATGGAATGGGAGGATTTTGGCTATCTCGCTCTTGGCACACCATAATTCTGTCTATTTTCATTTTAATTGTATGCTATATAGGGTTAAATACAATTATTTCAAATTGGAAACATGAAAAATACCTTAGAAGAATTATACGCTGTTTGTTCACATATTTCATTTGGATAATGCTCTTTCAAAACGTGATATATAAGTCTAGACATACACTCCCGTTGTTACTTTTATTCTTTGTAGTTGCTTTGATTGGATTTGAATATGTAATTAGTAAGAGGTCTACAACATTATACCTCGTTGTGTTACTCTTTTCATTCTCTCTGATGAACGTTACAGTAAATCTTGTACTTAGTCATAAAAAACCAACCGCCATTTCACAGCTTAAAGATAATCTTTTAGAGGATAAGCCTAGCCCAATCATTATTAGTACACCACTTATAAATTATTATTTGCAAACACATAGAGTATCATCACGATTTCTAAATTCAAACAACGCTGACGAAATCAAAAAGTTTTTACAAAGCAAAATCACTGATAAAGCATTGGTGATTGGGGATTTTAGTTCATTATTTGAAAGCAACTTTGTTGTCAAAGAAGAAAAAACCTATTATCATAATCCTTACGTAAATAGGATGTGGTCAAAAATAGAAACATTTTCCATTTCCAGGTCATTGTCTAATGAATGAAATTGATATCTTAGGTGGCGGCCCAGCAGGGTTAGCGTCTGCATTTTACGCCAAGGAAAAAAATATATCCTTTCGGCTATATGAATCCCAAAAAAAGATTGGTGGTAATTGTAAAACGTTAACTTTTGATGGGTGCAATTTCGATACTGGAGCCCATCGTTTTCATGATAAAGAGAGGACTGCAACCAATACAATAAAAGGACTATTGAAGGATGACCTGATACTTGTGAATGCTCCNAGCAGAATTTTATGGAATGAGAAAATGATAAACTTTCCTTTGGAGCCGATGAATATCATCCAATCGCTTAGTAAGAAAGACATCATTAAAATAATAATGGAAAATTTTGTCAATTTATTTAGTAAATCATCGGTTGAGGAGAATTTTCAAAAGTTTGCTTACAAAAAGTACGGAAAAACTCTATCAAATTACTTTTTAANTAATTATACTGAAAAGTTATGGGGGGTTTCAGCTCAAGAACTTCATCCTAGAGTTTCTGGTAGTAGGCTAAGAAATTTGAATATCTTTTCAATACTCAAAGGTTTAATTATAAAGAAAAAAACCAAACACTATGAGGGAGTATTTTGGTACCCAAGAAAAGGGTATGGACAAATATTTGAAGCCATAAGCAAAAATTTAGGGGATTCAATATCTTGCAGTTCCTCCATTGAAAAAATTTATCATAATAACAANTCAATTGAAAATATCTCTTTTTCAAATGGAAAAAATATTGAAGTCCAAACGGTAATTAGCACTCTCCCAATTAATTTTTTAATAAATAANCTAGAACCAAAACCTCCTAATGAGATAGTTGAATTAGTTGATTCTTTAAAATTTAGAAACCTTCGCTTGGCAATCTTTACCTTAAATGCTGAAAGATTTTCAAAAAACGCATCAATGTACTTTCCACAAAAAAATACTCCATTTACCAGAATTTACGAGCCAAAAAATCGCAGCATACAAATGGCGCCAGCAAATAAAACGTGCATTGTTGTTGAGGTTCCGTGTAGTCCAAATGAACATTATGATGTATTATCTGATGAAGAATTCCTCTTCAAAATAAAAGACATTTTAATTGAAAGCAGCTTGATCAAAAAATCGCTCTTTAATAAATCAAAATCATTGAGAATGTTAAATGCATATCCAATTCTTACCATCGAATCCCAATCAAATCTTGAAAGAATTAACAAGTATTTAGACTGTTTTGTAAATTTGATCAGTATTGGAAGGAATGCTCAATTTGAATATTTACACACCCATCATTTGTTCAAAACTGCTCATGATAAAATTTATAGTTTTTCAACCAGTAAGAAATGAATTGATTAGGGTAAACTTATTATTTTATTTTTCGACTAGTAATTCGAAAAAAATTGGAAATTTATGATCTCTGAGAGACAAATTAAAGAAAGAGAAAATCGCAAAGAGCAGATTTTAAAGGGTGCGTTACTGGTTTTTAAACAAAAGGGTATAGAAAAATCAACAATGGATGAGATTGCAAAGCAATCTGACTTCGGTAAGGCATCTCTATATTATTATTTTAGCTCCAAAGAAGAAATTTTCATCGAACTGCTTGATCGCGGGTGGAAGATGATCTGGGAATCGATTGAGCCTGTAATTCACGACCGCGATCATCCTAAAGACACATTCATTAGTTCATTAAACATCATTGGTGGTTTAGTAAGAGGTGACAGAGTCCTATTTGAATTCCTTTTTACTGCACCAAAAGCACTTCCATTAAGTGATGAGGATAAAAAATCAGACTGGAAAAACTATCAAAATAAAATGTATNGCGTTCTTCAAAGTCTTTTAGAGGACGGAATCGAAAAAAAAGAATTTCCAAAGATGCGTACTGATTTGCTTATGCGCGCAATTGGCGGACTTTTTCATGGTCTATTCTTCTTGGGAAATGAAAAGCCTATGTCNCGNAAAACCATGGAAGAATTTATAACAACGTTTATTGAAAATTACAGTACCAGTTGAATTTTAGGTTGGGGGAAGGCCATCTTTTTTTTCATCATTAAAGCAATCTTAGTACATTTGTTTTGCATTTCCTTTGCTGTCGGTGGTGTTGANGTAATCTCTGGTACAGTTTTTGATGAGATGAAAAATTCACTATCAAACGNTAATATATATTTTCCCAAAGAAGAGATTGGAACTACCTCTAATGAAGATGGAAATTTTATTATTGATCACTCATTCCAATATCCAATAATTGTTATCATTTCTCATGTAGGCTATGAGTCCGAGACAATTCAAATCAATGAAGGGGAGTCAAAAAAACTTTTTGTTAAACTAAAAAAACAATTTATTCAAATGGACGAATTAGTTGTTACNGCAACACGAACTAATAAACTTCATAAGGAAGTACCTATTGCAACTGAAGTTATCAATAAATTTGATATTAACAAATCTGGAGCCTCCAACGTAGCAGAGCTATTATCATTGCGCTCTGGTGTCAGCATTCAAACCTCGGTTGAAGGGGGGTCTGTATTGAATATCCTTGGACTTGATTCACGCTATATACTTGTTCTTTTGAATGGACAGCCTATCAATGGAAAGTTTAATAATCGAGTATCTTTAGATCAAATTTACACTCAAAACATAGAGCGAATTGAAATAGTGAAAGGCCCAAGCTCATCTCTTTACGGTAGCGAGGCAATGGCAGGAGTAATAAATATTATAACTAATGATAAAATTGTTTCAAAATCTCATAATGTCTCAATTCGTTTAAATAATACTGAAACAAAATTGCGAAATGACGGTCTGAGCAGTGGTTCTAAAAATTTTAATTTAAGTATTAAACAACCATTCAACTTTTATGATTTATCAATTAATATAAATGCAGATGAAATTTCAAAAGATAAATCAATTGAGCTCATTGAAATCGATAGAATAAAAAAGAGATATGTAGAAACGGTATTTGGTATAAGGGGTTTTAAAAAGCACAAGTTGTCTTTTACTTTTAATGCTTTTAAGCAATCTGATAGCGGACAATCAAAGCTCATGGTAACAGACACTAAAATTGAGCGAGACAATCTTTTTTTTACACATCAAACGGAAAGTTTTTCTCAGACCATAACCGGAAGTTCCTATAGAAGAAATTATGTACAGAACAGGCCTTGGGGTGAACTTGTAAGAGACGACCTGACCAGTGAGGAATATTTAGAATATGAAGCGCTCTTTAAGAAAAAAATTGGCCGATATGATTTTAATTCTGGTTTGGAATTTCGTAAAGCAATCTATTCTAGCGATCGAATTAGAGATGGTAGACAAAACATATTAAATAACAGTTTTTTTGCCCAGTCAAGTTTTAGCTTCAACGAAGCTTTGAACTTTATTTTGGGTCTCAGAAATGACAATTACAGCGAATATCAATCCGTTATAAATCCGCGCATTGGGGCTATGTATGTCATTGATGAGAATTGGAAATTTAGAACTTCTTGGGGTAAAGGGTTTAGGGCACCATCTTTCATGGAGAGATTTATAGACTGGAATCATGTGCAATTCAATTATACTGTGATAGGAAATAAGAACCTTAAACCTGAAATTTCTAACGGAACCACTGTAGGAGTTGAATACACTAACCCTAAAAAATATCAATCAAGCATTATGCTATACTATAATAAATTTGATAATCTGATTAACGATTATGTTTTAGAGCCTGGAATACTCAGTTATCAAAATATCGAATCGGCAACATTCGCAGGTTTAGAAATTTTGCATAATTGGAAAATTTCTGAATTTCTATCTAGTAAATTAAGCTTTAGCTTTTTAAGAAATCGCGATTCTGAAAATAATCCTATTCCAAATACAATACCTTTTACTGCTAGCGGTGTATTTAGCTTTGATCCGGATAAAGATTATTCAGCATCGATTAACATAAAATGGATTGCCCCATATAAACCTCAAGACTTTGATCCAATCAATGGTATTTTCGTTTCAGCTGACAAAGAGATAGATGGGTACACAATTTTAAATTTTACCGGATCTAAAAGCTTCAACAATTTTTTATATTTTAAATTCGGTTTAAATAATGTTACTAATTATACCAACAACCGCTTTGGACCTTTTGTAGGAAGAAGTGCGTTCATTGAACTATCATCCAAAATAAATTAATAGGAGCAGTTATGAAAAAGATGATCAACATAATTTCAATTCTTGGAGCATTACTTATATTTGCATGTGAAGATAATAAAGAGGATGACAATTCAGTTTCGTTCGAAGAAGTAACCACAACAAATGTTAATGATGGCCCTTTCTATTATAATTTTGTTGAAAAAAAACAAAATGAGACTTCCTATCATCTAGTATATAAAAATGTTGACGCTGGTGGAGGATTTTCGATGCCCAGTTTTAGCATAAGCAACACAGTAATGCTTTCAATTATAAGCGGGTCAGATTTTGAGTCAGTTCAGGTGCCTCCAGCTCCAAGCCAGTTTCAACCAGAAAACGGTAGAATTCAGTACGGCGGCTCCAATGCTGCACTTGTATATAATATGGACGTGCACAAGGTCTCAGTCTCAAGCGATATTTATATCATGTATGACACCATATTACATAAGGTATTTAAAATAGTTTTTGATGATTATAGTGGGGGTGTTGTTATTTTCAGGTTTTCTGAATTAAGTGCAAACTAAATTTCGGGCTTTATCACAACCATAATAAGAATTATTAAAAGTAAAAGGAACGGAATTTCATTTATTTTTCTAAAAAAACTAGAGTTTTTTGAGTTCAAATCATCTCTAAAGCTCTTTAAATATTTCATCAACAAAATATGATAGACTGTTAAAATAATTACAGCCAAAAACTTAATTATTAGCCATCCGTAAATTCCTAATTTATACGCTAGATATAAACCCGTAATCCAAACTGCTACAGCGGATGGTGTTCCTATATAATAATATAGCCTATGTTCCATGACTTTAAAAGTATCGGAAGTTATTTTGTCTTTCGTTTTGTCTGCGTGATAGACAAATAGCCTGGGTAAATAAAGCAGGCTTGCCATCCAAGCAACCATAAACAAAACATGGAATACTTTAATCCAGTTGTAAATACTGTGCATTTACTTCCAATACGCTTGGGGTGGCATTGACATTAAAATTGCTTCAGTGTTTCCACCGGTTTCAAGACCAAATTTTGTTCCCCTATCGTAAAGCAAATTGAATTCAACATATCGCCCTCTTTTAATAAGTTGAATTTCCTTTTGGTGATCAGTCCAGGTTTCGTCTTTAAACTTGTCAATGAGATTGCAAGAATGTTCAAGGAAAAATCGACCAACATTTTTTACAAATTCAAAATCATTTTCAGGTGTTGAGGTAAAAACGTGATCAAAAAAAATACCACCAACGCCTCTGGGTTCATTTCTGTGCTTCAAAAAAAAATAATCATCGCACCATTTTTTATATTTCTCGTAACAATTTATGTCAAATTCATCGCATATAATTTTAAGTTTTTTGTGAAAATCTTTGGTCTCGTTTTCAAAATTCAAACAAGGCGTTAAATCCATACCTCCACCAAACCAAGTCTTTGTTGTAGAAAGAAAGCGTGTATTAAAGTGCATTGAGGGGATGTGTGGCGATCGCGGATGAAGCACAACGCTAATGCCTGTCGCTGAAAAAGACGGATCATCCTTTGCACCTAAAATCTTTTCTTGCATCTTCTCGTTGAATTTTCCTGATACAGTTGAAATATTTATACCTCCTTTCTCAATGATATTTCCATTAATCTTAGTCATGAGACCGCCACCTTTTTCATGATGAGACCATTTTTTTTCAACAAATGCTTGTGATTCATAGGATTGAATCTTTTCAACAAGCCTATCTCGTAAATGCTCGAACCATGTCTTTGCATCTTCAAACATTTTTCCATCCTTTCGTTTCTGATCGAATGATATCCTCAATCAAAGATATATGATCGTTTGAATCATTTAAGCAAGGGATGTAGGTAAATTTTTCACCACCTTTTTCAAGGAATAACTCTTTGTATTGAATTTCGATTTCTTCAAGCGTTTCTAAACAATCCACGCTGAAACCGGGAGATATTACTGCAATGTCCTTAATGCCCATTTCAGTGTATTTTTCTATGAGCTCATCTGTATATGGTTTTAGCCACGGCTCTCTACCAAATCGTGACTGAAAACACAAATCGTAATCATCCTTCTTTAAGTTGAGGCTCTCAGCTACAAGCCTCGCTGTCTTATGGCAAAAACAGTAATAGGGGTCGCCCTCTTCAAGATATCTTTGCGGCATTCCATGAAAACTAAAAAGTAGTTTTTCAGGTATTCCATTTTCATTAAAATGTTTTTTTATTGATTCAGAAAGTGAAAATATATATTTATCATTGTCATGATAACCGCTGGTGAATCTTAGATGGGGTACCCAGGGCCACACCTCAAGTTCTTTAAAAACTTCATCTAAAGAACTGGATGTAGTGGGAGATCCCGCTTGTGGGTAGAGAGGTAGAATAAGAATCTTTGTAATGTATTTATCTTTAAAGTCATTTAACGCCTCTTTAAAAGAGGGATCACCATATCTCATTGCTATATTGAAATGAAAATCAACATCCGAATGGGAAAATCTTTTTTCAATCTTAGTTTTAATCTTTTTCATGTATACCATTAGCGGTGAACCATCTTTGGTCCATATTTTTTTGTAAAGTTTTGCTGATTTCTTGGGGCGAATATTAAGTATTATCAATTTTAATAATGGAACCCAAAGAGCTCTATTTATATCGACAACTCTTCGATCCATTAGAAATTGATTTAGGTATGTCTTCAGAGACTTTTTGGTTGGCGCGTTTGGAGTTCCAAGGTTTGTGATTAAAACACCAATTTTATCTGTGTATAAATCTTTAAAATTTTCCATTACAAATTTTCAAAAGTACTTCGAATATCATCAATAAAAAATTTGACATTGTATTCAGGTGTTTTAGGCAAAACCCCATGACTTAGACTGCAGATCAAACCTCTTCTCGCATCAATGTCAAGACTGACAAGTTTTTCCTTAAAAACTTTATAGTCTACCAAAAATTGGTAGTGAGGTTTTCTAAGACTTTCAGGAGAAAAATTTCCCTGAAGAAACCCTACCTTAGTCTCTTCTAACTTTGATCTGAAACCACTTCCAAGATTATAGACAGAACCTGCTATCCCCAAAAAAGTGTTTACATTTGAAATAGTATGAATGGCAGTATTTTTGGAAAAATAAGCCACTTTACTTTTAAATGGATCAAAAAGATGCTGTTTAATTTGAGGTAAGTAGCTTTTTAGGAAATAGTTTTGTTCAAGTTGAACTGCATTTGTATCGAAAACATAAACTATTTCAGCACCTGATTCCAATTGATTTTTTATGCTGTTTCTCAGAATAGGCAATAAACAATCAAAAAGTAGTTTTTCAAAAAAAATATTTTTTTCTACGTCATTTACAGTACTTTCATTCTTTATTCCAGCAGCAAAAGATAGGAGTGTCCACGGCCCTCCTACAAAACCGACCAAGCTTTTGTCTTGACTAAGCTTTTCCCGGGTAAGCTTTAGCGCCTGTGATTGAAATAAAAGATCATTTTCAATAACAGAAAAAGGTTTTAGGTTTTTAATATCATTTGGCACAATGAAGTTTTCAAAAGTAGGTCCAGGAGCATACTTTAAGTTTAACCCGAGCGATTCAAGGGGAAATAAAATATCACTAAAAAGAATGGCTATATCAAAATCAAAATCATCAATTGGTCCCATAGCAGTGATTGAGGCAAGCTCTGGGTTCTTACAAAGCTCTTCAAACGAATATTTATTTCTCAGTTTCTGATAGTGATTATGGTATCTACCAGCTTGTCTCATAAACCAAATAGGAGGAACTTTTTGAGACTCGCAATTTAACGCGTTTTTAAATTTATCATTAAAAATCATATTCCAAGCCTTTTAGCATATCGTGCTCCATAGCTAATTATGTATTGTGCCCCACCTCTTTTGAGTGAAGACCATGTTTCCAATAAACCTTTATCAAAATCGATTAATTTTTTTTCTGCAAGATATACCAGACTTGAATATTCGCCACTTACTTGATATGCTCCAACTGGTTTGCTAGTTTTTTCATTTATTGGCTTAATGAGGTCTAGCGATAGTAATCCAGGTTTTACCATCATAAGATCAGCGCCCTCCTCTGAAAATGTGATACTTGATTGAATAGCTTTTTCATAATCATTGTAATCTAGTTGGTAACCTGTTCTATCCCCAAAAGCAGGTGTGGAATCTGCAGCCGCTCGAAAAGGACCGTAAAAATTACTGGCAAACTTTGTACTATAACTCATTATTGGTACGTGGTTAAAATTATTTTTATCTAGCGACTGGCGAATTGATTTTACAACACCAAAAAGCATTGAACTTGGCGCAATTCCATCAGCTCCACCATTCGCAAAAGATAGTGCAAAATTTGACATAACATTTAAAGAATTTTCTAGATCTATTTTGCTTTCCTTAAAAAGACAGCAATGTCCAGTTTTGGTGAATGAGCAAATACACAAATCAACCCAAACCTGAATATCATTTTGAAACTCGATCTTAATTTTTTTCAAAATATTTTCGCAAAATTTAGTATTAAAGCTGTTATTCGTTTTTAACCTTGGAACAAAGAAAAGAATAAAATTTCTGCAACCATTTTTCATGTCTTTAGCAATATTACCAATGATATTGTTGTCATGCAAAATTCGATTTTCACCCAAACCCTCAATCAACACATCTGCACTTTCGTGTTCATGAAAAAAAAGAGGTTGTATTAATTGATCTCTCGTTAGCTCTTTACCGCCACACATATTGCGTAAAATGTCGTTATGCATTCTACTTTGATTCAAAACTTTTTTTCCAATCTTCATAAGACAAATATTTTGTCAAGTTTTCTGAGTTTTTAAGAACCCTAAGGATATGATCGTAAGTTTTACCTGGTCCACAGGCATGATTTTTTGATTTTATTTCAGGGTATTCATTTACATAAAAGTCAAATGCCAATGAACTCATCCAATAAAAGTGAGTTTTGTTTGAAATGTTTGCCGTCTTTTTTCGGTGTTCTAACTTATATACAGGTATTAAATCCATATTTGAAGAGTCGCTTTTAGAGTGAGAGAGTTTGTATTTTTTCATTTCCGAATTAACAAAACTATTGATTCTGAAATCAGTAGTTTCACCAAAGCTTTCCGATGAACCATTAACCCAATAGCCTGATTGAGCTGCTTTAAGCCACGATTGTAATCCGCTAGTCCATATTAGGTTTGAATCGTGAATTTTAGGTTTATTATCCAAAACATTTTTTCTACTTATGTAAAAAAGACTATCTTTTATCTCACTTATTTTTTGAAGACTATCAATGTCTTCGCGAACGAAAACTCTTTTTTCATTCTCATTAATAGGGAACGCATCAGAAATCTTTAATCCATCATTTTTGTTAGCATTTTTTTGGTTGATGATTTCGTAATTATCTAAAGTTTCTCCAGTTTCTGTTTCACCACAGACTGACATAAGTTTTAATCCCTTGTTTCTCCAAATAGAAACTCCAATCTTCTGATGACAACCTCCACCATATTTACTTAAAATCTTTTTTTCATCGGAAACGTCGTTAAAGACTTTTTCATTATTTATCTGTTTTACAATTTTTTGAGCCTCCGTGTTTGATTTATGGATTTCTATGCCAATTGCGCCTTGTCCAGGAGCTGTTGGAAACCAAGAAAGTGGAAGAATCATCCACCTTGAAGATTGCATGTATTTCTTAATTTTATTATGTTTCTCTTTTTCAACCGAACTATAATCTTTTGATAGCAATCTATCAATGGCTGTTTTAGCTATCAAAATACCATCAACATTTGATTCAAAAAATTTTTTAAGTCTAGTTTCGATGTTTCCCCTGATATCCGTAAAATTTAACTCTGCTTTATCAAAAGGAAGAAAGTTTGATAATTTTTTTTGACTTAAATATTTTCTGCGGGGAGAGGAAGTAAAAATATTTAAGTTACCGTTTGAAAGGTTTGTTAGTGATCCTTTTTTTAAAAACAACATATCTCGCATATCTCCACGCTCAATTGTGCCAAATATGGATGTATTGAAAGCTGGTTCGATAGGTATATCTTTCCAGGAATGAACTCCAATATCAAACTCTTCATTGCTAATGGATGCGCTTATATTATGAGTGAATAAGCCTGTAGTTGTATTACCAGAATAAAGTTTTTGGTTAGGATTTAAATCCCCATCAGATTGCTTGGAACAATAAATTATATCAATCGTTGGAAATTTCGTAAGTATAGCATTACCTACTTTGAGGGCTTGAATTTTAGCCAATGGACTATTTCGTGAAACGATTTTTATTTTTTTTAACAAAATTTCGAAGCGTTATAAAAAATCAGTGGTCAAATAAAACGTATGTTCATAATTTCGACCGATGAGTCTAACATTTTTTTGAGTTATTGATAAAGGTTTATTTTGAATTATAAAAATTTTTTCGAAACAGAAGTTCAGAACTTTAAAAACGAAGGTTTTTTCAGAAAGTTCCTTCCTATCAAGCGTTCTCGCACCACGTTCCCCGTTACTCAAATTCAAAATGAAACTCGTTCAAATAAACTAAACAATAGTTCTAAAGATGTGAAGATTTGGTGTACAAATGATTACTTAAATATGAGCCACAATCCAGATGTGATCGATACGATGATATCTACAATTAAGGAAGTAGGAACAGGTTCTGGAGGAACTAGAAATATTTCTGGTACAACCGCATTTCACGTAAGCTTGGAAGAGAAAATAGCTCAATTTCATAAACGCGAATCTGCTGTAGTTTTCAATTCAGCCTACCTTGCAAATCAATCAACTCTTTGGACAATATGTAAGAAAATCAATGGTATTCATGTTTTCTCCGATGAGTTAAACCATGCTTCTCTTATTCAGGGAATTAAAAATTCAGGTGCTCCATGTTCAATCTTTAAACACAACGATCTTGACTCTTTAGAAAATCTACTCAAGTCTGAAGATTTAGACGCACCTAAAATTATTGTTTTTGAATCCCTCTATTCAATGGATGGTACTATAACAAACGTTTCAAAGTATGTTCAGCTAGCTAAAAAATACAACGCGCTGACATATCTAGATGAAGTTCACGCGGTAGGTTTATATGGTGAAAGAGGTTCTGGCATTGCCAATAAATTTGGAGCATCTAACGAAATTGATATAATTAACGGAACACTTGCAAAAGCATTTGGACAAATTGGTGGTTATGTCACTGGAGACAAATATATTATAGATTTTATAAGGAGCTTTACTCCAGGCTTTATTTTTACGACGTCACTCATGCCTTCTGTTGTAGCCGCTTGTAAAAAAAGTATTGAAATTGTTGAATCAGCAGATGATTTACGGTCTCAAATTTTAGAAAAAGCCTCATACTTCAAAAAACAATTAGAAAGACATAATATCAGGTATATTAATGGTGACAGTCATATCATTCCAATCATTGTCAAAACTGCTGAAAGAGCTCAATTTTTATCAAAAAAACTCCTCGATGATTTCAACATATATACTCAGCCTATATTTTATCCTACGGTACCCAAAGGTAGTGCAAGATTGAGAATTACCATTACCCCCAAGCACTCCTATACAGATATAGATCATTTAGTTAAATCTCTTCTAATGTTAAAAGAAGAGAAAAAAATTCCCTTGATTAAAGAAGAAAAATCAAAAATAGGAGCTTTTCCTCAAAGCCAGTACGCCTAAAGTTTCTACAAAAAAACACCCTCACCCCCTAGATTAAAATAGTAAAAATATAGAAAAAACATTTCTATATTTGAACCAGATATAGCAATTATTATTTCAGGGAAGCCTGTGAAATTCAGGCACAGTTCCCGCTACTGTAATCGTTAGAAATATTTAATCTTTTTGCCATTCGAAAGAAGAAGGCATAAATATTTTGATTAAGCGTAAGTCAGGATATCTGAATAATAAAGCTTCTAATTATTAATAACTTTCGGGATAAGAGTTAAAACGTCTTAATTCTAATAAAATCCCTCAAATACATAAGGACAGTCAAATGAAAAAACTTCTTTTCATTTTTGCAGTAATGTTTACTGCTTGTGAGGATATTAGCAAAACAAATGATTCAAAAGATCTTACATTTATTTCAGCTGAAGGGAATTTTGGATCAAGCAATGGATCAGTTTCAGTTTTCCAAAATGGAAAACTCATCCAAGAAGTAAAAGATATTGGCGATGTGGTTCAATCTATTTTAGTTCACAATGAAAAATTGTTTGTTGCTGTTAACAATAGTCATCTAATAAATGCTTATCAAATCAGCGAAGATGGTCTCGAGCTTCCTGGAATATCTATCTCTACTGAAGGATCAGGCCCTAGAGAAATGGTCGTTGAAAATAATAAACTTTATTTTACCAACTACAATACGCAAGACGTTAAGGTGTTAAATTTGTCTACATATTACATCGAGAATTCGATCCCTGTAAATGGTATGCCTGAATCGATTGTTTCTGATGGAAAAAACCTTTGGGTAGCAATAAATATGAATTCAGATTATAGCTCTGCAACTTCAGTTGTTAAGATAGATATTGAATTAGGCAAGGTAGTTAAAACTTATGAAGTTGGTAAGGGACCTCAGCAACTTTTGATTGATGATAACAATCTATGGATAGCACGAACCCATTATAGCTCAGATTATTCAGAAACTTATTATGGAACTAGTAAAATAAATTTGAGCAATGAAGCCGTTGCTGTTTTAGACTATGGAAAAGGCACTGTTTGCAGCGGCGACGTTTTCAGTTTTGATAACCGGGCTTTTAGAACCTACAATGGTGGTGCTGCTCCACTAAATACAGATTTATCTTTACAAACACTATCGAAGATTGGATCTTATGTTACCAACCATTTATACTCAGCTGGTGGAGGTGAAGAAAAATTATTTCTCGGAATTACAAGTGATTATACAGCTCCTGATACGGTCTATGTTCACAACAGCATTGGCGATTTTCTTGAAGAGCTAGTGGTGGGAGCTTCTCCAGGTGATTACGCGATTTACAAAAGAAAATAGTCTGCTACTATTTTAGAATATCAAGCTGCCTGTATTTTTCTCTAAACTTTGAATACAGGCTCTTGTGCCTATCTTTCATATCAATTTCTCTCCCCTGGATATAAGCCTGAATAATGTTTGTTCTTATTTCTAAGGGATCACCATCAGAAATAAATAGAGTAGCATCTTTTCCTGGATCTAGTGAACCAATTTGTTTATCAACACCTATTATTTCTGCAACTGAAAGAGTGATCGCACGCAATGCCACATCTTTTGGTAATCCATATGAGGCAGCCATTGATGCTTGATAGGGTAAATTCCGGAGCTGCTCTGTACTTCCTGCGTATCCAAAACTAGATATGCAAAACTGAACACCACTCTCATATAGAACATATGGTGTTTTATAGGGTTGATCGTAATCCTCAAATCTTCTCATCGGAATACTTGTGACCCCCTCGTAAATAACAGGAATTCTATTTTTGGCTAAAATATCAGTTGTTTTCCAAGCGTCTTTTCCTCCAACAATAACGATGTTAACGCTATGTCTTTTTGACCAACTTACGGCTGCCTCTATTTGCTTTACCTCGTTTGCTTTAATATAAATTGGATATTTTTTATTAACATAAGGAATCATACTCTCCCAGCGTAAATCCTCAGGATGGTAATTTTCGGCCTTTCGTGTCTTGGTTTTCCTTAGACGCATATAAGCTCGAGCGTCTTTTATCATAGTTTCGAGCATTGAGAGATGTTTCTTAGCCGTTTTTAGTGCTTTTTTTTGATAGTCAGTTGTAGCCTCAGTTTTCATGCTTGGCCAATTAATATGCAGTCCGCTTGGAGACTGTAAGGTTGCGTCTTCCCATGTCCAGCCATCCAACATCATTATTGAAGATTGTCCAGATACTAATCCAGAGCTTGGGACAACGTTTGCAACCAAAACCCCATTAGATCTTGTTGTTGGAATCAGCTCAGAGTCAGGGTTGTAGGCTACGTTGGTTCTTACATTGGGATTAAAATCTCCACGTTCAGAGTGATCATTTGTAACAGACACTGCATTTATTTCAATTAATCCAATTCCTGAAACCGCAGCAATCATGCCTGGATATACGTGTTTTCCTGATAAATCAATTACTTCACAATTGTCAGGTGGAGAAATGTATTTTGCTACTCTGACAATCTTCCCATTTTCAAAAAGAATTGACCCTTCTATCACGCCCATGGAAACAGTATGAATGAATCCATTTTTGAGCAAAATTGGAGTTTTTTGTTTTGAAGCAGGTAGCTGACCATAGATCACCGATATCAGCAACAAAATGGAAGAAATTATTTTATATTTCAATGCACACCTCCTAACTCATGCGTATGGTCTTCTTCTGTTTTGCATGAGTGAAAATGATTGGCTTCTTCGCTGTCTGGTTTCATGATACGTGTTCCGGTTTCTTCGCTCGTCAAGATTTTTTGAATGATATCATTTCTTAATTTTTGATCTCTTGCTCTGAAAAACTTGTCCTGTTCAATAGAAAAATATTGTTTTCCTTCTATCCAGGTCTGTTCGCAAATGCTATAATTTGAAAGCGGGTGTCCTGACCAAACAGTAAAATCAGCATCCTTTCCAATTTCAAGTGACCCTACTTTATTATCAATTCCGAGCTGGATTGCAGGATTAATGGTAACAAACTCAAGAGCCTTTTCCTCACTAATACCTCCGTACTTAACAGCTTTTGCAGCTTCAAGGTTCATTCTTCGGGCTAGCTCATCGCTATCTGAATTAAATGAAACGTTTACCCCTACATCAGCCATTAGAGTTCCATTAAAGGGAATTGCATCAATTACTTCATATTTGTAAGCCCACCAATCAGAGAAAGTTGATGCACTAGCTCCATGTTCTTTCAGTCTCTCGGCCACCTTATATCCCTCAAGAACATGCTGAAAGGTTCCTATAGTAAATCCAAAGTCTTCTGCGATTCGAGTCAGCATCAAGATTTCGTCTTGCCTGTATGAGTGAGAGTGAACCAGTCTATCACCTTTCATTATTTCTACCATTGCATCTAGCTCAAGGTCGCGGCGTGGAGGTATTTTGGTACGTTGAAGTTTTACATCCTTATTATATGTATTCCATAGTTTTTGATAATCACGAGCAGCAACAAATGCGTCCCGTATGACCTGCTCAACACCCATACGTGTTTCTGGGTATCTACCATAAGATCGTTTTCTTTTTACATTTTCTCCTAAAGCAAATTTTATACCTTGAGGGGCTTCTTTGAATATTAGTTCATTGCTAAAACTCCCCCAGCGTAGTTTCATTACAACATTTTGTCCACCTATAGGATTTGCAGAACCGTGGAGTAGGTTGATTGTGGTTAGTCCCCCAGCTAGAGCCCTGTACATCGCAATGTCATTTGGATCTATTACGTCTCGCATCCGTACTTCTGCTGTGACGTTTTGAAATCCTTCATTTATTGATTCCCCAGCCATATGACTGTGCGCATCAATTAGGCCCGGAGTAACATGCTTACCCTTTCCATCTATTATGACAGCATTTTGATCTGTTAAGTAAATATTTTTTGCAATGTCTTTGATTTTACCATTTTGAAAAAGAATGTCGTACCCCTTCAAAATACCTTTTGGTCCTGATGTCCAAATAGTTGCATCATCAATCAGGACAGTTTTAGGATTTGGAATTATGTCATCGATGCCATAGGCACCTTCTGGATAAAAAACCTCGAGTTTACTTGCCATGTCATTTGAACTATTGACGCTATCTTTTTTTATTCTTGTATTAAGATTGGCTGACCATTTAGACCTACTATTGTCAGGGTAAAACACTTCTCCTTTAATTGAGCTCTCTTCAATATTTCCTAAGAACCTAACCGCGCCCTTATCAGCTATCAAACTGTCCTTAATAACAAAAGATATTCTGTCTTGATCTATGGAGAGATTGTGGATATTAAATGATTCACCATCTTTTTTTGCTGAGGCTGTGTAGGAGAGATTTAGTTCTGAAATTTCAAGGTTCCAACTTTTCTCTCTTTCTTTTACAGTCCACCTACCTTGAGCTTTTACGATAGGTTCTGGGTTAATAACGAATTGATCTCCCTCAATCCAAACTGTGTTTATAACTGATTTTTGATTAAAGTAACTATCATTGGTAACCACTAAATTTGCAATATAACCTGGAGCAATTTTACCCAGTCTTTTTGACTCTCCAAATGCCTTTGCAGGTATGGTTGTTAGGCTAGCTAGAGCGTCTGATTTACTTAAGCCCCTCTGTACGGCTTTTGAAATGTTTTTTTTGAGGTCCTTTTTTCTTTTGAGCCCATTAGTCGTTAAAGCAAATTCAAAACCTGATTCAGCCAGTTTGCTCAAATTATCTGGAGCCATGTCCCAATGTTTGAGCTGTTTCGTAGAGTATTCTAAAGCGTTGTATGGGTTACTTACTTTTGGCTTTGCGGGAAAATCAACAGGTATAACCATGAAAACTTTAGGTAAGTCATTTATCCTTCTATACTCGTAACCATTTCCTTTTATCCAAAGGTTTAAATCAAACTCTTGAGCTATGTTTGAAGCGCGGTTAATATAAAGTTCGTTGTTAGTTCTGAACATAAATGGGTGGTTGTTGTTAATCGATTTCGAAAGGCTGTTAAGTGATTTGTCAATCTTTATTTGTTCGTTTCCTTCCGGGTGTTTTGCAAGTATAGCTTGAGCCTTATGGTACCATCTTGCATCATACAATCCTTGCCTGATAAACGCTATTGCTCCTAAAAGAGAGGTGGGATATTCCCTAGCTCCCCAGCCTCCAGATTTAAACTCAACCACTTCAGCAAGATTGCTCGAAAGTACTTTTGGATTTTCATTTAATTGTATGAGCGCTGAGTTTCCTTGAAAAATTCCTCCTCTGGGAGTGATATGCGCAGCTGTAAAGCCTAGAGAGCGCATTTCATCCAGGTCTTTTTTCTTGCCCTTAAAAATGTCGCTCGCCCTTAAGTGCGCACGCATATTTGTATTCCAATGCAATTCCAGCGAAGCGCTGTCAGCTTTCGATGCAACATCAACAAGACCATTGATAAAACCAGCGTAGATATGCTTGCCATCCATCCTTAATGCAGTGGCTTGTTTAGGTATTTTAAGATTTCTTCCTACCGCTTGAATTACACCATTGCGAATGATGATAGTACCATTAATAATGCTTTTACCGGGTTCAGTATGAAGAGTTGCGTTGGTGAGAGCCCATGTACGAGGCGGGTGCCGGTGGAGAGATTTAACAGGTTCGGTCTGAGCAAGCAACACGTTAACACTCAAAAGAGCGAAGAAAACTATGTGATTTTCTTTCATTAAAAATTTGGCCCTTTTAAATGTGTTGATGATATTGTTTTTGTCAAATATT
The DNA here is from genome assembly GCA_002724735.1 of Fidelibacterota bacterium. Taxonomy (GTDB): domain Bacteria; phylum Fidelibacterota; class Marinisomatia; order Marinisomatales; family TCS55; genus TMED108. Next base: position 18,985 of record PBPT01000022.1, on the reverse strand, counting down.
CGTACGATTCTTCTACAGTATTGCAGAATTTGAAGTGATCAACATCGGATTTGGATATTACTCCTCTTTCAACCATAAAATCCCAATCTACGATTTTATTCCAAAACTGTTCATCATACAAAATTATTGGAATNTTTTTTCTTAGTTTNTTTGTTTGAATAAGTGTTAAAGCTTCCATAACCTCATCAAGGGTTCCGAAACCTCCTGGCCAGACCACCATTGCNTTAGCAAGATAAAGAAACCAAAATTTTCTCATGAAAAAATAATGAAAGTGAATTTCAAGATCATCAGTAATCCAATCGTTNCCACTGGGTTCATAGGGAAGGCTAATAGAAAGACCAATTGCTGATCCACCCGCTTCTGTTGCGCCTCGATTAGCAGCCTCCATAATACCTGGTCCTCCNCCTGAAGTAACNACAAATCTTTTCTTTTTATGGTTTAATTTTTGACTCCATTTTGTCATTTGGTAGGATAACTTCCTGGCGTCTTCATAGTATCTACTCATCTCCAAATTTGACTTTAATTGGTTAAGTTCGCTATTAGATACATCTTTTGAAACAGAATTCAAAGTTGCTTGCGCTTGCTCTTTGCTTTGAATTCTTGCAGATCCAAAGAAGACTAAAAAATCTTGAATTTTATTTCTTTTGATTCTTTGTAAGGGGCCGTAATACTCTGAGAGAATTCTAACCGAGCGAGCATCNGGACTCCCTAGAAAATTTTTGTCGTAATAAAATCTATCTTTATCTTTTTTATTCATCATGTCTCATAATTAACACATTGAAATTAATCTAGCTTCATTAAAAAAGGATAGATAAATAACTTTCGCAGTTGAATTCCTTTAACTTGAACATTAATTTGTAATGGTAATATGACTTCGGAATTCAAATTATCTCCATCAATTTTATCTGCTGACTTTTCTAATCTTCAGCAAGCTTTGGATCAATGCAGAGATGGGGGTGCTCCCTGGATACATGTTGATGTTATGGACAATCAATTTGTACCCAACCTTACTATTGGTCCGCCCGTTGTAAAATCTCTCCGATCTAAAACAGAAAAGATTCTTGATGTCCACATGATGGTTGTTGAACCTGAAAAATTAGTAGAACCGTTTGCTAAAGCTGGTGCGGACATAATTACATTTCATATTGAAGCAACTGATGATCCGAGAGGTTTAATAGAACTAATACGTTCCACTGGCAAAGAGGTAGGTATTTCTCTAAAACCCTCAACNCCAATTTCTGATATTGAACCGTATTTTGATCANATCGACCTAATACTTGTTATGAGCGTAGATCCAGGTTTTGGAGGGCAAGGTTATTTAGAGGGGTCTACAGAAAGAATTATAGAAATTAAACAAAAGCTTGTTGAACAGTGTTTGCAAGACAGGGTATTGATAGAGGTTGATGGTGGTATAAAATTACACAATGCAAAAGAAGTTGTTGATGCGGGTGCCGATGTTTTGGTTGCAGGTTCAGCAATTTTTGGAACCGATAATCCAGTTCAAACAATTAAAGATTTTTACAGCATTTAATTATATGCAGACCTATAAAGACATTGATACTTTCAAGGATTGGGAAAGCGATGAAAAGAATCAATTTGCATTAGCCGTGACCAAAGGACTAATAATGGACATGGTTCGCAAAGCTAATTCTGGTCATAGTGGAGGTCCNATGTCCTCGGCTGATTTTGCTCAAATATTATTTACAGAATATTTGCAGTTTGACCCTGATGATCCAAATTGGTTTAACCGGGATAGGTTTGTTTTATCAGCAGGGCATGAGTCAGCTTTAATGTACGCCTTGCTTTATCAAATAGGTTGGCTAAATAAAGAGGACATTGAAAATTTTCGTCAACTAAAAAGCCGAACTCCTGGTCACCCTGAGGTAGAAATTCCTGGCGTTGAAGCTACAACGGGACCATTGGGTCAAGGATTTGCAATGGCGGTCGGAATGGCTGTTGCCGAGTCCATGTTGCGTGAAAAATTAACTCAATTAAGTGATGATATATCTGATGTGTTCGGTCATTATACNTACGTTCTTGCTGGAGACGGTGACTTTCAAGAGCCAATTGTTCTTGGCGCGGGATCCATGGCTGGGCATTGGGGACTTTCAAGATTGATAGTTTATTACGATGCAAATAATGCGCAGATTTCTGGAAAGGTTGNTCGCTCTGATTCAACAAACTATGCTCAAGTTTTTGAAGGATTTGGTTGGCACGTTCAAGAAATTGATGGCCACGATCATGATAAAATTCGCGAAGCAATTGAAAAAGCTCAAGTTGTTNATAGGCCTAGCTTAATTATTGGAACAACCATAATGGCTAAAGGCGCAGCAAATGTTGAGGGCGATCATGAAACTCATGGAGCACCCCTTGGTTACGATGAAATTTCAGCTACAAAAGATAAATTAGGTTTGCCACAAGATTTATTCTATTCAAATGAGACAGTTTCAAATCACTTTCGCAAAAGATTTTTATCCTTGTCTGAACAGGCAAAGGAATGGGAGTCAAAGATTACNGAGGCATTAAAAAATGACGATTTTAAGAAATATTGGGATTCTATCTTTGATAAAGATTTTTCTGATTTAAAATTTCCAGATTTTGAATCAAATGCTTCTATTGCAACTCGCAAAGCTTTTGGTATGACATTAGATATATTTGCAAATCAAATACCAAATCTTGTTGGTGGTTCGGCGGACCTTGAGCCTTCAAACTANACTGGAAACTTTGCAAAGAAGCATGAGGATTTTAGTAAAGAAAATCGCAAAGGTAGAAATTTAGCCTTTGGAGTTAGAGAGTTCCCAATGGCCGCTGCAATGAATGGGATATCTTTACATGGTGGTTTAATTCCATTTGGTGGAACATTTTTAGTTTTTGCAGATTATGAACGTCCAGCACTAAGGTTGGCTGCTATTCAAAAATGTCGTGTTCTTCATGANTTTACGCATGATTCTTTTTGGGTTGGAGAGGACGGACCTACTCATCAACCTGTAGAACAAGCGATGTCTCTTCGATCCATTCCTGACTTTAACGTATTTAGACCTGCTGATGCAAAAGAAACCGCGGCCTGCTTTAAGCTTGCTCTCGAATGTTANGAAACTCCATCTGCCCTGCTCCTTTCAAGGCAAGGAGTGCCGGTTTTAGATCTGGAAATGGGTGAAATAATTAAAGGAGTTTCTAAAGGAGCGTATACCGTTAAGGATGAACCCAACCCTGAATTGATTTTTTTAGCAACTGGTTCTGAAACGAGTCTTGCCCTTGAGGTTGCAAAAAAAATGCATGACAAAAGAATAAAAGTGGTAAGTATGCCTTGTTGGGAAATTTTTGAACATCAATCCCAAGATTACAAAAATACCTTAATTCCACAGCGCGGTGCACTAAAAGTTTCATTTGAAGCTGGCGTTACCTTGGGATGGGAAAGGTATAATGGAATTAATGGACTTTCCATTGGTATTGATCACTTTGGTGCCTCTGCTCCCGGTAAAGATTTAGCGAAAGAATTCGGATTTACAGTTGACGATATTGAAGTCAAAATTCGAAAATTTTTAGGGNCTCTTCTTTGAAGATCCATTTAGCAACCGATCACGCTGGCTTAGATTTAAAGAATTCAATAAGAGAATATCTTATAAATCAAGGATACGATGTCAAAGATCATGGAGCTTATGAATACGATGCGTTGGATGACTANCCTGATTTTATAATCCCATGTGCCAAAGCTGTATCAAANGACCNGAANAGTAGAGGTATTATTTTTGGTGGCTCTGGTCAGGGAGAAGCGATGGCTGCAAATAGAATTAAAGGAGTTCGTGCAGCCGTTTTTTACAACGGTCCTGATGAAATTATCCGGCTGTCTCGACAACACAACAATGCCAATATTCTTTCAATTGGCGCACGNTTTATGATGGAGTCTGAAATTCAAAGTGCAATTGAAATTTGGCTTAAGGAACCATTTGAAGGCGGTCGACATGTTAAAAGAATTGAAAAATTAGATATATGAATCTTGAGGGACCGATTTAACATATATTGATGTTTGGTCAATCTCAACAGTCGTTAAACAATCTTTTATTTTGGATATCTAGAAAAAAGTGGCTTATTGCCACTTTTTTTGTTAGTATAATAATTTTCTATCTTCCAACACCTGAGGGATTGAAACCAGAAGCGCACAGAACTCTCATTATTGTTATCACAGCTTTAATTTTAATTATTTCTGAATCAATACCTATTCCGGCTGTAGCAATTCTTATTTTGATAATGGAAGTAGTATTAGGTGTTGATTCTGCTGATGGCGTTGCATCTTCTTTTATGAGCGATGCTGTTTTTTTTATTATGGGTTCTTTAATGCTTNCTACTGCAATTGTTCACCAGGGGCTTGACAAGCATCTTGCACTATTAATTGTTGCTGTTACCGGAAACAAAACCTGGAGAATCTCCTTTGGATTTGTAGCTGTTTCTGCTGTAATGGCCTCGTTTATTGGAGAGCATACCGTTGCTGCAATGATGTTACCTGTTGCCCTCTCTTTGATCAAAAATGCGGGGATTGGTATTGACAAGGCAACCAAACTATCAGCTTTACTTCTATTCTCGATTGCTTATGGTTGTGCACTCGGTTCTATTGGAACGCCTTCAGGTGGAGGTAGAAATGTAATTATGATTGGTTATCTTGCTGAGTTTGGGTTAGGAAATATCTCTTATCTTGATTGGATAAAATTTGCCTATCCTATGTTGATTTTAGAGATTCCACTCGCTTTTACTATTTTGTGGTACACCTTCACCCCTGAAAAACGTATTATGGATTCAGCGGTGAGGAAATTGAAAATCCAAGTTATGCGTGAAGGCGCTCTAAATAACAATCAAATACTTTCTATTGTAATCTTTGTCATTGTTTTTTTTGGATGGATCTTCTTAAGCCCCAAAATTGGGTTAGGAATTGTTGCTCTCTCTGGAGTGTTCCTTAATCTTTCTTTCAAATTAATTGAGTGGAACGATATCGCTACNAGNATGAATTGGGGAATTGTTATTTTATTTGGATCTGTAATTTCATTGGGTATTCAAATGAAAGAAACAGGCGCAGCATTGTGGCTCGCTGAAAGTCTTTTGAGTTATTTTCAGATGTTTGTAAATGATATGACAATTGTAAGGTGGGGATTTTCAGTAGTTTTATGTTCTATCTTAACAAATCTTCTAAGTAACGCTGCAACGGTAGCGGTATTAGGACCAATTGTTCTTGATATGGGAGGTGATCCAATAATAATGGGTATGGCTACCTCAGTTGCTTCAGCTTTTGCGTATTTGACGGTAGTGGCCTCACCAACTTGTATGATCATTCACTCAACAGGTCTCGTCCGATCAAAAGATTTTTTCAAGGCAGGATGGAAATTGTTTTTTTCATCCATCGTTTTACTATTTTTAATCTCTTTCATATATTGGCCTACTCTAACATGAAAATATTAATCGCAGTCAGCAGTAAAAAATATTCTGAGCCAACTTTAAATGTTGGAATGATAGTTGCCAAAGCATTTGGAGCTAAAACCACAATAGTTGACATAGGTGAAAAAATAAACCCATTTAGTTTAAAGGAAGTTGGTATTGCACAAGAAAGGATGGATTCATGGAATATTGATCGACCTGGCGTTGATGTGCTGGAATGGGCTTTTGACTTTCTGGCTCAAAATAAATTTATCAAAAAAAATGANATAGAAGCTGGGTTTCCAAAAAACACATTAATTGAAAGAGANGGTAGGAGATCGGAAGTTTTCTTAAAAGGCACAGTATGCGATGATGTGAGTCTCATCTTAAGAAATGGAGAAATTATTGAAGAGTTAATTGATGAAGTTCGTACTGAAGGTTATGACGTAACCATCATTGGAAAGAGTACAAATTCAAAAAAAGATTATGAACTTAGTCAGTTCATAGATAGCTCAATTTTCATTGTTAATAATTATGACTCGTCTAAAAATTATAAAATTCTTCTTCCCATTGATGATTCTCCTGGAATGAAAAAAGCCGTAAAGTACAGTGCACGAATTGCACGTGCATTTGAAATAGGTGTAGAATTAATTCTGGTGAACAAATCAAATGAAATTCATCAAAATAATCAAAGCGCCTTAAATTGGGCAGAAAAATTTCTTAGAAGGTGTAATATTAATTTTTTAGTAATGATTGAAAAAGGTGAAACCGTAGAGGTAATAACAAACAAAGCAAGTATTAATCATATAATNATCATGGGTTCCTCCTCAAGCGGGGCATTGAAGACTTTCATAGCAGGAAACAAACCTTTGAGGGTATTAAAAAATTCTCAGTCTCCAATATTAATTGTAAAATGATTTGAAGTAAGGAAAAAGTATGTCAAAAAAAATAAATAATAAAAAAGCNAGCGATGATCAATTTAANAGAGCTGCAGATTTAATTGGTCTTGATGAAAAAATTCGAACATCTCTGAACGTGCCTGATAGAGAGTTGATGGTTGAAGTTCCGCTTAGAAAAGATGATGGGTCGATTGAAAGCTTCAGGGGATACAGGGTTCAACACAACAATTCTAGAGGGCCATTCAAAGGGGGAATACGGTTTCATGAAGAAGTCGATTTAGATGAGGTGCGCGCTTTAGCAGCTNTAATGACCTGGAAGACNGCATTGGTAGATATACCTTATGGTGGTGGCAAAGGAGGAATTTCAGTTGACCCTTCAACGCTTTCAGACCTGGAGCTGGAGAGGTTATCAAGGCGTTTTTTTCGCGCTATCAATCCTATCATTGGTGTGAATCGAGACATACCTGCTCCAGACGTAAATACAAACCCACAAATAATGGCTTGGTTTATGGATGAGTATGGAATGATCAATGGTCACACTCCAGGCATTGTNACTGGTAAGCCAATTGAGCTTGGCGGTTCATTGGGAAGGAACGCTGCTACTGGCAAAGGCACTGCAATCATTGCGAGAGAGACAGCAAATCTCTTAAACATGGATCTTCAAGATGCAAAAATTGTAATCCAAGGTTTTGGTAATGTGGGTTCGTTTGCTGGGAGATTTTTGCACGAAATGGGCTCAAAAATTGTAGCGGTAAGCGACGTAAATGGCGGGTTGTATGATCCANATGGCCTTAACATCCCTTCAATGATTNAACACAATAATACTAATGGAACAATTAAGGGATTTTCGCAGGGTGATAAAGTTTCAAATGAAGACATATTAAACATTGAATGCGATTTTTTAATTCCTGCTGCACTAGGTGGAGTCGTACACAAAATGAATGTTGACAAGCTCAACTGTAAGGTAATTATCGAAGCCGCGAATGGACCGGTAACCCCTCCAGCTGATGATATTTTATTTCAAAAAGGCGTTCATGTTGTCCCTGATATTTTAACCAACGCAGGTGGCGTTACAGTCTCTTATTTTGAATGGGTTCAAAACCTTCAGCAATTTCAATGGACAGAAGAAGAGGTAAATAANAAACTCGAACATAAAATGGTTGCAGCATTTAATGAGGTGGCAGATATGATGAATTCAAAAAAAACCTCCATGAGAATGGCTGCTTTTGCTGTTGCTATTGACAGGGTAGCGAGAAGCTTTGAAATGAGAGGTGTATAAATTAAAAGTATCAAAATTTCACCACAATTTATAATTACAATTATTGTGAGAATCAAAAACAGTTATTAATTTATTTAAATAATAACGTTTCGATTTAACAATCTTGAGGAGAATACATGGAATTAGTTCAGTCAATTGCTAGATGGCTTCATATTATAGCTGGAGTGATGTGGATAGGTTTATTATATTTTTTTAACTTTATCAATGTTCACTTTGCTGCAACCCTTGATGCTGACAGCAAAAAAAAAGTTGTACCAGAATTAATGCCCCGAGCTCTCTATTGGTTTAGAATGGGAGCTGCATGGACTTGGGTAACTGGTATTGTCCTGATTGGTCTAGTATATCATCGTGGCGGTTTAATGTTCGACGATGGTTATGGCTGGGGAGTTTCAGCGATTGTAATGACACTTGTGACTTTTTTGGCGGTTTTTGCCTATGATTTTTTATACAAAACTGGACTTGCAGCTAATGTAAGACTTATAACAATTATTAGTTTTGTTTTGGTTGGAGCAACGGTTTTTCTCATGAAAGAATGGGGCGGTTTTAGTTACAGAGCTTTTAACATTCATTTAGGCACTTTATTTGGCACAAACATGGCTTTTAATGTATGGTTTAGAATTTGGCCAGCACAAAGAAAAATTATTTCAGCGATCAAAAATGGAGACGCTCCTGATCCTGATCTTGTAGCATTAGCAGGCTTAAGATCCAAACACAATACCTACATGAGCGTACCTTTGATTTGGACAATGATGAATCAGCATACTATAGCTTTGGCAGGAGGAAACTTTGGGATTACGTCCTCTACTAACTGGCTTGTTTTGATGATAATTGTAGCACTAGGCTGGCACATAGTTTTTCAACTTTATAAGAAATCAGGTAAGATACAGGGTTTTTAAAACTTAAACCGCTCTAGTCTCAAAAAAACTTTTTTTGAACTACCGCAATCATTATCGAACATAATTAAATAGTAATTATTACTATTTAATTATTAACTTAAACTATGCGATTTAGCATTCAAAAAGAAACAATCAAAAAAATTGTTTTAAATACTCATACGCATCCCACTGCGGATTGGATATACAACGAATCAAAGAAATTCATTCCTCGAATAAGTCTGGGTACGGTATATCGCAATCTTAAGCATCTTGAAACGGAAGGAATAATTAAAAGAATTCATGATGGTAATATCGTTCGTTACGATTGCAATACAAGTTTGCATGATCATTTAAAATGCAATGTGTGTGGAGAGTTAATTGATATTGAAAAACCCGAAGTTGATGTTTCAAAAACAATGATGAAAAATTTTAATTTTAACGTGACCGATGTAGAAATGATTATATCGGGGACCTGTCAAAAGCATACATAAATTAGTGGAGTAAAAATGTCTGAAGAAAATATTTCTAGTATCAAATATGCCAACCCATCGCTTATGAATGGCGAAGCTAAATGTCCAGTTTCTCATGGATCTAGCGATCAGCATACCAATCGCGCTCAAACCAACAAAGAATGGTGGCCAGATCAAGTCAATCTAAGCATACTTCATCAGCACGATGCAAAAACGAATCCAATGTCAAATGGATTTAACTATAACGATGAATTTAATAAGTTAGACTATAATGCTCTCAAAAAAGACCTTAATGATCTTATGACTGATTCTCAGGAATGGTGGCCAGCTGATTACGGACATTATGGCCCTTTCTTTATCCGAATGACCTGGCATGCTGCTGGAACCTATCGCACAGCTGATGGACGCGGTGGGGGCGGTACAGGCTCTCAAAGATTTGCTCCGACGAATAGCTGGCCAGATAATACAAACCTCGATAAAGCTAGAAGACTACTTTGGCCAATAAAACAAAAATATGGCAACCAAATCAGTTGGGCTGATTTAATAATTCTTACTGGAAATGTTGCCATAGAATCCATGGGCGGAAAAACCTTTGGTTTCGGTGGAGGAAGAGTTGACATATGGGGTCCTGAAGATGACATATTTTGGGGAAAAGAGACAGAATGGTTGGCTAACGAACGTTATACAGGGGACAGAGTTCTTGATCAACCCTTGGGCGCTGTTCAAATGGGCCTAATCTATGTTAATCCCCAAGGGCCTGATGGAAACCCCGACCCTTTAGCTAGCGCAAGAGACATTCGCGAAACCTTCGGTCGTATGGCAATGAATGATTATGAAACTGTTGCTTTAACCGCTGGTGGGCACACTTTCGGTAAGGCTCACGGAGCTGCTAGCGAAGATCATAAAGGAACAGAGCCTGAGGGCGCAAAAATTGAAGAAATGGGTTTTGGATGGGGAAGCGATCACGGCAAAGGAATGGGAAGAGACAGTATTACCAGTGGAATTGAGGGACCTTGGACGCCCAATCCTACTCAATGGGATAATGGCTATTTTGATATGCTGTTTGGTTACGATTGGGAACTAGTAAAAAGCCCGGCAGGAGCCCATCAGTGGCACCCTGTCAGCCCTAAAGATGAAGACCTTGCCCCTGACGTTGAAGACAGCTCGTTAAAGGTCACAACAATTATGACTACAGCAGATATGGCTATGCGTGAAGATCCTAGCTACAGAAAGATATCCAAGCATTTTCACGAAAATCCTGAAGAATTTGCTGATGCTTTTGCTAGAGCTTGGTTCAAATTACTTCACAGAGATATGGGTCCGAAAAAACGTTATCTTGGACCAGAGGTTCCTGATGAAGAGTTGATTTGGCAGGATCCTGTACCAGAAGGTAGTATAGATTACGATGTTCAGGATGTAAAAGCCAAAATAGAGAGCTCAGATCTTACTATTCAAGAAATGATTGAGACTGCTTGGGCCAGCGCTTCTACGTTCAGAGGATCTGACTTACGAGGTGGGGCTAATGGTGCAAGAATTAGATTGGCTCCGCAAAAAAATTGGGAAGCCAATAAACCTGAACAACTTGAAAAAGTTTTAAACGTTTTGGAGCCTATTGCGGTTCAGTCAGGTGCATCCATTGCTGATGTTATTGTCCTTGCTGGTAACGTTGGGCTTGAAAAAGCTTGTGGAAAAAGCGTTCCTTTCACGCCTGGCAGAGGGGATGCTTCACAAGAACAGACCGATGAACATTCATTCGGAGTACTCGAGCCATACTCTGATGGCTTTAGAAATTACCACAAAAGCAATTTTCAGATCAGCTCAGAGCATATGTTAATAGACAAAGCACAACTCTTAGGATTAACTGCTACAGAAATGACAGTTTTGGTTGGTGGGCTTCGTTCAATGGGAATTGATCAAAATGGTTCAAATAACTTTACTAATGATGCTAATTCTTTATCGAATGACTTCTTTAATAACTTACTTGATATGAATGTTAAGTGGGAATCCAAAGGAGAGAATAGTTACGAAGGAAAAAATAGATCATCAGGCGAGGTTGTGAGAAAAGCAACTCGCGTAGATCTTGTCTTTGGTTCAAATTCTCAACTACGCGCAATAGCAGAAGTCTATGCTCAAAATGATTCTGCAGAAAAATTCGTTAATGATTTTATTGCTGCTTGGAATAAGGTAATGAACAACGATCTATTTTAGTTTATTAATTATGCTGGGTAGGAATTTTGCTCAACATATTTTAATTTTGCTTTAGCATATAACGTATTTAAAGGGGATTTTAATGGAAAAAATAGGATTATTTTGGGGAAGCACTACAGGTAACCAAGAAGAAGCAGCTAAATTTTTGACGGATTACATGGTGTCCGAGGGCTTTCAAGTTGATTCGTATGATATCAAATCAACAGATCCAGCAAAAATGTTAGATTATACTCAATTAATTATTGGATGTCCAACATGGAATGTTGGTGAGCTTCAAGAAGACTGGGAGAAAGTTTTCGAAGCGTATAAAAAGCTTGATTTTTCAGGAAAGACCGCAGCTTTCTTCGGGTGTGGTGACCAGGTAGGTTATAGCGATAATTTTTTAGACGCTATTGGTTTTTTGGCTAAGCCTTTTGTTGATAATGGTGGCAATCTTATTGGAAAATGGTCAACGGACGGATATGAATTTGACGCATCTGAAGCCCTTGATGGTGATGAGTTTTTAGGGTTAGGGCTTGATAACGACAATCAAGAAGATGAAACTGAAGAAAGATTGATTATTTGGGCTGAGCTTATTAGGGACGATTTTAAATAGATCTGCATGATAGGCACATAATTATTAGCCTTATTTCTCACAAACCTTTTCTTTTCAAAAACCACTAAATATCTTAAATTCGTACTTCGAGGTAAGTACAAATTTTAATAGGATAAATACATATGTCTAAATGGACTAAAGATCAGTTTATTGAGGATATGCGCAATAAATGCTCTCGTGAAATTGCCAAAATCGGCGAAAGAATTATTGAATTCTCTGATACCCATGCAAGCGAGGTTACATGGGGTCGAGGTGAAGATCGCGGAACTTTTACATTTAGATCTGATTCAGACGTTGGCATGCTCCCACTTTTTCATATGACATCGGATGGTCAAATGAACTTTCAAATAAATTTTTTACGTGAAAAAGAACTTCCCAAACAGGTTATGAGAGATCTTATAGTCAAAATGGAAGCTAATTTTCTACGTGATTATGACTTTGAATCTTATCCAGCAGATGTCTACGAGGAAATGGAATACCTTTTTCACACCCATTCTCAGGTTGACAAATTTATTGGTGCTATCGAGGGTTGCGTCTACAGACTGAAGCAGTAATTTTATTGCCAGATCCAAAACTACTTAGTGCATTTCTCTTATTTGTAGCCGCACTTCTTTCATTTTATTTTTTTGGGGTATATGCACGGCTTTTCGCTTACGATCGTTTTTATGTCCCTAGTTTCTGCAGGCTTTCAAGTGATGAATGTACATCAATAGTAGACACTAAATATGGTAGAGTTTTCGGAGTCTCCAATGCTTTTGTGGGTGCTATATTTCTTTTAGTTCATTCTATAGTTTTAATTTGCAATTACTTTGAAATAATATCAAGTTTTTACCCTTTTTTCATGAGCGTAGCATCTACAAGCATTGGAGTTTATTTGGTATATGGACTTGTTAAATTAAAAGTAAAGTGTAACATTTGTATTACCGTTCACATTATAAATATTAGCGTTTTTATTATGCAGTCTGCTAATATTGCCCTATGAATTTAACTCTAATTTTATTTTTACTTTTTGTTGCTCTTTTTGCCTTCATAGCTAAAATCGCAACTTCTTCCAAAGAAAATCGTATGTACACCGATATAAATACGGATGAATGGAATTGTTCGAGTTGTGGATTTTTAGTTCAAGTTGGAGATCAATGTATTTATTGCAATACGAAAAGGAACGAATGATAAAGACATCAAAAAAATTGAAATTTGACCTTATATTTGACACCCAAAATTATCAGAAAATATGAAAATAACTTTAAAAGAAATAAGTAGTGTGAGTCAAGAAATAGCCCTTGATCTTGATTGGTCAGATATTGAGAATGACTTTGAAAAATCGATTAAATCTTTTTCAAAAAAAATCAAAATATCCGGATTTAGGCCTGGAAGAGTTCCAAGAAAAATTTTAATGGATAGATTCCAACCCTCCATAGAATCGGAATTTATTGAGAACTCAGTTAATCAGTATTACCTAAAAGCCCTAAAGGAAAAACGAATTGCTCCAGTCAACATGGGCAGTGTAAGCGATATAGATTTTAAATTTGAAGAATATTTTAGATTTAAGGTTTCATTTGAAATAGAACCAAAGATCTCTTTACCTAAATTAAAGAAAAATTCATTCAAAGTTGAAGAAACACAGTACATTTTAGATGAAGAGGATGTCAAAATTGCAATAGATGAAGTTCGATACAGAAGTGCAGAAATAAAGACGATTGAAGATGGTGGTAAAATCGACGATTTCATTGTTTGCGATTTGCAAGAAATTGACACTTCAGGAGTTCCAATTATCGGTCAAAAACTAGAAACCAGATACATAAAAATTGGACAACCTCCATTTGATGGTAGCGTTGGAGAAAAGCTTATTGGATCGAAACCAAACCAAAAAGTAGTTGTAGAAATTCCAAAAGATGAGGCTGGAACAATGGCAGCTTTTGAGTTAAATATTAAAAATATTGAAAGACAGATTTTGCCAAAACTTGATGAAAATTTTGTCAAGAGCGTTGATCCAGACGCAAAAAGTCTTGAAAACTATAAAAAGCGCGTTAAAGAAAAGCTCGAAAAAGCGTATAAAGAAAAAGCTGAAGAATCGTTCAGTCAGCAGCTATTTGATGCTGTTATTAAAAAGGTAAATCCAGAGTTTCCACAATCAATGATGGATTCATATTTAAAACAAATGGTTGAAGAGGTAATGAATCGCAATCAGGGGCAGCTTGAGCGTGAAAAAGTTGTTGAAACTTACAAGCCCATAGCAGAACAAAATTTAAAATGGTATTTAGTCCGAAAAGCAATCATCGATCAACAAGAAATGAGTGTTCTTGAAGATGAGCTTTTAAAGTTTATTCAAGACAAAAAAGACCAAAACCCTGGGCAGAAAAAAGAAATCGAGAAGTTTTATAAAAAACCAAGCAATAAAGACAGGGCAAAAGATAGCATGATGGAAAAGAAAATATTGGCTTATTTAAAAGAATATGCGAAAATTAAGGAAGTTAAAGTCTATACAAAGGACTTACGAAAGCAATCTGAGGTAAATAAATGAAAAAGACTCCAAATAACCAATTAATTCCAATGGTAGTTGAGCAAACTGGTCGATTTGAAAGAGCTTATGACATCTACTCTAGATTATTAAAAGAGCGCATAGTTTTTTTGGGAACTCCAATCGATGATAACGTTGCGTCATTAATTATTTCGCAACTTCTGTTTCTAGAAGCGGACGATAGCGAAAAAGATATATACTTATATATTAATTCACCGGGTGGAATTATTACATCGGGAATGGGGATTTACGACACTATGAATTACATTAAACCTGACGTCGCCACTATTTGTCTTGGCCAAGCAGCAAGCATGGGTGCTTTTCTTCTTTCCGGAGGAACAAAAGGCAAAAGATCTGCGTTGCCAAATTCAAGAATAATGATTCATCAGCCATTGGGTGGAGCTGAAGGGCAAGCATCAGATATAAAAATACTATCTGACGAAATACTGAGATTACGAGCCAATCTAAACGCTATTTTGGTAAAAAATACTAAGCAAAATTTAAAAAAAATCGAAAAAGATACCGATAGAAACTTCTTCATGAGCGCAAGTGAAGCAAAAGATTATGGTATTATCGATACTATACTTGACCAGAGAAAATAATGCGTGAATCTATGATCCCTTCACCCATTGACTTGTTAGATTCAAATAGTAATAGCAAATATTCATCTTTGTTAAGACCAACTCAAATAAAAAAACACTTAGATCAATATGTAATTGGTCAAGATAAAGCTAAAAGAGCTCTATCCGTAGCTGTTTACAATCATTACAAAAGAATTATATCTAAAAATTCTAATGATAGAGTAGAGCTAGATAAAAGTAACATTTTAATCATTGGACCAACAGGTACTGGAAAGACTTTAATTGCTGAAACTTTAGCGAAACTTCTTGAGGTCCCTTTTGCCATTGCTGATGCAACTACTCTCACAGAGGCAGGTTACGTGGGTGAGGATGTTGAAAATATACTTGTAAGATTATTGCAAATATCCAACTACGATATCTACAAAGCTCAAGCTGGCATCGTCTATATAGATGAAATAGATAAGGTTGGTAGAAAATCAACCAGCCCTTCAATTACACGTGATGTTTCAGGTGAGGGTGTCCAGCAAGCTCTATTGAAAATATTAGAGGGTACGATTGCTCAGATTCCACCAAAAGGTGGCAGAAAACACCCAGAGCAAAATCTTATTTCGATTGACACCAAAAATATATTGTTTATTTGTGGAGGTTCTTTTGATGGTCTGTCTGAAATAATAAGTCAAAGAATTAATTCATCTGAAATAGGTTTTGGTAAATCGGTAAAGCATAATCTTTCTAATGACGAAAATCTATCTGATCTTCTTCCAGTTGATCTCATTCAATATGGTTTAATACCAGAGCTGATAGGTAGGCTCCCAGTAGTTTCAACTTTAAACAGGTTGGATGAAGAAAGCATGTTAAAAATTCTTCTCGAGCCTAAGAATTCTTTGGTTGATCAGTATAAAAAATTATTTAAAATGGAAAATATTGATTTGAGTTTTCGAAAGGAAGCGCTGAATGAAATCATAAAACTTGCAATGGATTATAATTCTGGGGCAAGAGCTCTTCGATCAGTTCTCGAATCTTCTATGCTTGATTTGATGTTTAAACTACCAGAGCTTTCAGACAGCGGTGTAGTAAAAATAACAATCACTAAAGATTTTGTTAAAAGTGGCAAGGAGCCGTTACTACGTAGCCACAAAAAGAGTGCTTAAAAATGCGATCAAAATTTTTTCCCTTAAGCCTACTTTTTATCGTCATATTTTTACCCAGTTACCTTTTTTCACAGCAACAATACTTAGATGTTGATGATATAAAAAAAGAATGGAAGGATTTTACCTCTTTTCAAAGACAGGAATTAATCAATTATACCATGTTTCTGTACAACGAGGGTTTTTATGAAAGAGCTCTTCTCGGTTATTTTCAATATCTATATAAATACCCTCAAGATGAGTTGGAGTCTGCTGCTTATTATCAAATAGGAAAATGCTATGAGAAAATGGAAAACTGGGATCTAGCAAAAAATTATTACAATCGATTAATAAACTCCAGTGACGTCAAAAGCTCTGATTCAAATGCTGCTAAATATCAAATTTTATATATAAATTTTAAGAACAGAATGTTTGATGAAATTTTACTTCAAACCGATCAAACTAAGGATCCTTATCAATTAATATTTAGAGCTTATGCACATTTTGAAAAGCTTGAATGGGAAGATTCAAAAAAAGCATTCCAGTCAGCGGAATCAATATTTGATCATGGACACTACTCTAAGATTATTAAGCCGTGGTACAAAGCTATAAATACCGCAGAGAAAGCACCATTAAAAAAAAGAACCCCAGCGCTACTTTCCTCAATTTTTCCTGGAGGGGGGTTTGTTTACCTTGATCAAAAGAAAAATGCACTAGGTCTTATTTCTTCTACTGTTTTTTTGTACTCAGTGGTGTTAGCCTCTTCCTCTAATCAGAAAAACGAAGAAATTATTCTAGCAGTGAATCGTCAAACAAATATACCTCTTGACAGCGGCTTTGGGATTGAAAACAATAACCCTTCAGTTTCAAAAAATTATTTTATACCTAAAAGCATGACTACCAAACAAAAGAATTTAGCTGTGGTTGCAACACCAGTTTTATTAGCACTTGGTTTGCAATTTGCGAGCGGCTGGAAATCAGTAAATGACATCGATGATGCTAATAGGAAATTGGTTATGCGATTTACATCTCGAGTAACCAATAAGTTAAAAATTGAACGATTTATGGATTATCCTTATCCTGAGTTTGTTATCAAGTAGATGATATAATCTCACAAAAAAACTCAAAAGTTTTCACATTTTTATTTTTTTTAAAATATCATTTGCTTACCCTTTAATTATAATACTATTTTAGCAGGCTGTTTTCGACAGCAAAACAAAGTTTTTTGAAAATTGGTATGCGTGGTCCAGTAAATGGATTTGAGCGTTACTAATCAAAGTAACAAAGACAAAACAGAATCAAACAACAATGGAGAGTTTGATCCTGGCTCAGGACGAACGCTGGCGGCGTGCTTGATACATGCAAGTCAAGGAGAACGTTTCCTTCGGGAAACTATTAAACTGGCGAACGGGTGAGTAACACGTAGGCAACCTACCCTAGAGATTGGGATAACTCCGGGAAACCGGGGCTAATACCGAATAATGCAGCGGATCCTTCGGGATATTGTTGTTAAAGCGGGCTTCGGCTCGCACTTTTGGATGGGCCTGCGCCCGATTAGCTTGTTGGTAAGGTAANGGCTTACCAAGGCCATGATCGGTAGCTGGTCTGAGAGGATGATCAGCCACACTGGGATTGAGATACGGCCCAGACTTCTACGGAAGGCAGCAGTAAGGAATTTTGCGCAATGGACGAAAGTCTGACGCAGCAACGCCGCGTGATCGATGAAGCTTCTAGGAGTGTAAAGATCTGTCGTAAGGGAAGAAAAACCTGGATGTAAATAATGTTCAGATTTGACGGTACCTTTCAAGAAAGCACCGGCTAACTTCGTGCCAGCAGCCGCGGTAATACGAGGGGTGCTAGCGTTGTCCGGAATAACTGGGCGTAAAGGGTCCGTAGGCGTTTTACCAAGTTGATTGTTAAANCCACCGGCTTAACCGGTGANCTGCAATCAAAACTGGTAGAATAGAATATGTGAGAGGAATGTGGAATTCCTGGTGTAGCGGTGACATGCGTAGATATCAGGAGGAACACCNATGGCGAAGGCAGCATTCTGGCACAATATTGACGCTGAGGGACGAAAGCGTGGGGAGCGAACAGGATTAGATACCCTGGTAGTCCACGCCGTAAACGATGAGTACTTGGTGGTGGAGGATTCGACCCCTTCACTATCGGAGCTAACGCGTTAAGTACTCCGCCTGGGAACTACGGCCGCAAGGCTGAAACTCAAAGGAATTGACGGGGACCCGCACAAGAGGTGGAACATGTGGTTTAATTCGATGCAACGCGAAGAACCTTACCTGGGCTTGACATGTTAGTGAAAACATAATGAAAATTGTGCCTTTTTTAAGCTTGCTTAAAAACACTATCACAGGTGATGCATGGCTGTCGTCAGCTCGTGTCGTGAGATGTTGGGTTAAGTCCCGCAACGAGCGCAACCCCTTTCCTTAGTTGCCAGCACATAATGGTGGGGACTCTAAGGATACTGCCTGGGATAACCAGGAGGAAGGTGGGGATGATGTCAAGTCAGTATGTCCCTTATGCCCAGGGCTACACACGTGTTACAATGGTCGGTACAATGGGTTGCTACCCTGCAAAGGCAAGCCAATCCCAAAAAACCGATCCCAGTTCAGATTAGAGTCTGCAACTCGACTCTATGAAGTAGGAATCTCTAGTAATCGCGGATCAGCACGCCGCGGTGAATACGTTCCCGGGTCTTGTACACACCGCCCGTCAAGCCATGGAAGTCGGCAGTACCCGAAGCCGGTCGCCCAACCTTTTAGGAGGGAGCCGTCGAAGGTAAGGCTGGTAACTAGGGCTAAGTCGTAACAAGGTAGCTGTACCGGAAGGTGCGGCTGGATCACCTCCTTTCTAGGGAGTAATCCTCACTTTGTGAGGATATGGTCGAACTCATTTCCTTTGGTCACGCATACCTTTTATTTATGGGCTTGTAGCTCAGGTGGTTAGAGCGCATCCCTGATAAGGATGAGGTCCGTGGTTCGAGTCCACGCAGGCCCACTTGATCTACTGCCA